>NZ_JAKRMT010000013.1:0-59176 GCF_022346045.1 Corynebacterium sp. ACRQJ | reverse complement strand
GCGTAACCCCGCGGAGTTCCCCATCCCCCAGCGCCCGAGCGCGTGGGAGCTGTTCAGTACCTTCAACTCGAAGGCCTCGGGCTGGGCCGGTGGACTGCGAGCGGCACTGTCGTTGCTGATCCCGGGCACGATCGCCTGGTCACTGGGTCATACCGACGCAATGTTGCTGGTTGCCGGCGGCGCGTTCACCGTCATCTACGGCGGCAACCTGCCGTACCGCACCCGTCTGAAAGTGATGGCGTTCTCCGCCATTCTGCTGGCCGCCTGCCCTACTATCGCCGCCTGGCTGGGCAAGATGATGTGGGAGCACATGGATTCCGGCGGCTCGCACTGGTGGCTACTCATCGCCGGCGTGTACTGCACCTTCCTCTCCGGCGTGTTCACCTACGCCCAGAATGCACTGCGCCTGCCGCCACCGGGCGGCTTCTTCATCGTCATGGTCTCCGGCGGTGCCACCATGATCGCCCGCAACGACCTCAACCCGCTAGCCATCGGCGGTTGGGCCCTGTTCGGCGCGTTCGTCGCCATCATTGTCGGCATGTTCCCCGCCCTGTTTAATCCGCGCGGCCCGGAGCAGCGCGCCATCCGCACCCTCAACGACGCAGTGGCGGACTTCGCCGAAGATCCAACCCCCGGCAACTACTACCTGGCCCGCACTTCCCTCTCCGAGGCATGGACCGCGCTTATGGGCGCGGGCATCGTCTCCGGCGGCAGGGTCGTCCGCGAATCGCAGCGTGACCTGGTGGTGCAGGTGCAGCAGGCCCGCCAGAAACTTATGTCCGCCAGCGCGCACTCAGGCTACGTGGATACGGACGAGGACTTCTCCGATACCAACGGCATGGTCGACCCCACCCGTACCGCCATCCCGCACCACAAGCCTTCAGTGAAGTACCGCTTCGGCCGTTCGCTCAACATCCACAGCCATGCGGAGCTCAGCATGGAAAAGGTCGTGCTGGCGAGCCTGGTCTCTTGTGCCATCACTATCTGGTTGGGCCTGGACCGCCCCGACTGGGGAGTGATCACCGCCCTGCTGATCCTGCAGTGGGGTCCGGAGAAGATCCCCGGTACCATCCGCGGCGTCCACCGACTCCTAGGATCCGTGCTGGGCATTGGCCTGTTCGCCATCGCCCATGCCTTCCAGATCGGCGGCCTCCCCCTGCTATTCTTGCTGGCTGCCTGCCAATTCGCCGCCGAGTTCTTCATCGTCAAGAACTATGCGTTCACCGTCATCTTCACCACACCCATGGCACTGATGATGGGCAACTCTCTCGCCCGCCCACTCGGCGACGTGGTTATCGACCGCCTCGCCGAGGTGTGTGTTGCGGTTATCTGCTCGTTTATCTTCTTGTGGCTGTGGCGCACTACGTCGGACGCCCACTACCACCGCCGCCTTGCAGGCCACTGCGAAGCGGCGATGGGTGCATTGCTGGGCGCTTTGCTGATGAACCCGCCGGACCGCGCGCTCTACGCGCGCCGCGATCTGCAGTTCGAGCTGCTCAGCGAGCGCAAGCACATGATGAAGATGATCAACAACAACTCGCCCTATGCGCGCAACATGTGGGCCAAGCACAACCAACTGCAGCTCACCGGATATACCCTGCTGGATTACTGCAACGCCCACGCGGACGAGGAGCTCTCCTTAAGCGAGATCAACCGCCTGGCCGCGGCGGTGCGCCAGCTCGGCTGAGCCTAGTGGGCGTCAATAAATCTAGTCGGCAGATCTAGTCGGCGTCAGTAGACAGAGCAGCAACGAACGCCTCCTGCGGCACAGAAACCGAACCGATGGCCTTCATGCGCTTCTTGCCTTCCTTCTGCTTTTCCAGCAGCTTGCGCTTACGCGACACGTCGCCGCCGTAGCACTTGGAAAGAACGTCCTTGCGCAGAGCGCGGATGTTCTCGCGGGCAATGATCTTGGAGCCAATGGCGGCCTGTACCGGAACCTCGAACTGCTGGCGCGGGATGAGCTCCTTGAGCTTCACCGTCATCTTGTTGCCATACCAGTGGGCATTCTCGCGGTGGACAATGGCGCTGAACGCATCCACCGGATCGCCCTGCAGCAGGATGTCCACCTTCACCAGGTCGGCGAGCTGCTCGCCGGCCTCCTCGTAGTTCAGGGAGGCGTAGCCCTTGGTGCGGGACTTCAGCTGGTCGAAGAAGTCGAAGATGATCTCGCCCAACGGCATGGTGTAGCGCAGCTCCACGCGATCCTCGGAAAGGTAGTCCATGCCGCCCATCTGGCCGCGCTTGGACTGGCACAGCTCCATCGTCGCGCCCAGGAACTCCGCCGGCACGATCACGGTCATCTTCACGATTGGTTCGTAGATCTCACGCATCTTGCCGCCCGGCCAGTCCGAAGGATTGCGCACCAGCACCTCGCTACCGTCCTCCTTGACCACGCGGTACACCACGGAAGGTGCGGTGGAGATCAGGTCCAGGTCGAACTCGCGCTCCAGGCGGGCGCGGGTGATCTCCATGTGCAGCAGGCCCAGGAAGCCACAGCGGAAGCCGAAGCCCAGGGCCACGGAAGTCTCCGGCTCGAAGGTCAGGGAGGCATCGTTGAGCTGCAGCTTCTCGATAGCCTCGCGCAGGTCCGGATACTGGTCGGCACTGATTGGGAACAGGCCGGAGTACACCATCGGGGTCGGTTCTTGGTAGCCTTTCAGCGGGGTTTCCGCGCCGTTGACGGCCCAAGTGATCGTATCGCCCACCTTGGACTGGCGGACGTCCTTCACACCGGTGATGATGTAGCCAACCTCGCCCACACCGAGCCCCTTGGTCTTCGTCGGCTCTGGGGAGACCACGCCGATTTCCAGGGTTTCGTGGGTCGCGCCGGTACTCATCATCTGGATCTTCTGGCGGGATTCCAGCTTGCCGTCCATCATGCGCACGTAGGTCACCACGCCGCGGTAGATGTCGTAGACACTGTCGAAGATCATGGCACGGGCCGGCGCATCGGCGTCGCCGACCGGGGCGGGCACGAGCTCACAGACCCTGTCCAGCAACTCGGACACGCCTTCGCCCGTCTTGCCGGATACGCGCAGCACGTCCTCCGGCTCGCAGCCGATGATGTGCGCGATCTCTAGGGCGTACTTCTCCGGGTCCGCCGCGGGCAGGTCGATCTTGTTCAGCACCGGGATGATTTCCAGGTCGTTTTCCATCGCCAGGTACAGGTTCGCCAGCGTCTGCGCCTCGATGCCCTGTGCTGCGTCGACCAGCAGGATGCAACCTTCACACGCCTCGAGGGCGCGGGAGACTTCGTAGGTGAAGTCCACGTGGCCAGGCGTATCGATCAGGTGCATCACCAGTTCTTCGCCCGCGTGCGCGCCGGTCTTCGGCACCCAGGGAAGGCGCACATTCTGCGCCTTAATAGTGATGCCACGTTCGCGCTCGATGTCCATGTTGTCGAGGTACTGGTCGCGCATGTCGCGGTCCTCGACCACGCCCGACATCTGCAGGATACGGTCCGCCAGGGTGGACTTGCCGTGGTCAATGTGGGCAATGATGCAGAAGTTGCGGATCCTCTCTGGGTCCGTAAACGTCTCTGTGGCGTAATTCTTCTGCTTGGCTGCCATTTGCCCTCCTCTTTCGCTTATGCGTAACCCTACTATGCATCGGCCCGGAAGTAGCAGACGGGGTTTAGCTGCGAACCTTATTACTGTGCGCACGTGGTTCGGGTAATCTGTCACCTATGGCTGGTTCCGAAGGAAGTGTTGTGGATGTGACGCCCCCACGGGGGAAATCCCGCAATCCCATTGGGGCCATCAAGGGGTTCTTCCAGCGGTTTTATATCCGCCATTTCACGCGCCGGCAGGCTCTGAAGCGCGGTATTGCCGAACTTAATGCACACCTGGGAATGGGGGCGGAGTACGCCGGTTTGGCAGGCGACCGGGACGAAACCATCAAGACTCCCAGCCGGGAGCTCGCCCGCCCGGTCACCTACATCCCGGACATGGACGGGCAGGCGGATGCTGGTGAGGTCGTGTGGGCAGACATCCGCCCGAAGAAGGGAGTGCCCCCCGAGCGGCGCGCAGTGCTTGTGGTCGGGCGCAAGAGCCACCGGCTTCTCACCCTGCTGATTTCCTCCCGCGAGGAGTACGCTGATCAGCCTATCTGGGTTCCCATAGGAACCGGCCCGTGGAGCTCCGGCGCGGACCGCGATAGCTGGGTGCGTATAGATAAGGTGCTGCAGGTGCCGGAATCTCACATCCAACGCCGCGGCATCCCGCTACCCTCCCGCCGTTTCGATCGAGTAGCCAACGTGCTGCGCCAGGAGTACGGCTGGGGCTAAAAAGACCCGCCCGGAGCTTTTTGCCTTTTCTGCTCCCCTGCTGCTAACATTTCCCGAGTTCACAGTGCTGCTCGTAGCAGCCACTAGCGCTAACCCCTAGTGCCAGCGCCGTTATAGAGACGCACTGCGAGGCCACGCCGCATCCCACAGGACCTTGGGTGGGGTGTTAGAGACCGCGCGGCCGCGGCGGGAGCCCGCTCCCCTGAACAGATTTTTTCCGAAGACTTTTTGAAAGAAGAGGCACGCCACCATGGCAAACATCAAGCAGCAGAAGAAGCGCGTTCTCACCAACGAGATCGCTCGCAAGCGCAACCAGGCTATCCGTTCCCGCCTGCGCACCGAGACCCGCAAGTTCAACGCCGCCGTTGAGGCTGGCGACAAGGAAGCCGCTGAGGCTCAGCTGCGCGTCGCTTCCCGCTTCTACGACAAGGCCGTCACCAAGGGCACCATCCACCGCAACAACGCGGCAAACAAGAAGTCCGGCATGGCCGCTCGCTTCAACAAGATGGCCTAAGGTTTATCCAAAAGATTCTCCAGCCGGCACTTGCCTGAATCGAGGCCCGCACCCTTCTACAGAGGTTGAGACGTTGCGTCACAAAGCAACAACAGTAACAACCTCCCCCGGGTGCGGGTTTTCGTTATGTCCTAAGCTTAAGAGCTAGATTAGGGCTGGATACAGCCACAGCTGACCGCTGCTAATGACTTTTCAAAGGAGTTCGACAAAGGGATGAAGGATCGCTTCCGCTCAGCCCTACTCGGCACCGCCCTGGGCGATGCGTGGGGTTACCCGTACCAGAACGAGCCGCAGCCCGAGCGCACCCCGCTACCCGATTCGCTGGTGATCAGCGACGCTACGCAGATGACCCTGGCCCTGTGCGCCGCTATGGCGGAGATTGACGACGGGGACCTGGACCGTGAAGAGGGCATGCAGGCCATCGGCCAGCACTTCATCAACTACCACGGCGACCGGGATTACGACCGCCACCCCGGGGCTTCGAACACCGAGTCGCTGGACCGGCTGAGCCTGCTCGGTGCGGAGCACTGGGACGACGTAGCGACGCACTCGGGTGGCGCCGGTGCCGTGATGCGCGTGGCGGCCAGTGCTTTGCTCGCTCCCGCCGATGAGGGCGTGGGCTGGTCCGTCCTGCAGGGCATCTTGACTCACGACTCGGGCGTGGCCCGCGCCGCGTGCGCGATGGTGGCCTGCATGCTGGCTGCTAAGAAGGGCACCCGCCTGCTCGACGTCGCAGAAGGCTTGGCCGGCGACGAGAACTTCGATAACGATAGCCTGCTGACCAACGAGGAGAAGCTGGACATCCTCACGGACCTGGACGAGGCTTTGATCACAGATCTGACCGGCCCCGACGTTCCGTTGAGTGAGCTGATCTCGCGCGTCAGCGCCGTGCACGAGCACCTCACCCCGTTCCTGCAGCAGGGCGACTTCGAGGAGCTGTACCGCCATAGCGGCAAGTTCGTGCAGATTCTGGGTCGTGGGTGGGACGCAGGCTCCTGCACCGCCTCCGCCCTACTGCTGGCGCAACTGTACCTGGATAATCAGGATCAGTACGCCCCGCACGACTTCCTGCACGTTGCCGTGAACTGGCCGGGCAACCGCAATACTCGCGCTTCACTGACTGGCGCGCTGATCGGCTCCCACCTGGAGGGTGGCGTGGACGCATGGGAGGAAACCCGTGAGTACGATTTCGAGTCGCGCTACGACGACGCTGTGCACTGCGGCGTGTGGAAGGGCTTTAACGCCCGGTAGCGCTGTACCCGCTGCGCAATCTGCGCTCTGGCTGCCCGCCAGCGACGTAGGCGATTTTGCGCACCGCGTCCTCGACCGCGAAGTCGGGGTCGGCGCTGTGCCCCTTCACTCCCGCGTCTAGCTCCGCGGTGATCTGCACCGCCTGCGCGATCATGGGGGTGGTCCAACGCCGGGCGGTGCGGATCGTCTTGTCCAGCTTCCACGGTGCCATGCCGAACTTCGCCGCATCCCGGCGGGAGTTGATGTTGCCCGCGCCCGCCACCTTTGCAATGTCTGCGATCCCGGAGCTCAGCGCGCTGGCCAGCAGAACCGGCGCCACGCCCAGCTGTAGCGCCCGGCGCGCCAGCGCCACTGCGGCGCGGACGTTTCCGGCGATGGCGTAGTCGGCTACTTCGAAGCCGCTGACCTCCGCTTTGCCCTGGTAGTAGCGCTTCACCGCTGCAGCATCTACGTGGCCGTCCGTGTCGGCGATGAGCTGGCTGATGGCGCTGGCCAGCTGGCGTAGGTCGCTGCCCACCACGTCCAACAGCAGTTCGCACACTTCGCGGGTCACGCGCGCGCCCTGGCTGCGGAACTCTTGGTCGATGAAGGCCAGCTGTTCGCGGCCCTTCAGTGCCCCGGCTTGGAATACCACCGCACCGAGTTTCGGCCAGCTATCCACCAGCTTCTTGTTGCGGCCTTTGCCGGTGTGCACGATGATCAGCACCACCCCGTCGGCTGGGTCTTTGATGGCTTGTTCCAGCAGCCCGACGATCTCCTTGCCTGTGTCCTCCACGCCGGTGACGACCACAATGCGGTCCTCGGCGAACAGGCTGGGGCTTAGCAGTTCGGCCAGTTCGGGTGCGCTGAGTTCAGAGGCTTTGCGCATCTCTACCGGCAGGTTCGGGTCTCCGCTGGCGGCCCGCGCCTGGTCGACGATGCCCTGCCTGCGCCGTTCGGCCAGGAAGTCATCGCCGCCGACGATCAGGTTGATGGGTGCGGGATGCTCGGGGCGGTTCATGGGTTCGATCTTGCCAGATCTGCGCGCGCGACTTCTAACGGATCTCCACCTTGTCCTTGCACGGGTAGTACACGGGCACCCCGTTGGGCATAAAGCTGGGTCTGTCGTGGGTTTTTCCACACTGCGTCACGATCACTGCCACCTGTTGCGCTCCTCCTTTCTCCGCCACGACTGCGTCGATCGCTTGTAGCTGCCGCATCGCCTGATCGTCGTCACGAACTTGAAACACTGCCTTACCGGCTAGGTCCACCGGCTCTGTCTGGATTGCTGCGGGCGCGTCTGGTGTTTCTAGTTTTATGACGCCCCCTCGTCCCCACACCCCTATCATCAGCACCCCGCACATAAGCGTGGCCCAGCCCCAGCGGAGGGTGCGCCAGTAGCTGGCGTAGCGCACGCTCGCCAGCAAGACCGCCAGCAGAGCGCTGGCTATACCCGCCCATAGCCATCCGCCCGGGGTGGCGAGCATCGGCGCGCCAGACCCCGTGCGGGCCACCTGCAGCACCCATGCCGCGCATGGCACCGCGGGGGCGACAATGAGCTTGGCCAGCAGCATCGTCACCGGTGGATAGATCGCCGCCAGCAGTGCTGCCATGAGCCCGAGTACGGTGATCACTGGAACCACCGCCGTCACCGCCAGGTTGCAGACGACCGCGACCAGGGAGACTTTCCCCGTCATGTGGACGATGATCGGAATGGTTACCAGGTCCGCTGCGATAGCCACCAGAACCATGCGCACCACCATCGCCTGCAGCTGGGTGGGGCGCTCATGGACGGGCAGCCAGGGAATCAGTGGAATCCTTGCCAGCACGGCTTTTGACCACCAAGGCAGCACCACCACGATGCCCGCCGTTGCCGCCGCAGAGAGAACGAAGGCGTAGCTAATGGCCATGCCTGGGGAAAGCACCATCAGCGCGATAATGGCCGCGCTCAAGGAGGCGATGATGTCCGTCCAGCGCGCCGAGGCCACCGCCACCAGGCCGACGCTGCCCATGATCGCCGCGCGCAGCACACTGGGTTCCGGGCCGACCAGCAGCACGAAGGCCACGAGGGCGCCGGCTGCCACCAGCAGCCGGGTGAGGCGCCCCGCCCGGCAGGCCGTGGCCAGCACCAACGCGGCTCCAGTGACTACCGCGACATTGGAGCCCGAGACCGCGCTGAGGTGGCTTAGCCCAGTGACGGTGAACTGGTTGCGCAGAGTGGAATCCTGCATGCTGACGTCCCCCATCACCATGCCGGGCAGGATCTTCCCGGCTTCCCACGGCAGGTCTGCGCACAGCGCGTGGAAGCCTCTGCGCAGCCAGGCGGTGACGCCCCATATGCCCTCCGGGTCGGTGATGTTCTCCGGCGCTCGGGTGGCGGACAGGGTGACGGGAACCATCTCTGCCCCGCGGGCAGGGCGCATGGTGGCGGCAATGTCGAAGCTCATGCCGGGTTGTAAGCCCGTGAAGTCGCCTTCAGCACCGGCCAAGTCGGGACGCAGAAAGAGTGGCACCTCCCCCAGGCCGTCGACGTCCACGGGGACCAGCACCGTCCCCTCCGCGACTTGTTTCGGCAGGCCCGCCACCGTTACCCGCTGCTGCACGCTGCCCGCTGTAGTGGAGAGATCCTGCAGCAGCGGCTGGGCGTCAATAAGAACGATCCGCCACCACGCGCCCAGGCCCACCGCGCTGGCGACAGCTCCAACAGTCGCAACGCTGCGCGCGAAAAGGCGGCGCCACGGGGCTCTGTAACTGCGGCGGGAGTGCCACCACCACGCAACGCTGGCGAGCGTGATGAGTCCTCCTACGACAAGTGGCCAGACGCTGCGGGTGAGGATGATCGCGGCGGCCATGAGCCAGCAGCCGAGCGCGACGGGGACGAGCCGCAGATCAACACCGCGGGCTTTGGTAACGGCCTCTGGACTGAACGGCTCCGGCGCGCCCAACACTAGCGAGCTAGATAGTGACGGCATCGCGCATCGCTTCGAACTTCGCCGGGCCAATGCCGCGGACGTCCAGGAGCTGCTCGATGCTGGTGAAGGAGCCGTTGGATTCTCGCCAAGCGATGATGGCCTCGGCGGTGGCGGGCCCGATGCCGCTGATGGTTTCCAGCTGCGCGGCGTCGGCGGTGTTGAGGTTCACTTTGCCGTCTGCGCCGTCGGCTTTACCTCCCTGCGCTGCTGACCCGCTGCCTGCCCCACCAGGTTTCGTCCCGTCCGCACCTGCGCCTCCGGCTCCACCCGGCGCGGCTTGCGCTCCACCGGCGTACACCACGCGCGAGCCACGATCATCCACCACGATCTGCATGCCATCGCTGACCGGCTCCGCCAGATTGATGCCCAACACGACCGCCTTAGGCAAACCGCCGCCTGCGGCTTCTATGGCCTCGCCCACCCGGGTGCTCGCCTGCACCCGAAGCAGCCCGGGGTGATGCACCATCCCCTGCACACTCACCACGACTTCCTGGTTATCGTCCTGCCCGTCGGCCTGGCCATCGGCCCCCGCTGTGGCTTCCCCCGTGCCAGTTGCCGCCACTGCGCCACCGCCACCTGCTTCTGCGGTTCCATCGGCTACCCCGGGAGCGTTAGTGCTCGCCAGCATGTCGGCGCCACCCGCTCCCGCTCCATCGTCCGGGCCTTGCCGTTGGCAGGCGAAGAACGTGACGCTGATGAGGACAGCCACGACCACCGTGACGATAAGCCCCCTGGATGCCGTGCTGCCTATGACCGTGTGCGTGTCTAGGTCAACGTTGGCGAGCTCATGCTCCGGCATAGGCTGGGCTAAAGCCTCGGCGCGGGCGCGAACCTTGTCAGCAGAACTCTGCCTCATACGTCGTGTGGACATGCGCCGATCAGAACATGCCCTATAGACCGCCAGTCGTCAGATACCGCAACCGGCACACCAAAACCCCAGGAAGCTGTGGAAAACCCCTCCCCTGTGGATAACCGGCGAGTAGAAGCTCCTTGTAGCCCCTTCTGAGTTACTCGGTGTCGCTGCTCTCTGCGCCGTTATCCTCGGCCTTCTCGCCGTTCGCCACGGGTGCATCGGGCGCCTCTGCAGTCTCGGCGGACTTATCTGCTGCTTCCTCGGCAGAATCGTCTGCTTCTGTGTCGGCCGCCTCTGCCGCTGCTTCGGTCGCCTCGGCGTTCTCCGCCGCACCCCGCAGCGTCGCCGCCACACCCAGTGCCCCCTGCCCCACGTGCAGCTGCAGGACCTCCGGAATGCTGACGATGCTGACCTCTACCTGCGGCAAGGACTTCCAGGTCTCTATCCGAACCTGCCTGCGCAGCGAGTGCGGGCGCGGCTCCGGCGGCTCGGTTGGGGCCTCCAGCTGGTTCAGCTGCTCAATCATCTCCCCCAGCCGCGCCGACAGGTCCACTGCCTGGTCCTCGGCATCGCTGTGGTGCACGGCAATCTGCACGTCACGCGGGTTGCCCTTGCCCGCCACGGCCTCGTCAATCACCAGGCGGCGCACCAGATCCACCACGCGGTCCATAGCCTTGGCCTGGGTACGGGTCTTCGCCGCCAATGTCAGCTTGCCCTCGGTCACCTGCAGAATCGGCTTAATCGCCAGTGTGGAGGTCAGCAGCGCCTGCCCCACCGACAGGCGCCCGCCCTTGCGCAGCACGTCCAGCTGGTGGACGTACAGCCACAGGGAGGAGTTCTTCAGCGACTCCTCGGCCACCGCCACCACGGTATCCAGGTCCGCACCTTCGCGCGCGGCCTCGGCGGCGCTCAGCGCGGCAAAGCCCAAAACCATGCCGATGCTCTTGGTATCCAGAACTTTCACCTGGCCGTCGAACACTCCCGCCGCCACGCACGCATTGGCATAGGTCGCGGACAGCTGCTTGGAAAGGTGCAAAGCCAGCACGCCAGCATCCCTGCCGCGCTCCATCAGGCGGGCGTAGCTCGCGGTCAGCTCCAGGCTGCTCAGGCTCGAGGTCGTTTGCTCTTCGCCTTCGCCCTCCACGTGCAAGTCCAGCACAGTGATGCCGGCCTTCTCCGCAAGCTCCTTCGTCAGGCAGCAGGAGGAATCGGTGACGATCTGGACAGTCACTACCTACCTACCTTCGCTGGGGTTGTGCGGGTTGGAGCGGGTGGCGTCATTACCAAAAGAACTAGGGGCAGCACCTGGAAGGGCGCCTTCGTCCGGGCTCGCGTCGGTGGCCACGCCCAAGTTCCAGCCCTCCAGGTGCCACTGCGGCAGCTTCCACCAGTCAGCCCGGCTGGAAGGCACCAGCGGCACCGTGCTTCCGTCGACCGCCACCGGAGTGGTGCCCGCCGCCTCGCCAGTAAAGCGCGGGCGGGCCAAAAGCTGCGACCAGCAGGCATTACCCAGACCGGTGAACACCGGGTAGTAGCGCACCGGAAGGTCCAGCAGGCGGGCGGTAAGCGCACCGATTGTGCCACCGTGGGCGACGATCATCACGTCGCCCTCGTCGAACACATCGGTAGCCATGATCTCCTCGATCACGGCGTAGGCGCGCTCGGCTACCTCCAGGCGCGTCTCGCCACCCGGCGGAGCCCACTGCGGATCGTGGCGCCAATACGCACGCTGCCCGGGGAAGTCGCGATCTACCTCTTCGCGCGAGGCTCCCTGCCACTGGCCCAGGTCCGTCTCCCGCAGGCGGGTGTCGGTCGTCACCTCACAACCGAAGGGCTCGGCCAGGATCAACGCCGTATCGTAGGCGCGCTTAAGGTCACTGGCGATCACCCGCGCGATGCGCTTATCCCCCAGCATCTGCGCGGTGACCTTGGCCTGCTGCACACCCACCGGGGACAGGTCAGTATCCAGCTGTCCCTGCATACGCCCCTTGGCGTTGTATTCCGTCTGCCCGTGACGGACCAAAAAGACCCTGCGCTCGCCCATGGTGAAGACTTATCAGCTTCTACAGCTCGTCCGCGTCCGGGGCGGGGCCGGCCAGCGGCAGGTCGTCGATGCTGGTGGCCTCCAGAACGTCCACCTCTGCATCGGCATCCCAGTTGCTTCCGCGGTCCACCTGCTCCACGCCCTCGACCTCGATCTGCGGGGCATCGCGCCACAGGCGATCCAGCGCGTAGAACTCGCGCTCTTCCTTGCGTTGGACGTGCACCACAACGTTGCCGTAGTCCAGCAGCACCCAGTGGCCCTCGCCGCGGCCCTCGCGGCGGGTTGGCTTAGGCCCGTCCTGGCCCACCTCGTACTCCACCTCGTCGACGATGGAGTTCACCATGCGCTCGTTATCGCCGCTGACGATAACGAACACGTCCGTAATGGCCAAACGGTCCGAGACATCGAGGACCAGAATGTCCTCCCCCAACTTCTCGGCCGCTGCGCGCGCCGCCACTCCGGCGAGCGCGATCGAATCTGCAGTAGCAGTCAAAAAATTTCAGCCCTTCATAATTGGTTTAAAACACATCCAGTTTAGCAACCCGCCAGCTATTCGCTGGAAACGTACATGCCGTGCTTGGCGATGTACTGCACCACGCCATCGGGCACCAGGTACCACACGGGTCGGCCATTCGTCGCCCGCTCGCGCACGTCGGTGGAACTGATGGCCATGGCGGGAATCTCCACCAAGGACAGGCGCCCGGCGGCGACTTCCTGCGATAGCGGATCGTCGCTGCCCTCGTCACCCTTCGGCAGTTCATAGCCGGGGCGGGTAACACCCACGAAGTGCGCCAGGTCGAAGATCTTCTCCCAATCCCGCCAGGTCACGATCTTCTGCAGTGCGTCGGCGCCGGTAATGAAGAACAGCTCGGCTTCGGGGTATTGGGCGCGAATGTCCGCCAGGGTGTCCACGGTGTACGTATCCCCGCCGCGGTCAATATCCACCCGGGAGACCAAGAAACGGGGGTTCGAGGCTGTGGCGACGACCGTCATCAGGTAGCGGTCCTCCGCCGCAGAAACCTGCTTGTGCTTTTTCTGCCATGGCTGGCCGGTGGGCACGTAGATCACCACATCCAGGTCGAACAGGTCCGCGACCTCACTGCCGGCCACCAGGTGCCCGTTGTGGATGGGGTCGAACGTGCCGCCCATGATGCCGACCCGGGTGGGCTGTGTGGTGGTCTGCTGCACTGTTGATTCTGCCTTCTCTTCTTCCGGGCCGCGCTTCCGGCCGCCTGGGGCTTTATGTTTCCCGCCGGAAGATTCTAGTCTTAAGAGGTGCGGGCGTACGATCGCCCAAATTATAGGTGAAACAGCAGGGAGTGTCCGATCTAGCGATGAGTACGAACGCTTGGGTCCCAAACCAGCACGGTGCATGGGCAATGCTCATTTTGCCGATCGCCACGGGGCTAATCACAGCCGCTGTTATCGCTCCGTCCTACGGCAATCCGGTGCAGTGGTTGGCGCTGACTTTCATGCCTCTGGCCTGGATCTTCGGCTACTTCACGTTCTTTGCCTTCGGCCTGTGGTTCAAAACCCGCGCCCCTGCCCGCCGTCGCGCTTACCTCTGGCCCACGCTGACGTACGGTGCCCTCACAGCCATTTTCACCGTGATTGTGTTGTATCTGCAGCCGCGATTGCTGTGGTGGTGCGTGCCGTTTGTGCCGCTGATCGCGGTGGCTCTGATGGAGGTCTTCAGGAGGCGCCCCCGCAGCCTCATCTCCGGTATCTCCACCACGGTGGCCAGCGCCCTCATGTACATCGTCGCGGTCTCGGCCAGCGGTTTCTCCGTCCTGCCGTGGTTCTTCAGCGAGGCGCCCGTCGCCATATGGGTAACCACGCTGGTCATCGGCTTGTATTTCACGGGCACGATTTTCTACGTGAAGACCATCATCCGCGAGAGGGATAATGCACCCTTCGAGCGGGTCTCCCTGCGCTATCACCGCATCGCTTTGTTGGTCACGCTCATCACCTCGGTCACGGCCGCTATCGACGGTGGTTACACCGCCAGCGGCCCGCTGATGATTCTGGTGATGGCCGCCGCTGCCCTGCGCGCCAAGCTGATCCCACCGATCGCCAAGGCTAACCCCCGCGAGTGGACGCCCAAGAAGGTCGGCATGTGGGAGATACCGATGTGTCTGGTCCTGGCGCTCGGCGCGGGCCTTACTCTGGTGGTGTAGCTGTTCTTTCTTTATGACGCCCACTTCTCAACTGACAAAGTGAGCGCCACCGCCACACTTAGGGGCGAACCTGGCCTTCGCCGTTGATGACCCACTTGGTGCTTGTCAGCTCCGGCAGCCCCATCGGTCCGCGGGCGTGCAGCTTCTGGGTGGAGATGCCAATCTCCGCGCCGAAGCCGAACATCTCTCCGTCTGTCCAGGCGGTGGAGGTGTTGATGGAGACAGCGGCTGCGTCGACGTACTGCTCGAAGTAGCTGGTGGTCTTGTAGTCGCGGGCAGCGATGCCCTCGGTGTGGCTGGTGCCATAACGGTTGATGTGGGTCACAGCCTCCTCCACGCCGTCGACGATGGCCACTGCAATGTCAAAGCTTAAGTACTCGTCGGTCCAGTCGGTTTCCTCCGCCCGAACGACATCGTTGATCAGCGGATCCAGCTGCTTCTTCTCACCGTGCAGGGTCACGCCGGCCTTCTGCAGTTCCTCCAGGACGTAGATCTTGTCCGGGTCCGGCAGGGCGGAATCCAGCAGTACAACCTCGGTGGCGTTGCAGACGGAGCAGCGGCGGGTCTTGCCGTTGATAACCAGCTTGGTAGCTTCCTCAATGTCCGCAGAGGAGTCGACGTAGAAGTGGCAGTTGCCCGTACCGGTCTCGATAGTGGGCACGGTAGCACCCAGAACCACAGCGTTGATCAGCCCAGCGCCACCGCGTGGGATAACCAAATCCACCAGGCCACGGGCGGTAATCAGGTCCTGCACCGAGTCGTGGGTATCGCACGGCAACAGCTGCACCAGCTCACGCGGCAGGTTGTGGTTTTCGGCAACATCCTGCAGGATCTGCACCAGTTTTTCATTGGTGTGGCGGGCAGACTTGGAGCCGCGCAGCAGCGGCACGTTGCCGGACTTGATGGCCAGGCCGAAAGCATCGACGGTGACGTTGGGGCGAGCCTCGTAGACCATGCCCATCACACCCAGTGGCACGCGCACCTGCTTCATGCGCAGACCGTTGGGGCGGGTGTGTCCGCGGACGATTTCACCCACCGGATCAGATAGCCCGATGACCTGGCGCAGGCCGCCGGCAATACCGGAAATACGCTCGGTGTCCAGGGCAAGACGGTCCAGCAGGGAGTCGGCGAAGCCGCGCTCCTTGCCCGCTGCAATATCCTTCTCGTTGGCGGCGATAATGTCCGCCGCATTAGCCTCCAGCGCATCTGCTGCGTCAGCCAGCAGATCGTTCTTCTGCTGGGTGTTCAGCAGCAGCTGGGAACTGACCTCCTTGGCCTTTTTAGCCTTGGCTAGAACCTCGTCGCGTTCTGCCTGGCGTTCCGGGGAAAGGGTGTTCTCTTTAGCTTCGTTGGAGTTTGTCATACCAACCCATGCTAGCGAACTAGCCCCTAAGCTGCGGCACGTTGTTGGAAACCTGAATACAACGTCGGTTCCTTGAGGGTAGTGTGACTTAAAGCACCACTTCCCCGAAGTTGAAGCATATTTTCATGAACTGCTTTGTCTTCGACTTTCGCAGAAAGGAATCCGAATGAGTTCCCTAGCAACAGGCGGCAGCTACCTTTTGGCCGCCGTTCTCGCCGGTGATGCATTGATCTCCGTCAAGCCGCCTAAATTCATACGCCGTTGGCTGGAGGGCGTTAAGTTCCCCGAAGATTGGTGGTGGACGCTAATCGCGATCAAGTCTCTCGCAGCCACAGGACTGGTTTACGGTGCGGCTACCGGCAACGCTACAATCGCGACAACCGTCTCAATAGGTGTACTGGGCTACTTCCTTTCAGCGATCACTGCCCACATTAAGGCGAACTTCCTCGGATCAGAATTCTGGATCAACTGCCTGGGAATGACGGCTCTTAGCGCAGGCGTCCTCTCCTTTAATGCGAAGTCCATGTAGGGGCTTGCTTCGCCACACAACGGAACCGCCGCGCAGCTAACGCGGCTTCAGCCCCTCCGGGCCAAGAGATCACGCCCCTACTAACCCTTTAGCTGCGCTCGGTTAGCGTAATGAGACATGTAGTCGGCGTGCACCACCGGCCTGCGGGCAAACTCCGGCAGGTCGGAGGTCGACTGGCCAATCAGGTCGTGCAGCATGGCGGAATCGTATGCCACCTCACCACGGCCAACAATGTTGCCGTCCGGCCCCACCAGGTCCACCACGTCGCGCTGCGAGAAATCGCCCTCGATCTTGGTGATGCCCACCGACAGCAGGGACTTGTGATTCTCCGTCACGGCGCGAACCGCGCCGGCATCCAGGTGCAGCTGGCCATAAGAATCTGCAGCGTACAGCACCCAGAACTTCCATGCGCTCAGGCGATCCTGGTCCGGCCAGAAGCAGGTTCCTACCTCCGCAGTATCCAGGGCCGCACCGATGTTCTCCGTGGAAGTCAGCAACACCGGCACACCTGCGCGCGAGGCCAGGCGGGCAGCCGATACCTTCGCCGCCATGCCGCCGGTGCCCAGGCGGCCACCGTCACCTGCAGCCACGCCCTTCAGGTCCTTGGAACTCTTCACCTCGGCGATGAACTGGGCGCCCGGCTCGGCCGGGTTGCGGTCGTACAGGCCGTCCACGTCGGACAGCAGCACGCAAGCATCCGCGAAGGCTAGGTGGCTCACCAAAGCGGCCAGGCGGTCGTTGTCACCGAAGCGCATCTCAGAGGTAGCGACCGTATCGTTCTCGTTGACAATCGGCACGGCCTTCAGCTGGCGCAAACGGTCAATGGTGCGCTGGGCATTGCGTGCGCGGTCGCGCTCTGCGGCGTCCGAAGCAGTAAGAAGAACCTGGCCGATAGTGCGACCGTAACGGGCGAAACTACGCGCCCACTCCTGAGCCAGCAGCACCTGGCCGACAGACGCGGCGGCCTGCTTGGTAGCCAGGTCGGTGGGGCGCTGGGCGAGCTCCAGTGGACCCATGCCGCAGGCCACAGCACCAGAGGAAACGACGATGAGGTCGGTGTCGCGCGCCATGCGCGCCTCCAGCGCGTCGGCGATCATGTCGATCTGGTTCGGATCCACACGGCCGTCGTCGTCGGTCAGGGAGGAAGAGCCGATCTTCACCACCAGGCGGCGGGCGTGGGCGATGTCGGCGCGGACAGAGGAATCGTGCCCCATCGCCGGATCGTCTTCGTCCGCCTCCGGCTCGGGGAATTCAATGGACGTCGCGGGCACAACTGGGCCCGGCTCGTGCACTGGCCTTTGCCCGTAGGTAGGCACGGGCGTGGCTAATTCGGGAGTCATCTCCCCCGGTCCTGCGTAGCTAAACGCGGACTGGGCTGAACTGAACTCTTTTTCGTCTGCAATGTCGGAATCGGAGGATGACATACTTACCAGTATGCCAGCCCCGCTCCCGGGGTTGTGCAGATTGGTTCAACGTGGCTACCCCTGCCAGCGTTCGCGCTCTGCGACCTCCCCGTCGCCGAAATCGTTCTCGTCGATCAGGCCGCGGCGGGCCTGCGAGGCACGCTTGCGTTCCTCCGGGGTAGCACGGGTGTTCTGCTCCAGGCGGATGTCGGTGCCGCGCCCACTGCGCATGACGTCCACACCGGCGGCGGTCTGCGGATCCCACTCGAAGGTGATTTCCCCGATCGTTACCTCGCTGCCTGCGTCCGCGCCGGCCTTGTAGAGTGCTTCCTCCACGCCAGCCTTCGCCAGACGATCGGCCAGGTAGCCCACGGCCTCGTCGTTTTCGAAGTCGGTCTGGCGGATCCAGCGTTCGATCTTCTCTCCGCGAACAATGAAGGCATCCTCGGCGGACGGGTCGGCCTCCACTTCGAAGTCGGCGAATCGCCCGCCGGAGCGCTTGCGCAGCCCCTTCGGGGTAATCACCTGCGCGGGCTTTTCCTCGACCGGGTTGGCCTTGCGGTGGGCCTTTACAATGTCCAGCAGCGCGTACTTCAGCTCGTCCAAGCCCTTGTGCGCCACGGTGGAAATGCGGAAGATCGGCCAGCCGAACTCCTTGAGCTCTTCCTCCTGCAGGTCGGCCATGTCGGCGGCATCCGGCACGTCCATCTTGTTCAGGATGATCACGCGCGGGCGCTCGCGTAGGTCGCCCAGCCCGGAGTCGCTCGCCAGCTCCTCCTGGTAGTTGGCCAGCTCCTTCTCCAGGGCCTTGATGTCCGCGACCGGATCGCGGTCTGCCTCCAGCGAGGCGGCGTCCACAACGTGGGCCAAAACGGCGGTGCGCTCGATGTGGCGCAGGAAGTCCAACCCCAGGCCCTTGCCTTCGCTAGCGCCGGGGATCAGACCCGGCACGTCGGCGACGGTGAACACCTCGTGGCCAACGTTGACCACACCCAGGTTCGGCACCAGGGTCGTAAACGGGTAGTCCGCGATCTTCGGCTTCGCAGCCGACAGCACGGAAATCAGCGAGCTCTTACCTGCCGACGGGAAGCCCACCAGACCGACGTCTGCCATGGACTTGAGTTCGAGGATGACGTCCTTTGCCTCGCCGGGTTCGCCCAGTAGCGCGAAGCCCGGGGCCTTCCTGCTTTTGGACGCCAACGCTGCGTTTCCCAACCCGCCGTGTCCGCCTGCGGCGACGATCATCCGCGTGCCCTTGCCTGTTAGGTCGGCAACCGCCTCACCCTTGGAGTTAAGCACCACGGTGCCCTCCGGCACTTGGAGTACGAGGTCTTCCCCGCGCGCACCGTGTCGGTGATCGCCGGCGCCGTTGTTGCCGCGCTGGGCCTTGATGTGCGGGTGGAAGTGAAAGTCCAGCAGGGTGTGGACCTGCGGGGATACTTCCAGAATGATGTCTCCGCCGTGGCCACCGTTACCGCCATCGGGGCCGCCGAGGGGAACGAACTTTTCGCGGTGCACGGAAGCACAGCCGTGGCCACCGTCACCGGCCTGCAGATGCAGAACGACGCGATCAACGAATTGTGGCATAGCTTTCCCTTGCTTTCTTTTCGCCCCAATTAATTCTTTGAGCTCCGAGTCTATCTGTGTTTGGAGTGGTGGCCTAAAAGAGTGACGAATCCAAACCCGGTGTTTCCTCCATAGAGATATATGAACTATAGTTAGCCTACCCTTGCAAATGGTAAGGATAAGCTAAGCATGAGAGTGGGTTAAATCCTTGCTCTCGCACCCCTCATATAAGGAACAACAATGCGTTTTTCTCCGCTTCGCAAAGTCTGCGTCGGCGTCGTGGCAGCAACCGCTGCCCTGGGCCTCGCAGCCTGTGGCGCATCTAACCCCAGCGACGGCGACTCTTCCAATGCGAAGAAGTCCGGCTCCTCCATCACCGTCACCGACGTGACCGGCCGACAGGTCTCCTTCGACTCTCGCCCAGAAAAGATCCTCCTCGCAGAAGGTCGCGGACTGTTCGCCACCTCCATCCTAAACAAGGAGAACCCGACGGAGCACGTCGTGGCCATCGGCTCCGACATGCACTCCGCCGCCCCCACCTTCGAAGAGAAGCTCTCCAAGGTAGACAAGAAGTACAGTGATCTCCCGACCGTTGGAAACATCTCCAAAGGCGATGTGACTGTCGAGAACCTGCTTGCCCACAAGCCGGACGTCACCGTGCTTTCCCTGGATCACAAGAAGGCCGCCGAAGAATCCGGCCTGCTGGACAAGATGGACCAGGCTGGACTGAAGTACGTATTCAGCGACTTCCGCCAGAAGCCGCTGGAGAACACCACCAAGACGATGAGCCTCTACGGTCAGCTCCTAGGCAAGGAAGACAAGGCCAAGGAGTTCAACGACTTCTACGACGGCAAGGTAAAGAACATCACCGACCGCGCAAGCAAGGCAAAGAACAAGCCGAAGACCCTGGTCTGGCGCGCGGCGGGCATGAAGGACTGCTGTGCCACGGTGAAGAACTCCAACCTCGGCGATCTGGTCAACGCTGCGGGCGGAAAGAACATCGGCGACGATCTGCTGGACTCAGAATCCGGGGACCTCACCGCAGAGAAGGTCCTTGCTGAACAGCCAGAGCAGATCATTGCCACCGGTGGCGCGTGGGCCAAGGATCCCGAGAAGCCCGAGGTACTGCCGCACGTGGAGCTCGGCTACACCGCCAAGCCCGACGTATCTGAAAAGACTCTCAAGGGACTGCTTGCCACGCCTGGCTTTAATGCTCTGAAGGCACCCAAGGAGGGCAAGCTACACGCGGTTTACCACCAGTTCTACGATTCCCCGTTGAACGTTTTCGCCCTTGAGCAATTCGCACAATGGCTGCACCCCGAACTATTCCAGGAACTCGATGTAGAGAAGGACTTCGCGGACTTCCACAAGAAGTGGCTGCCGTTCGACTACTCCGGAACGTTCTTCACCTCCACCAAGAGCTAACCCCAAGAAATAACCCCCATGTCCCACCTTGTAATCCCAGAAAAGTCATCGACGGAAGAAGGCGAGATAGCCGACGGGCGCGATACTGCACTTCCGGCCGAAGCCAGCGCGGTTGTCAAACAGTATCGCCGCCAGGCCAGGCGGAAGATCCTCGCCATTCTCGCGCTGTCCATCGCTGCTTTCGCAGCCTTCGCCATCGCCACGATCGTCGGTCCCATTGACCTGAGTTTGATGGAACTGTGGAAGGCCCTCATCGACCCCAACGGAGTGGATGAAACAACCCACACCGTCCTGTGGAACCTGCGTCTGCCTGCGTCTGTGATGGCCGTCCTCATCGGCGCCTCGCTTTCCCTATCCGGGGCGCATATGCAAACCATCCTGGATAACCCGCTGGCAGAGCCGTTCACCCTTGGTATCTCCGCAGCAGCGGCGTTCGGCGGAGCCGCATCGATTGTGTTGGGCTGGACGGTGTTGGCCAACCCGCAGTTCAACCTCGCAGCCGTGGCTTGGGTGGCCTCGCTGGTGGCGGTGTTTATCGTGGCCGGCGCTTCATTGTGGCGCGGAGCAAGCGCAGAATCGATGATTCTGCTCGGAATTGCGCTGGTATTCCTGTTCCAGGCAATGCTCTCCCTGATGCAATACCGCGCGACGACCGAGGCTCTGCAGCAGATCGTGTTCTGGACGATGGGTTCGCTCCAGCGCGCGAACTGGACGTCCAACGCCATCATCGTTGGTGCGCTGGCAATAGCGATACCTTTCACCGTCCTGAACTCGTGGAAGCTCACAGCCCTACGACTGGGCGATGATCGCGCGGCAGCGCTGGGGATCAATGTCCAGCGCTTGCGCGTTAGCACCCTCGTAGTCTCCTCCCTACTGGCGGCCAGCGCGGTAGCGTTCGCGGGCGTGATCGGCTTCATCGGCCTGGTCGGCCCCCATGTCGCCCGCATGCTCGTCGGCGAGGATCAGCGCTATTTCGCCCCTGCATCCATGGCAGCCGGAGCTCTGTTGCTGGCCGCTGCTCACGCGGTATCGATCACTGTGGTTCCGGGCGTGGCGGTGCCGATCGGCATCATCACGTCCCTGGTGGGGGTTCCCTTCTTCCTCATTCTGGTGTTCGTCCGCCGACGTACCGTCTGGGGGTCCTAGCCCATGCTGACTATCGAAGATATCCACGTCCGCTACGGCAAGAATCCGGTTCTGCAGGGAGTATCGGCTTCCGGCTTTCAGCCGGGGTCCATCACCGGCCTATTGGGACCCAATGCCGCGGGAAAATCCACCCTGGTGAAGACGATCGCTGGGATACAGAGGGCGTCATCAGGCACCTGCCGCATCACCAGCAACGGCGAGGAACTATCCGGCAGTAACCGGCGCGACGCGATTGGTTATGTGCCCCAAGACCTGCTTTCTAGTGCTTCCCTGACGGCCTTCGAATCGATCCTCGTGGCGACGAAACGATCGACGCGCCGGGCAGTGGCCGCAACCGCACAGGAACAAGCAGCCGCAGTGCTGGAGCGGCTGGGGATTACGCACCTGGCTTCGCGCTATGTTCACGAACTGTCGGGTGGGCAGCGGCAGCTGGTCGCCGTGGGACAAATGCTGGTGCGCGAGCCCGAGGTGCTACTTCTGGACGAGCCGACTTCTGCCCTGGATCTGCGGCACCAGGTGGAGCTGCTGCAGCTCATCCGCCGAGAGGTATCCCAAAAGGATTCGATCGCGCTGATTGCGATTCACGACCTGAACCTAGCGGCACGCTACTGTGATCAGCTTATTGTGCTGCACCGTGGGCGCCTGATGGCGCAGGGACAGCCTTCCGAGGTGCTGACCCCGGGGCTGTTGGAAGAGGTCTACGGACTGCGGGCGAAGGTGCTTGACGATGCTGGCACGCCAGTGATCTGCCCTGTCGAGGAGTCAGCGCCGAGCCACTTGTAGCATTGCTACTTCAAGGCAAGCCCCGGTCCTGCCGGGGCTATTTTTATGGCCAGAATCATGGCTTTCATGGCTGTATCGAGGCACGAAAAAATCCAGTGCACGCATTGACTGCGTCCACTGGATTTTCAAGCTCTGTGCGGGTCTCCGCCGAAAGCTATGCCGAATGCTGGCGAAGGCTTAGGCCTCTACTGCCTCGTCCTCGACGATGTTCACCACGCGACGACGGCGCTTGGTGGCGAACTGGACGGAGCCGGCCTTCAGGGCGAACAGAGTGTCGTCGCCACCGCGGCCAACGTTTACGCCCGGGTGGAAAGAGGTACCACGCTGGCGGATCAGGATCTCGCCGGCCTTGACCTGCTGGCCGCCGAAGCGCTTCACACCGAGACGCTTGGACTCGGAGTCACGGCCGTTGTTGGAGCTAGATGCACCCTTCTTGTGTGCCATTAGTCTCTCCCTCCTTAAGGAAGAAAATCAAAGTGTCTCGGTAGTTTACTTGATACCGGTGACCTTCAGAACCGTGAGGGTCTGACGGTGGCCGTAGCGGCGCTTGTAACCGGTCTTGTTGCGGTAGTGCATGCCGCGGATCTTCGGTCCGCGAACGTGCTCCACGATCTCAGCGTTGACATTTACAGATGCCAGCTTGTCACCGGTGGTGACGTTTGCGCCATCGACGACGAGAACCGGGGTGAGAGCCACGGACGAACCCGGCTCACCCTCGATCTTCTCGACCTTGACGAGGTCACCTTCGGCAACCTTGTACTGCTTTCCGCCGGTCTTGACGATCGCGTACATGTAGGGCTACCCCTTTATTTCTCTAATCGGCTCAGGCAGCCCCCTGCGGGAAGGAAGCATCCTGACTGTTACTTTTGCTTAGCTGCGTTCGTTCCCCCAAAAGTGCCCGGGGCACTTTTGTGCACACTGTGCGAACGCACCCTGCTGGAAGCTAGTGCACTCGCGCAGTCCCCGGCGACGCGCGCGTTAAGGCTGGTCACCGGCGGAACGAACAGCGACTGGTTAAGACTACCCGGTCAGGGGGCTAAAAACCAAATCCCTTCGCTTTCGCTCGGAACTAGTTCGTCTTACGCACCACTCGCCGGCGACGACCACGCGAACGGGTGTTCTTGGTCTTGTTCTCGGCGCTATTTTTTGTGACGCCGAAGTCCTCCGGCCGCGGGGCAAAGTCAGACTTGGAGTTGCCCCGTGTCTGCCGCTTCCGGCGTGGAGATTCCTCGAACTCGCGCTTGGCTTCCTCGTAGCTGGATCGGTTGGCGGCGGAAGAGTTGGCGTCCCGACCCGAAGAAGAGCGAGCACTGCGAGCAGCACGGTCGGTGCGAGCAGAGCGATCAGTGCGCGCGCCGGTGTGCGCCGAACGCACTACACGGCGGCGACGGCGGGACCTGTTGTTCGTGGTCTTGTTCGCGCCTGCACCCTCCCCGGAGTACTCCGGGCGCTCGGCGTTGTTGGCTGCCGAGGGCTCGTCCGGGTCCTCCTGGGCGGAGCGCTTGCGGGCGCTGGCGACGATGCTGTCGATGTCGCTGTTAGATGCCTTGGCGTTGCGCCCCCGCTGCTGCTCTCGCTCCGCGGCCTGGGCGGCGTGCGGGTTGCCGCGGCGGACTACGCGGCGCACCCGACGGCGCGTGCCCTGCTGAGGCTTGTCATTCTGGGCCTTGTCATTTTGGGGTTCGCCCTGCTGGGGCTCACTTTGCTGGGACTGTTGCTGGGGCTGCTTGTCCTCGCGCTGCGCGTGCTTGTCCTCGCGGTGTGCTCGCTTGTCCTCGCGGTGTGCTCGCTTGTCCTCGCGCTGGTTCCGCTCCGGATCCTTGCCCTGGTTCCGGCTCTTGGACTGGTTCTGGTTCCTCCCCTGGTTCTTAGCCTGCTGGCGCTCCTTGCGGTGCCCGTGGTCGCGTCGCGGCTCCGGGTCCTTCTGCTCCACCGGGTCCGGGTGCATGATGAACCCGCGGCCTTCGCAGGCCTCACACGGGGTGGAGAACGTCTCCAGCAGGCCGGTGCCGAGGCGCTTGCGGGTCAGCTGCACCAGACCCAGCGACGTCACCTCGCCCAGCTTGTGACGGGTGCGGTCGCGGCCCAGGAACTCCGACAGACGGCGCAGCACCAGATCCTGGTTCTGCTGCAGCAGCATGTCGATGAAGTCCACGACGATCATGCCGCCGATGTCGCGCAGGCGCAGCTGGCGGACGATCTCCTCGGCCGCCTCGAGGTTGTTCTCCGTGACCGTGGCCTCGAGGTTGCCGCCGCTGCCCACGAAGGAGCCGGTGTTCACGTCGATGACCGTCATGGCCTCGGTGTGGTCGATGATCAGGTAGCCGCCCGATGGCAGCCACACCTTGCGGGCCATTGCCTTTTCCAGCTGCTGGTCCAGGTCCAGCGGCGCGAAGGCATCCTGGCCGTCGTGCTTGCCACGGTTCCACTTGTTCACGCGGTCCATCAGCTCCGGGGAGGTGCGACCCAGGTAGTCGCGCACAGCCTGCCAGGACTTATCGCCGTCGATGATCAGCTCGGAGAAGTCCGCGTTAAACACGTCGCGCACAACCTGGATCAGCATGTTCGGCTCTTCGTAGAGCGTCACCGGTTTGGAGCCCTTGGAGTTGCGCTCCTTGTTCTCCAGTTTCTGGATCTCCTGCCAACGCTTCTCCAGGCGCTGCACGTCCTCGGTGATCTGCTCTTCCGTCGCGTTCTCCGCAGCCGTGCGGATGATCGCGCCGCCATCGCCAGTGATGACCTCGCCCAGGATGTCCTTCAGGCGCTTGCGCTCGCCCGCGGGGAGCTTGCGGGAAATACCGGCAGTCGTGCCCGCCGGGAAGTACACCAGGTAGCGGCCCGCGAAGCTAATGCGGTTCGTCAGGCGCGCGCCCTTGTGGCCGATCGGGTCCTTCAGCACCTGCACCAGGATCTGGTCGCCCGGGCGCAGCGCCTGGTCGATCTTGCGGTTTTTGGAGTGCAGGTGCGGCGAACGCCAATCCATCTCACCTGCGTACAGCACGGCATTGCGCCCCGTGCCGATGTCCACGAAGGCTGCCTCCATGCTGCCCAGCACGTTTTGCACGCGACCCAGGTACACGTTGCCGATCAGCGACTGGTGCGTCGCATCCGCCACGAAGTGCTCGACCAGCTGGCCATCTTCCACCACGCCGACCTGCGTCATCATGCCCTTGTGGTCGGTGCGCTCCGAGTCGCGGACGATCATCGTGCGTTCCACGGACTCGCGGCGCGCCAGGAATTCGGCGCGGGTGATGGCCTTGTAGTTCTTGTCGCGGTTCTTCGCCCGCCAGCGGCGCTGCGATTCGAGGCGGGTGGAGCCCTTCATCTTCACCGGCTCGTCCACCAGATCTTCGGTGGCGCGCTCGGCCGGGTGCAGATCCTCGGGCGCGACATTCTTCGCGGGGGTCTCTTCCGGTACGTCACCGCGGTCGTTGTTGCGTTCGCCCTTTTCTTGTGACGCCCGCTCCTCCGCCCGGCGCGCACTTCCCACGCGGCGCACGACTCGGCGGACTCGGCGGCGGCGCACCGGCTTCGGTATAGAGTTCTCTTCCTGAGCCTTCTCCTCCTGCGGCTTCGCTACCTGCGCTTCAGTCTGATCCGGCTTCTGCTCTGTCTCCTCAGCTTGCTCCGCCTGTTCTGCTTGCCCTGCTTTATCGGCCTTATCGGCCTTCTTGGCAGACTTCTTTACGACGCGCTTCGCCGTCTTCTTCGCAGAGCGCTTAGCAGTTCGCTTGGTCGGCTTCTGTTCTGGTTTCTCAGCGGCCTCCTCCGCAGTCTGCTCCACCTTTTCGTTCTGCTCGGCGGGCTTTTCCTCTGCAGGCTCGACAGACTTCTTCGCAGTCTTCTTGGCAGCCTTCTTCGTCTGCTTCTTCGCAGTCTTTTTGGCAGTCTTCTTAGTAGCCTTCTTCGCAGGCTTCTCGTCTGCCTGAGACGGCTCAGAGTTGGCACTGAGGGCGTCCAAAACAGAAAAGACCTGTGCCTGAGTCAGCGACGAGGCCGTCTTCTTCCCCTCAATGCCGTGGTCCGCCAGAATGCCCAGGAAGTCCGTCGCGCGGATCCCCAACTGCTTGGCAACGGTGTGGACGCGAACCTTCTCCCCCACACTCTCTCGATCAATTTTCGCAGCCTGAGCTGCAATTTCCGGGCTGATAGTCGCCACGAAATCTCCTTTTAAAGTCTTCAAAGTTTTCCTGATCGCCATGCCGCATCGTCGTTGTGGGCATCCGATCTGTCCCCCATTGTCTCATATCGCCACGCATCCATCCGACAACCCATCCGACAACCCTGCGCTAAAGCGCCCGGCTGTTACACTGAACGCTATGCCCAACCCCTCCCGCCCCTCCGTCGCCTTCGACCGGACAGTGCTCACCGATGTCCAGAACGGCATGCGCCCCAGCAAGGCCGCGCAGTTCGTGGTTTCACTGATTCTCGCGCTGACGATGTTCATCCTCTGCGCACCGGTTACCGGGCCACTGCCGGCGCTGGGGATCCTCGCCACCGCCATCCTGGCCTGCGTCGTGTGGTGGCGCTACCTGCGGCGGAGCGGCGTGCGCGACAACACCTACTCCCCCATGAAGACAGACGCCGAAGCCGCCCGTACTCCCTTCAGCTGGAAAGAAGAAGGCCGCCTAGTGCTGGTGCTAGCACTCGTCTTCGGCCTATCGCAGGCCGCAAGCATGTTTAGTGGCCAGGGCAGGTGGGGCTTCGCCGCTATTGCCGCCCTGATCACCGCGGGCTTGATGTACTGGGTCATTACTTTTGACGCCTGGCGCCCCGCCCGCTACACCGACCCGAAGAAGCTACAACAGGATATGGAGATTAAGAACCCCACTGAGTGGCTGCAGGCTTTCCTCTACTGCCGCCGCTGCGTGCCGGGCGGCCTGCAAATTCTGAGCGACGCCCTGAAGGAGGATCTGTCACACTACGGCTGGACCGCTCACAGCGTGAACGAGGCGCTGGACAAACTGGTCCAACAAGGCAAGGCCGTGAAGATTCGAGAGCTACGCTCTGCCGATGGGGCGCGGAAATGGGTCACGCTGACTGAGGAAGGCTCGCAGGACTTCCAGGAACGCCACGGCGGCTAAGCCTTAAGCCCCGGACATAAGCCCCAGATACGCAAAAACCGCGGACGCGCTGCGCCCGCGGTTAATTTGTCTAACTATTTACAGGTTCGGGAACCAGATGCCGATCTCGCGCTCAGCGGACTCCGGGGAGTCGGAGCCGTGGACAACGTTCTCGCCGACGGTCAGGGCGAAGTCGCCGCGGATGGTGCCCGGGGTGGCCTTCTCCACCGGGTGGGTGCCACCGGCCAGCTGACGCCAAGCGGCGATAGCGGACTCGCCCTCAACGATGCCGGCAACCAGCGGAGCGGAGGTGATGAAGTCCACCAGCTCGCCGAAGAAAGGCTTGTCGGAGTGCTCAGCGTAGTGCTTTTCCGCGGTCTCGCGGTCAGCGGTACGCAGGTCCAGCTCCACGAGCTTCAGACCCTTCTTTTCGATGCGGGAGATAATTTCGCCCACGTGGCCGTTCTTAACACCGTCGGGCTTAATCAGAATCAGAGTGCGTTCAGTCATGCCAGTGATTCTACACGTGGCGTCACCGCACCACAGCGCCGCGACACCCCGGCGCTACACGCGGCTGCGCACCTGATTCATCAGCGCGTAGGCGCGGTCACCCGGGCACGCAGTCGCGGTGGAGACGTCGCCCCAGTCGCGGTGGCCGGTGATCGTGCGGCGGGTAAGGTTCAGGCGGGCCGCGTTGTTTACGTAGCGCACGTGGCCGCGCGGGTCCAGGCCCAGCCCACGGCACAGGTGGCCAAGAACGCGCACCAGGGAGTTGATCGCGGCGGGGGTAGGAGCCTGCTGCATGAAGTTACCCAGCAGGCACACACCGATGTTGCCGTCGTTCGCGTTGTACACGTGACCTGCGGTGACGGACATAGGGGATGCACCCAGGCTGCCGGATTGGAATACCGCCTGGCCATCCGTGCCGGTGGTGCGCCCCTGGAACACCGTGCCGTCCGGGGCGATCAGTAGGTGGTAGCCGATGTCGCCCCATCCGCGACCGCCATTCGCCGAAGAGGCGTGGAAGGCGTAGATGCTGCGGACGTTCGCGGCATAGTCACCGTTAACTGGAGTGGCCATCGCCGTGTGGTGCACAGTAATGAGCTGCGCGCGGGTGAAGCGGGGAGTCCACCCCATCAGCGACTCATTGGCACCCCACTCTCGGCGGGAAACCACGCGCAGGCCGTTGATCACGTTCGCACCACCGATGCCAGCGCCGCCACCCGGAGCCGGAGCACCCGGGTTGGCCAGGCCACTGGACTGCAGGATTCCGGCGATGGTGCCCGCCAGTGCCAGGGAGCCGGCCAAGCCCGCAGCTCCGGTCTCCAGACTGCTTTGCAGTTCAGCCGGGTTGGAGGGCAGCCCCATCGGTGCAGCGTAGGGTGCAATGCCCGCGCCGAAGATCTGTTCTTCCTGCCCCTTCGGAGCCTCCACAATGTGGAGGAACAGGCGCGTCGCCGGGTCGTTAACCTCGCCGGGCAGCCAGACGGCAGCGGCACCCTTGGGCAGCTCTACGGGCTCGGACTTCAGTGCGGAATCATCGCCCTCGCGGTCGTGCGCCTCGGGCTGGACCACGCGATCCTCGGTGCGGCCGTCCGGGAACTCGAAGCGCAGGGTCGCCTGCGTTGCCTCGGTCGCTGCGGGGGCAAAGGTGATCGTGAGGTACCCGGTGCCTCCGGGTAGCTCGCCCTTTTGGTTGACGCCAATTCCCGTTCCGGTGAAGCCCTCTTGCTCGGCAGGATTGGGGGCGCCGGCAGCTCCGGCGGCATCTGCACCGGGGAGTGCGTCGTCGGCGGAGGAGAAGACCCCCATGTTGTTGCGGTTGGCGAAGAGGAGGGAGCCACCAACGGCGGCTCCCAACGCGGTGGAAGAACGGAAAAATGCACGGCGCGTTAACGTCATGCACCGGATAATAAACCACATTCGGGGGTAGCGGGAGACTTACCCCTATTTAAGGGTATTCCCAGGTGAGTGTTACCGATGTTAAAGGTGGTGCAAATGTGGCGTCATAAAGACTAGTCAGCGGGGGTAGCCGGGCGCCGCACGTTACCTTCCTCATCGAGGTGCTGGGAGGGCAGCAGGCCGCGCTCCATGCGGCGCATCAGGTTCGAGCGAAGGTGGTAGATGTACCACCAGCACAGAGCGAAGATCACGCCCATCGCCCCCATCGCCGGGTGCACGATGAAGCCCGCGACGGCCAGCACCTGCAGGGCAATGTTCAACCAGTCGGCCCACTTGGCCTTCTGCAGGAAGGCAGCGACGATCATCGCAACCCCCAGGCCGATCACGTAGACCAAGTTGAAGGTCGTGGCGGCGGAACCGGCGTCCACTCGGGTGATGACGGTCAGCACCAGCAGGATCACGATGGCTTCCATGATGTGCGTTCCGGCCATCACGCCGCGCAGCCCCTTCAGCGGGTCGTTCGCCGGGGCCTGGCCGGGGCCCAGCGGACCGTACTCGCCCTGTCCACTGCCCTCGCCAGCCTTACTGCGGTTGTCCGGGTTCTGTGCCACGATTCTGCAGCTCCTTGGTAGATCTTCCGTTTAAAAAATTTTCCTGGCGCCGGCGAGTGCCCCGGCGCCTGTGCTGACTGCCTACGCCGGTTCCTTGCCGAACAGCGTGCGGGCCTCCCCTGCCGTCACCACCGAGCCGGTGATCAGCACGCCAGCGCCGGACAGCACGCCATCCTCGTCGTCTTCGGCCAGTTGGGTGGCGACCTCCACGGCTCCGGGCAGGTTCGCGGATACGTGCACGCGCTCCTCACCGAAGGCATCCCGCGCGTACTCGGCCAGCACGTCGACCGGCAGGGCGCGCGGGGAGTTCACCTCCGTCACCACGATCTCGTCCATCACGGGCTCCAGGGCGGCCAGGATGCCGCGGGCATCCTTGTCCCCCAGCACTCCGACCACGCCGACCAGCCGACGGAACTCGAAGTCGCGGTCGATGGCCGCAGCCAGGGCCTTCGCCCCGTGGGGGTTGTGCGAGGCGTCGATAAACACACTCGGGGTGGAGCGCACGCGCTCCAGGCGGCCGGGCGAGGCGACGGAGGCGAAGCCTTCCCGTACCGTGTCCACGTCCAGCTGCCGCTCGGCTCCGGCACCGAAGAACGCCTCCACGGCAGCCAGAGCCACGGCGGCGTTGCGCGCCTGGTGCTCCCCGGAGAGCGGCAGGAAGATGTCTGTGTACTCGCCAGCCAGGCCGCGGATGGTCACGGTCTGCCCGCCGACGGCAATCTGGCTGGAGATCACACCGAACTCGCTCCCGGCGCGGGCGACGGCGGAATCCTTCGCCACGGCCTCTTCCAGCAGCACTCGCATGGCCGCTGGCTCCTGCTCGGCGACGATCGTCACGTTGTCCGGCGGGGTGAGCAGATCCTCGGCATCCCAGCGGGCCTTGATGATGCCTGCCTTCTCGCCTGCGATTTCCTCTAGCGTGTCGCCGAGGTAGTCCGTGTGATCCAGCCCGATCGGGGTGATCACGGCAACGTCGGAGTTCACCACGTTCGTCGCGTCCCAGCGCCCGCCCATGCCGGTTTCCACCACGGCAACGTCCACCGGCGCGTCGGCGAAGGCCGCGTAGGCCATGGCCACCATCACCTCGAACTTGCTCATCTGCGGGCCACCCTCGGCCTGGCTCTTCGCGTCCACCATTTCCACCATCGGCTGGATGTCGCGCCACGTATCCACGTAGTCGCGTGGGTGTAGTGGCTTGCCGTCGATGGCGATGCGTTCGGTGACGATCTGCAGGTGCGGGCTGGTTGTCCGCCCGGTGCGACGGTGGAAGGCGCGCATCAGCGATTCGATCATCCGCACCACGGAGGTCTTGCCGTTGGTGCCCGCCACGTGGATCACCGGGAACGCACGCTCCGGGTGGCCGAGCAGGTCCATGAGCATCTCGACGCGCTCGAGCGTCGGGTCGATCTTGGTTTCCGGCCAGCGCTGGTTCAGCTCCGCGTCGACCTCCGCCAGCGCGGCCAGGTCTTCGGGCGTAATGGGACGTTCTTGTACTGACGCCACCTCGGGCTCGTCCGCCCCCACACCGTCGATAGGCAGGGCTAGGCCTGCATCGTCGAGCGTGACCTCTTCCGGGTAGCTATCCCCGACCTTGCCGTCGGTGAACTTGTCGTCGGTCATGCCTTTGGCAGGCCTTCCAGGCGGGCAGTGATGCGCTCGAACTCCTCCTGTGCGACGCGCTGGCGCTCGCGGATTCCTTCGACGACCTTCTCCGGTGCCTTGGACAGGAAGTTTTCGTTGCCCAGCTTCTTCGCCGCGTTATCCAACTCCTTCTGAGCTGCCGCGAGGTCCTTCTCCAGGCGCTTGCGCTCCGCGGCAACGTCGACGGTGCCGGAGGTATCCAGCTGCACGGCGATCGTTGCCTGGGACAGGCGCACCTCGATGGATGCGGTCTCCGCGAAGTCCTCCTCCGGGGTTTCCAGGCGCACCAGGGAGCGCACGGCCTCCTCGAAGTCGGCCAGGTCAGCGGCGGCGAAGTCCAGGGCGGCGGGCACCTTCTGGGAGGGCTTCACACCCTGGTCGCTGCGGAAGCGGCGCAGCTCGGTGACCAGCTTGTCCACGTCCGCCATGCGGCGTACCGCATCGGCATCAGTCTGCGCCCCACCGTTGGTGAGGTCGGCGGTCGGCCAGTCGGCGGTGACCAGGGAGTCGGAGTAGCCCTCTTCCCCATCGGTCAGCGCCTTCCACAGCGTCTCGGTCACGAAGGGCATGGCCGGGTGCAGCAGGCGCAGCACTGCGTCCAGCACGCGGCCCAGCACGATCTGGGTGCTGATGCCCCGCTGGACCTGTGCCTCCGTGGCACTGTCCCAGTCGCGCGGGATCTGCACCTTGGCGATCTCCAGGTACCAGTCGCAGAACTCGCCCCAGGCGAAGCGGTATAGGTTCTCGTTCGCCAGGGAGAACTCGTAGCGGTCCAGCGCGTCGTCCACCAGCTGGCGAACCTCCTCCAGGCGGTCCAGGATCCAGCGGTCGGCATCCGTCAGGGTCTCGCGAGCAGGCAGCTCGCCCACGCGCGCGCCGTTCATGAGGGCGAACTTGGTGGCGTTGTACAGCTTGGTGGCGAAGTTACGGGAGGACTGTGCGGCATCCTCGCCCACCGGCAGGTCGGAGCCCGGGTTGGCGCCGCGCGCCAGGGTGAAGCGCAGCGCATCCGCGCCGTAGTCGCGCACCCAGTCCATCGGGTCGATGCCGTTGCCCAGGGACTTCGACATCTTGCGGCCGTGCTCGTCGCGCACCAGGCCGTGCAGGAAGATGTCCTTGAACGGAATTTGCGGGCGGCCGTCCTTGCCGGCGCCCAGCACCTCAGGGGTGTGCTTGGAGGCGAAGGTGGCGAACATCATCATGCGGGCGACCCAGAAGAACAAAATGTCGTAGCCCGTCACCAGCACACTTGTTGGGTAGAACTTCTCCAATTCCGGGGTCTTCTCCGGCCAGCCCATCGTGGAGAACGGCCACAGGGCGGAGCTGAACCAGGTGTCCAGTACGTCCTCGTCCTGGCGCCAGCCCTCGCCCGTCGGGGCTTCGTCGTCCGGGCCGCAGCACACAATCTCGCCATTCGGGCCGTACCAGATCGGAATGCGGTGGCCCCACCACAGCTGGCGGGAAATGCACCAGTCGTGCATGTCGTCCACCCAGTCGAACCAGCGTGGCTCCTGGGAGGATGGGTGGATCACCGAGTCGCCGGAGCGGATCGCATCGCCGGACATCTTCGCCAGCTCGTCAACCTTGACGAACCACTGCTCGGACAGGCGCGGCTCCACGGCCTCCTTGGAACGCTCGGAGTGGCCCACGCTGTGCACGTAGGGGAACTTGCGGGCCACGATGCGCCCCTGCTCCTCCAGCGCCAGGCGGATCTTCTCGCGCGCCTCGTAGCGCTCCAGGCCGTCGAACTCGGTGCCGGTGTTCGCAATGTGGCCGGTCTCGTCCATGATCACCGGCATCGGCAGGTCGTGGCGCTGGCCCATCGCAAAGTCGTTCGGGTCGTGCGCCGGCGTGATCTTCACCGCACCGGTACCGAACTCCGGGTCCACGTAGTCGTCGGCCACCACAATCATCTGGCGATCCGGCAGGAACGGGTGCGGCAGGGTCTTGCCCACCAGGTCCGCGTAGCGCTCGTCCTCCGGGTGCACGGCAACGGCCACATCGCCCAGCATCGTCTCCACACGAGTTGTCGCCACGACCACGTGCGGCTCGGAATCGTCCAGCGAGCCATAGCGGATGCTCACCAGCTCGCCCTCGTCATCGGAGTACACAACCTCGATGTCGGAGATCGCAGTCTGCAGCACCGGGGACCAGTTCACCATGCGATTCGCGCGGTAGATCAGGCCGGCGTCAAAAAGCTCCTTGAACATCGTCTGCACAGCGCGGGACAGGCCATCGTCCAGGGTGAAGCGCTCGCGCGACCAATCCACGGAATCGCCGATGGCGCGCATCTGGCGCTGGATCACGCCACCGTACTGGTCCTTCCACTCCCAGACCTTCTCCACGAAGGCCTCGCGGCCGTAGTCGAAGCGATCCTTGCCCTCGGTTTCCTTCAGGCTGGCCTCGACCTTAGTCTGGGTCGCGATACCCGCGTGGTCGGAGCCGGGCAGCCACAGAACCTCGAAGCCCTGCATGCGCTTGCGGCGGGCCATCGCATCCATCAGCGTGTGGTCCAGCGCGTGGCCCATGTGCAGCTGGCCGGTCACGTTCGGCGGCGGCAGCACAATGCTGAAGGGCGGCTTGTCGCTGGAAGGATCGGCCTTAAAGTAGCCGGAGTCCACCCACCCCTGGTAGAGGTTTTCCTCTACCGCGGCGGGGTCCCATGCCGCGGGTAGCTGTGCCGAGCGGTCGGCACCAATCGGGTTAGAGCCATTTGCCTTAGAACTGGAGTCACTCACGTCTGCCAAGTCTAGTAGACGGCCCGGACAGGGCATACACCCCGCCTACCACCCGCTCACCCACTGAGCGTTTACATCTCGAGCATCGCCCGCAACACACCCGCAGCCTCGTCCAACGCCCGCCCAGAGTTATGCCACACGCCCGAAGAATTCACGAAGGGGTGGATCAGGCCGGGGTGGCGTCGGAAAGAAACGGGCACACCTGCCTCCCGCAGCTTCTCGGCATAGGCCGTGCCCTCGTCGCGCAGCGGATCGAACCCGGCGACGGCGACATAGGCCGGAGCCACCCCGCTGACGTCGTCGGCGAGCAGGGGTGAAACGTCCGGGTCCAGCCGCTGCACGTCGTCGGTGAGGTACTGGTCGCGATACCACTGCATGTGCGCCTGGGTCAGGAAGTAGCCCTTGGAGAACTCCTTGTGGCTGGGCGTATCCAGCCTGGAAAGATCCGTGACCGGCACAAACAGCAGCTGCGCACGCGGCTGTTCCTGGCCTTCGCGCTTACGGCGCAGGCACACCACGGCGGCCAGGTTGCCTCCCGCGGAATCGCCGCCGACGGCCACCCTATTCTTATTGACGCCCTTAACCTCGCCCGCCATGGCCGCATCAACCACGTCACAGCAGTCGTCCGGCGCGGCGGGGAAAGGATGCTCCGGGGCCAGGCGGTAGTCCACGGAGAGCACGGCTACGCGGGCGGCTTCGCACAGCCAGCGGCAGGTGGAATCGTGCGAGTCGAGGGAACCAACCACCCAGCCGCCGCCGTGGAAGTACACCAGGGTGGGCAGGTCCTCGTCCGGCGAGACCGCCCCGGTGGGACGGTAGTGGCGTACGCGCACGCCCCGGATCCGCTCCTCCACCACGGAGCCGACCTGGGTGACGTGTCCGCCGGCCATGTACGCGGCGTCCTCCACAACCGCGCGGGTGGCTTCGACGGGCTGCTGGGAATAGTCCGCCGGGTGCATCAGGTCGGTGACCAGGCTAGAGGCGCGCACGTCGGAATCCAGTCGTTCGCCGTCGGAGTTAGTGCGGGAGCCGAAGATGCGCAGAACCGGCTCGGGGATCGCGGGCAACAGCCACCCGGCGCGGGCGATGAGCTGGCTGAAAAGCGAGTGCTGGAGTGGTTGGGAGTGGATAGGGGCTGTGGTGTCAGTGGGATTCGTCATGCCTAACATAAAACCACCCGACCAGGCGGCCGGGTGGCGATATGCAGAAAAAAGTTATTCCTTAGGAAACTACAGAAAAACTACCGAGAACTGCAGGAAACTACAGCAGGCCAGCCTCCACGACAGCGGCCTTTTCCTCCTGCAGCTCCTTGATGTTTGCGTCGATGCGCTCCTGCTGCGCCGGGCTGATCTCCAGGCCCTGCACGATCTCCCACTCGCCGTTAACAGAGCGGCAGGGGAAGGAGAAGACCAGACCCTCCGGGATTCCGTAGGAGCCGTCGGAAGGCAGTGCGACGGAAACCCAGTCGCCCTCGGCGGTGCCGTTCACCCAGTCGCGCATGTGGTCCAGCGCGCCGCTTGCCGCGGAGGCTGCCGAGGAGCGCCCGCGGACCTCGATGATCTCCGCGCCGCGCTTGGCTACGCGTGGGATGAACTCATCGTTTACCCACGCCGCATCTAGCTTGTCGGCGACCTTCTCACCGTTCAGCGTCAGCTCCGCAACGTCCGGGAACTGGGAGGCGGAGTGGTTGCCCCAGACGGTCATGTTCTTCAGATCGCGCACAGCCACGCCCAGCTTGTCCGCCACCTGCGCCAGGCCACGGTTGTGATCCAGGCGGGTCAGGGCGGTAACGCGGCGCGGGTCGAGGCCCTCGGCGTGGGCCGCAACGATCGCCGCGTTGGTGTTGGCCGGGTTGCCGACGACAATTACGCGAACGTCATCGGCGGCGTGCTCCGCGATCGCCTTACCCTGCGGGCCGAAGATCTTGCCGTTGGCGGCCAGTAGGTCGGCGCGTTCCTCACCCTTCTGGCGGGGCTTGGCGCCCACCAGGAAGACTGCGTTGGCATCCTTGAAGCCCTCGTCGAGTTCGGCGGTGATGGTGACCTCCCCCAGCAGCGGGAAGGCGCAGTCGGCCAGCTCCAGGGCCACGCCGCGGGCGGCCTGCAGGCCCTGCTCGGTCTCCAACAGGCGCAGGTTCACTACGCGGTCGCCGAAGACCTCCCCCTTGGCGATGCGGAACAGCAGGGAGTAGCCGATCTGGCCGCCGGCACCCGTGACGGTGACGGTAACGGCATTCTGGTTGTTGGTGGTCACGCGGGGCTCCTTAAGCAATGCGTTGGTGAGAGTTTTCTTAAATCCTCTCCCTACTGTAATAACCTGCCCGACACCCTGCACTCTCACTGCATTCGCACATCAAACCACCCCCGCACGAGCCTGGATTAACTGCACATCGCTGCAGGCTCAGCCCCTTCATAGATAAACTGAATTGGTGCAGAATAAGCCCCACCTTCCCGCCTCTGCGGCCTGGTATGGCCTCGGCGAACAGCAGTACATCCAGGCCATGAACACCGCCGTGACCATCGCCATCCGGGTCGGTGCCGCATTCACTCCTGAACACCTGGCCGCGATCACCCAGGCCGCACGCCTGCCGCAGAACTGCGAGCTGCTGGATTCCCCGGCTCGCCTGTACGAGGAAGCGCTGCGTTATGCCCACTCCTCCATCTGGCCCGTGCCGCTAAATGGTTATGACAACCCGGAGATGGAAAGCTCCCCTGTCCGCGAGATGCGCAAGCTCGTCGCCGCCACCTACACGCGCTTTGCCACCCACCCGGACGCAGTGCGCCTGATTGTGGCGGAGAATCTGCTGGGCGATCCGGAGCTCGTCCACCGCGTAGGCGTTTTAGAGGATTCCCCGGTGGTGCTGCACCTGGATCGCGTGCTAATGCGCGGCCACGATATTGGCGCCTTTCGCAGCGGCGTCTCCGCGGAGGATACCTATGCACTCATCACCGCGCTGTGCTCCTTCGCCGTCACCCAGGGCCCAACGTTCCATGCCCTGTACGGCATGGATTCCAGCACCCCCGAAAACGAGGATGGCCTGCGGACCCTGACGTGCGATGCGGTCATCGCCTTCCTCACCACCACGATGCCCACCAACCAGGGCGCGTCGTACACCCACGCTTCGCATTCTTCGGTGATTGGTACCTCGGTCGCCGCGTCGCTCTACAACCACGCGCGGCATGAGGATGAAGAGGTTGATGACGCCCCCTCGGCGCCATCGGACCTATATCACGACTAGGCGCTCTTCTTATCCCGCTTGGCGACCTCTTCGTGGGTCAGCAGGGTCGGTTCCGCCTCCCCGCGGGCGCATGCGCCGGTGATGATGACCTCGCCGGTTTCCTCATCTTCAGGGATGGCGAACATGGTCGGCAGCAGCAGGGTTTCCATGATGGACCGCAGGCCGCGGGCGCCGGTCTCGCGGGCCAGTGCCTTCTGGGCAATCTCTCGCAGCGCCTCGTCCTCGAAGGTCAGGCGCACGCCGTCCATGTCGAACAGGCGCTGGTACTGGCGCACCAGGGAATTCTTCGGCTCGGTCAGTACGCGCACGAGGGCGTCCTCGTCCAGGTGGCCGACGTGGGTCAGCACTGGCAGGCGGCCGATCAGCTCGGGGATCAGACCGAACTTCACCAGATCCTCCGGCTCCACGAACTGGAACGGGTTCGGATCTTCCTCGGACTTCGCGCTGATCTCCGCGCCGAAGCCCAGACCCTTCTTGCCGCGGCGCTCGGAAATGACCTTCTCCAACCCGGAGAATGCGCCCGCCACGATAAACAGAACGTTCTTCGTGTCGAACTGGATGAACTCCTGGTTCGGGTGCTTGCGGCCGCCCTGCGGCGGAACGGCGGCAACGGTGCCTTCCAGGATCTTCAGCAGGGCCTGCTGCACGCCTTCGCCGGACACGTCGCGGGTGATGGACGGGTTCTCCGACTTGCGGGAGATCTTGTCCACCTCGTCGACGTAGATAATGCCGCGCTGGGCCTTCGCCACATCAAAGTCGGCGGCCTGGAGAAGCTTCAGCAGGATGTTCTCTACGTCTTCACCGACGTAGCCGGCTTCGGTCAAACTGGTGGCGTCAGCAATGGCGAAAGGCACATCGAGCATCCGGGCGAGCGACTGCGCCAGATAGGTCTTGCCCGAACCGGTCGGCCCCAGCATCAGAATGTTGGACTTCGCCAGCTCCACCTCGTCGTCAGAGCGGCGGGCGGCGGCGTTCGACTCCTCGACCTGGATGCGCTTGTAGTGGTTGTACACGGCGACGGCCAGGGTGCGCTTGGCCTCGTCCTGGCCGATCACGTAGCTATCCAGGAACTCGGCGATAGCCGCGGGCTTCGGCAGCTTCGCCGAGCTCTCCGCAGGATCGACCGCCAGCAGCTCCTCTTCGATGATCTCGTTACAAAGCTCGATGCATTCGTCGCAAATGTAAACACCAGGGCCGGCAATCAGCTTGCGGACCTGCTTCTGGCTCTTTCCACAGAAGGAGCACTTCAGGAGCTCTGCGCTTTCAGGCATGCGGGACATCAGGCTTTCTTGGATCGGGTAACTTGCGGGACAGCTAGATTAGCACCCTCATAGGCCTTCGATTCTACCGCGCCACGCCGGAATGCCCGCGGAAGCTGAAAGCCCCGCGGGTCGCTAGTGTTTGCCGGGTGCTACTTCTGCGCCGACAGCTTGCGGTAGTCGAAGACCTGGTCGACGATGCCGTACTCCTTGGCCTCCTCGGCCGTCAGGATCTTGTCACGGTCGGTGTCGATGCGTACCTGCTCGGCGGACTTGCCGGTGTGGCGCGCCAGGGTCTCCTCCATCAGCTTGCGCATACGCTCGATCTCCTTGGCCTGGATCTCCAGGTCGGAAACCTGGCCCTGCACACCGCCGGTGGCGGGCTGGTGGATCAGCACGCGGGCGTTCGGCAGAGCTGCGCGCTTGCCCGGGGTGCCAGCGGCCAGCAGCACGGCGGCGGCGCTGGCGGCCTGGCCGAGGCAGACGGTCTGCACGTCCGGGCGGACGTACTGCATCGTGTCGTAGATCGCCATCAGGCTGGTGAAGGAACCGCCGGGAGAGTTGATGTACATCGTGATGTCCCGGTCCGGGTCCAGCCCCTCCAGCACGAGCAGCTGCGCCATGATGTCGTTGGCGGAAGCGTCGTCCACCTGGGTACCCAGGAAGATGATGCGCTCCTCGAACAGCTTGTTGTACGGGTTGGATTCCTTCGCGCCGTAGCTGGAGTGCTCCACGAACGACGGCAGGATGTATCGCATTTCTGGCATCTGCATCTCTGACATGTCTTAGCTCTCCTTCGCAGAGGTGATGACGTGGTCGACGAAACCGTATTCCTTGGCCTGCTGGGCAGTGAACCAACGGTCGCGGTCGGAATCCTTGGTGATCTGCTCAACGGTCTGGCCGGTGAACTCCGCGATCAGCTCCGCCATTTCCCGTTTGGTGTAGGCGAACTGCTCTGCCTGGATGGCGATGTCGGCGGCGGTGCCGCCCACGCCTGCGGACGGCTGGTGCATCATGATGCGGGCGTGCGGCAGGGCGTAGCGCTTACCCTTTGTGCCTGCGGAAAGCAGGAACTGGCCCATGGACGCCGCCAGGCCCATTCCGTAGGTAGCGATGTCGCACGGCGCGTACTTCATCGTGTCGTAGATCGCCATACCCGCGGTGACGGAGCCGCCGGGAGAGTTGATGTACAGGCTGATGTCGCGCGTCGGATCCTCTGCGGACAGCAGCAGAATCTGGGCGCACAGCTCGTTGGCGATCTCGTCGTCCACCTGGCTGCCCAGGAAGATGATTCGCTCGCGCAGCAGGCGCTCGTAGACTGAGTCTCTATGGTTTGGGGTTTCCGAACTCAACTTCGCTCCTTGCCGAAAGTTTTACGAAAGTTCACTTTTGTATGCGCCCCAGCCTAGTCACACCCGTCGGCAAAGCGTGCCTTCCGGTGGGGTTGTTCGCTGTCAGCGCACGGCTTGGTAGCCGTACGGGGTGGCAGCGTCCAGTGTGTAAGCACACGGTATGACAGCGAGCCGGAGTAAGGCATGGCGGACGGGGCAAAAAGAAAACCGCCAGAACCTCGAGTAGAGGTCCCGGCGGTCAGGGAAAACTCTTAGTCTTCCTTCTTCTCCGCTGCCTTCTTGGTGGTCTTCTTGGCAGTGGACTTCTTCGCCGTAGACTTCGTAGCCTTCTTGGCGGTCGACTTCTTGGCGGTCGACTTCTTAGCGGTGGACTTCTTAGCCGTGCTCTTCTTGGCAGTCGACTTCTTCGCCGTGCTCTTCTTCGCAGTGGACTTCTTAGCCGTGCTCTTCTTCGCGGTCGACTTCTTCGCCGGAGCCTTCTTCGGCTTCTCCTCAGCCTTATCCGCCTTGTCAGCCTCCGCCTTGTCTGCCTTGTCGCCCTCAGCCTCAACGTCGCCGAAGTACTCCTTCGGGTCAACGTCCGCACCGTCGGTGTCCTTCACGGAGGTACGGGCGATGTTCAGCGCCAGTGCCTTGCCGCGGCGGACATCAGCGAACAGGCTGCCCAGCTGGCCGGCCTGCTGCAGCTGCATGATGAACTGGTTCGGGTCCATGCCGTACTGGTTTGCAGTGAAGGCGATGTGATCCATCAGCTCTTCCTGGGAAACCTCCGGCTGCTCCTTGTCCGCAACTGCGTCCAGGAACAGCTGGGTGCGCACGGAATCCTCAGCGGAGCTGCGTGCATCCTCTTCGAACTTCTCGCGCGTCATGTCCTGGGCAGCCAGCATGGACTCGAAGACCTTCTCGTCGCCGCCGAACTGTTGGATGATCTGCTGGATCTGAGCGTCGACCTGCTCCTTAACAACACCCTCCGGCAGCTCAAACTCGGTCTGCTCCAGGGCCTCGGCCAGAACCTTGTCGCGGATCTCGCCGGCCTGGGTGTTCTTCAGCTGCTGCTCGACCTGACCCTTCAGGGACTTCTTCAGCTCGTCCAGGGTGTCGAACTCGCTGGCCAGCTGCGCGAAGTCGTCGTCCAGCTCCGGCAGCTCGCGCTCCTTGACGGAACCGAGCTTGACGGTAACCTCAGCCTCTTCGTCAGCGTGCTCACCGGCAACCAGCTTGGAGGTGAAGGTGGACTCCTCGCCCTCCTTCATGCCGACCAGCGCATCATCCAGGCCCTCGATGAGGGAATCGTTGCCAACCTCGTGGGACAGGCCCTCGGTGGTGGCCTCGTCGACGGTCTCGCCGTCGATGGTGGCGGACAGGTCGATGGAGACGAAGTCGCCCTTCTTCACTGCGCGGTCAGCCGGCTTCAGGGTGCCGAAGCGAGCCTGCAGGTTCTTCAGCTCCGCATCGATGGCCTCGTCGTCGGCCTTCAGCGGTGCAACCTCAACGGAGATGGCGGAAAAGTCCGGAACCTCGATCTCCGGGCGAACGTCGACCTCGGCGGTGAAGGTGATGTGCTTGCCGTCCTCCAGCTCGGAGATCTCGATCTCCGGCTGGCCCAGGGCCTTCACGTCGTTCTCCTCGACAGCCTGACTGTAACGAGAAGGCAGCATCTCGTTGATGACCTGATCCAGGACAACGCCACGGCCCAGGCGAGCTTCCAGAATCTTCGCCGGAACCTTGCCCTTGCGGAAGCCCGGCATGTTTACCTGCTGCGCGAGGGTTGCGTAGGCCTTGTCGAACTCTGGCTTAAGCTCCTCGAATGGAACCTCAATCGTCAGCTTGGTGCGGGTGGCGCTCAGCTTTTCTACAGAGCTCTTCACGAATGCACACTCCTGTGTATTAATAGCTTCTTTGGCACCGCGGTCTCTCGTTTATCTCGCAGCGCTTTTTACGGTCGGTGCTCAATTTTATAGAACCATCGCCAGGCGCATCACGCTGGGGTGTGGTTTTCAGGCTCCCTGGCCACTAAGCGGATCGCCGAATCCCCCACCGATCCGGACTGCGAACCCCCATTTCACCTTTTCAATGCGACGAACCGCAGGGTGGCGTCACAAAGAAAAGAGTGAAAATAAAAAATGTCGGGATAACAGGATTTGAACCTGCGACCCCTCGCTCCCAAAGCGAGTGCGCTACCAAACTGCGCCATATCCCGATCTTTGCATGCCCCGAAGGGACGTTGCGCCCGCTACTTTACTGGCTGGTTGCTGGGAAATACAAAACGGCAGCTCCCCCGTCGTTGCGCTCGCCTGCGCTCGGGGGGAACTGCCTTAAAAGTTTGGAGGGAATGACGGGAATCGAACCCGCGTCTTCAGCTTGGAAGGCTGAGGTATTAGCCACTATACGACATTCCCACTGGAAGCTAGCTTCCGTTACGTTGTGCGATGTTACACCATACACACCGCTATCCAGCAAAATCACCCCAGCACAGTTGGCGAAAATAGCCCACAACCTGCATAGTTGCGGGGGTATGCAGGTGTAGCAAATGCGCCACTCTAATTGTATGGGTTACCTATGGGCTGTACATTCTAGTTTTATGGAACCAATTATCGTCGACAAAAATACCGGCACGGAGCTCTGGACAGCATCACAGTGCGCTGAGTACTCCGGCACAGCTCGTGGCACCTTCACCAGCTATGCAGGCCGCGGTCGCGCACCCCGGCCAGTGGCCAAGTACAACGGGCTGACCCTGTGGGATTCCAACGTGGTCAAGGAATGGCAGCAAAAACGCGATGGCGCCCCGACCTCGTCGGACACCACCGCGCAGAAGTAGTTCTCGCGAGCAGATCTCGCGGAGAAGTAGTTATTTAGTTCTCCGGCAGCGCCGGCGCCTCCCCCGTGCGCTCGTACTCAGCCAGGATGTCGATACGGCGCTGGTGGCGCTCCGCCTCGGACCACGGCTGGGTGACGAAAGCATCGACAATCGCCAGCGCCTCCTCCTCGGAGTGCATACGACCGCCCAGCCCGATCAGCTGGGCGTTGTTGTGTTCACGGGCCAGCTTCGCGGTCTCCACGGACCACGCCAGCGCACAGCGCGCGCCCGGAACCTTGTTGGCGGCGATCTGCTCGCCGTTGCCGGAACCGCCGAGCACGATGCCCAGCGAGCCCTCGTCCTCCACCACGGACTTGGCCGCTGCGATGCAGAAGGCCGGGTAGTCGTCGTTCGCGTCGTAGGTGTGGGCGCCACAGTCCACAACCTCGAAGCCCTTGGAGGTTAAGTGATCCTTGATCACGTTCTTCATCTCGAAACCGGCATGATCTGCACCTAGGTAAATACGCATGCTGCCAGTCTAGCCGGTTGCTGGCTGCCGGCGGGCGCTACTCCGCAAGTGTTCTACCGCGGGCGCTACTCCGCGACCGGCGCTTCGGTGCGGGAACGCTTCAGCTCGAAGAAGTGCGGGTTCGCCGCCAGGGTCACGGAGGCATCGAACATCTTGCCTGCCTCTTCCCCGCGCGGGATGCGGGTGATGACCGGCCCGAAGAAAGCCACGTCGCCCAGCTGCACGACCGGGGTGCCGACCTCGTCGCCCACCAGCTCGATCGCCTTGTCCTGGGACTTACGCAGCGGCGCATCAACAGAGCCTTCATCGTCGGCGGCCAGGTGACCAACCTTTGCCAGTTCGGCGGGCAGCTCAGCTTCTTCCAGAGCCTCGGCGATCAGTTCGTCGTAGCCGTGCGGGTCGGCTGCATCCGCGCGCTCCTCGTTGTGGATCTTGGTGCCCAGGGCGGTGTACCAGGCGGAGAGCTTCTCCGGGTGCTGCTGCCAAATCGCGGTAGCCACGCGCGCCGGCGCCCACGCGGCATCCATCTTCTCGCGGTAAGCGGGGTCCAGGTCACGCCCCTCGTTCAGGACGGAGAGGCTCATCGGCTGGAACTTCACCTCCACGTCGCGGACCTCCTGGACCTCCATCAGCCAGCGGCTGGTAACCCAGGCGAAGGGGCAGATGGCGTCGAAGAACATGGTTACGGTTTGGTTCTTTGTATCGGTCATGTCCCCCACTCTAGCCATGGCGCGGGAACCCTGTCCGGCGCGGCTACTAGGGTGGTCTGCATGACTTCCATCAACCTAACCCGTACCGAGGCCGAGCATCGCGCCAGCCTCATCAGCGATGTTCACTACACCATTCAGCTGGATCTTTCCGGCGGCGAGAAGCCGGAAAACAAGCACTTCCGCTCGCTGACCCGCATTACCTTCACCTCCGGCGCCGGGTCTACCTTCCTGGACCTGCGCGCGGACTCGCTGTCGCGGGTGGAGCTCGATGGCGCTGAGCTTGGGGACTTTACTTATGACGCCACTACGGGCATTCCGCTCGAAGGCCTGTCTAGTGGCCAGCACGAGCTGCTGGTGGAGGCAGAAATTCCGTACTCCACCACGGGTCAGGGTCTGCACCGCTTCTTCGACCCCAGCGATGACCAGGCCTACATGTACACCCAGTTCGAGACGGCGGACGCCAAGCGGGTCTTCGCCTGCTTCGACCAGCCGGACATCAAGGCGACCTATGATGTCGAGCTCACCACGCCCGCCGAGTGGACCGTGGTGACGAACAACGAGGTTTCCGTGGCGGAGGCTGAGGGCGTCAATAAGAAAAAGCACAGTGCGACCGTGGATTACCTGCTGTCGACCTACCTCATTGCGTTTTGCGTCGGCCCGTGGCACGTGGTGCGCGACGAGTGGCGCGGCACGATCACCGAGCACCCCGAGTCCGCGGCGGCCAAGGAGAAGAACCTGCAGACCAGCGGGGAGATGCGCGTACCGCTGGCGCTGTATTGCCGCCAGTCGCTGGCGGAGTACCTGGATGCCGACGAGCTGTTCGAGGTGACCAAGCAGGGCTTCGACTACTACGCGGATAAGTTCGGCATCGGCTACCCGTTCTACAAGTACGACCAGATCTTCTGCCCGGAATACAACATGGGTGCCATGGAGAACGCGGGTGCGGTGACGATCCGCGACGAGTACATCTTCCGCTCCGCAGCCAGCCACTACCAGTACGAACGCCGTGCGGATACGATCCTGCACGAGCTGGCGCACATGTGGTTCGGCGACCTGGTGACGATGAAGTGGTGGGACGACCTGTGGCTGAACGAATCCTTCGCCACCTGGTCGGCCGCCATGAGCCAGGCTGGGGCCACGAAGTACGACACGGCATGGGTGACGTTCAACAGCAAGGAGAAGGCGTGGGCGTATGCGCAGGATCAGCTGTCCTCCACCCACCCGGTGTTCTCCGACGCGGGCGACATCGAGACGGTGGAGGCCAACTTCGACGGCATCACCTACGCCAAGGGTGCCAGCGTGTTGAAGCAGCTGGCGGCCTACGTGGGGCTGGAGGAGTTCTTCGCTGGCATCCGCGCGCACTTCGCGGCGCACGCCTGGGATAACGCGACGTTCGCGGACCTGCTGGGGGCGCTGGAGAAGGCTTCGGGGCGCGACCTTTCCGACTGGTCGGACCAGTGGCTGCGCACGACGGGCATCAACACCCTGACCCCGGTCTTTGAGGTAAACGACGGGGCTTACACTTCCTTTGCCGTGGAGCAGTCCGGCGCGCAGCCCGGCGCGGGCGAGACCCGCACCCACCGCATTGCTGTGGGCGTGTACAGCTTTGAGGGGGATGTGCTGAAGCGCACCAAGCGCGTGGAGCTGGATATTTCCGGCGAGCGCACCGAAGTTCCGGAGCTGGTGGGCGTGCCCGCCGGCGATCTGGTGCTGGTCAACGACGATGACCTGGCCTACGGCAACATGGCGCTGGATGAGGGATCCCTGGCGACGGCGATCGGCGGCGGGGATAGCGGCGGGGCCGAGGGCGGCAAGCCGAACATCGTGCGCATTACGGACCCGATGGCGCGTGCCCTAGTGTGGTCCGCGGCGTGGCAGATGACGCGCAATGCGCAGATGCGGGCGCGCGATTTCATTGGCCTGGTTGCCGGCGGCGCGGCTGAGGAAACCGAGCTGGCGGTGCTGGAGCAGATTCTGGCTCAGGCCCGCACGGCGGCTGCAAACTACGCCGACCCGGACTGGGCGGACGAGGGCTGGGCGCAGCTGCGCAAGGCCTTCCTGGCGGCGGCGCGCGAGACCGAAGGCCCGGCCCAGCTGGCGTTCGTTCGCGCCTACGTGGGCTGCGTGCACTCCGCGGAGTCGGCGGACGTGCTGCTCGCGCTGCTGGGCGAGGCTGATGCCGCCGAGGTGATTCCGGGTCTGAACGTGGACCAGGACCTGCGCTGGGCGATCATCATTGCGCTGACCGCCGCAGCCCGTGCCACCGGCGAAAACGCCGATCAGGTGGAGGCGCGGATTGCCGCCGAAGAGGCTCAGGACAAGTCCTCCAGCGGTGCGGCATTGGCGCTGCAGGCGCGTTCCTCCGTGCCGGACGAGCAGACCAAGCAGCAGGTCTGGCGTGCCCTCACCGTGGAGGCTCCGCAGCAGAGCAACCTGAGCCTGCGCCACCGCAACGCGGGCCTGGTGCACGTCGGCCACGCCGACCTGTTGCAACAGTTCAGCACGGATTACGTTGCCCACGCCGTGGAGTGGTGGAAGTCCCTGAACTCCGAGATGGCGCTGCGCACCCTGGAGGGCATCTACCCGTCCTGGGATCACAGCGACGCAACGGATTCCGCCATCGCCGAACTGGTGAAGGCGGAGGACACCCCGAGTGGCCTGCGCCGCGTACTTTCCGAAGGCCGCGACCGGGTGGCACGTGCCAAGGCTGCCCGCGCATTCGACGCAGCCGGCAAGTAATCGCCGGGGCTGCGCCCCTTCGGCGGGCGTGGCTGCACCTAACTAGCCCCGTCGGTTTCCACAGAACGGATAAGGTTGGAGGCATGACTTCTAGCTTCTACGACGCTGTTGGCGAAGAGACCTTCCGCGCCATCGTGCACGAGTTCTATCGCCAGGTCCGCACCGACGATATCCTCGCGCCGATGTACCCGGAACAGGATTTCGAAGGCGCCGAGGATCGACTGCGCTGGTTCCTGGTGCAGTACTGGGGCGGCCCTGCGGAATTCAACGCTCGCCGCGGCCACCCGCGCCTGCGGATGCGCCACGCCCCATTCCGCATCGACACGGCCGCCCGCGACCGCTGGCTAGAGCTCATGGGTAACGCCATGGCCACCATCGACAAGGAACAGCTCCCCGACGCACACCGTGCGGCCATGTGGGAGCACATGGAGCGGGTCGCGCAGATGCTGGTCAACACTCCCGATCAGTTCTAAAAGTGTTAGCCGATCTTTCTGCCGAGGCGTTTTCACTCCTCGCAGTGGGATCCTTCGTCGCCGGGCTCATTGATGCCATCGTCGGCGGCGGTGGCCTCGTCCTCATCCCCCTCATTTTGATCGTCGCACCCGCGACCCCCGAAGCCTCGGCAATGGCGACGAACAAACTCGCGGCGGTTTTTGGCACTTCATCGGCTGCCACGCGCATGCTCCGGTCCTCTGATATTCGCCAAAAGATCGATCGGCGCCTGGTGGCCTATGGGGTTCCGCTGGCTTTCGCCTGCTCGGCCTCTGGTGCGCTGCTGGTAGCGGCGCTCAGCTCCGAGGTTTTGCGACCTTTGGTGATTATTCTCTTGCTGGCAGTTGGCACGTATGTCGCCCTCAAACCCAGCTTTGGCACACCCCAACGCGCTCCATCGCAGAGCCGTCGCCGATGGCTCATCGCGCTGTTCGCAGTGGGAGCTATCGCCACTTACGACGGCTTCTTCGGTCCGGGCACGGGCACGTTTCTCATTATCGTTTTCACCGCGCTTCTTAGCAGGTCCTTCGTGGAATCCGCCGCACTGGCGAAGGTCATCAACATCGCCACGAACCTGGGCGCGCTAACCGTGTTCGCCATCGGCGGTCACGTGCTTTGGCTGCTGGGCCTCGGCCTGGCGGTCTTCAACGTGGCGGGAGCGCAAATTGGGGCACGCCTGGTGCTTACCAAGGGAACCGGCTTTGTCCGCATCGCGCTGCTCGTCGTTGTCGTGGTCATGAGCACCAAGTTGGGCTACGACATGTACGCCGGTTCCTAAATCGCTCACGTCGCAGCACCCCCGCGTGCGGCGGCTCCCCAAACCTCTAGCGTGGCCCGGGAACCCGCGCCAGTCCACCGGGGCGTGGCGCGTACACGCTGCCAACCAGTGCATCCACCCGAATCCACGACCCGCTGGCGCTCACGCGCACATAGTCATAGTCCCGCAGCTTCTCCCCCGGCTCCGGAACCAGTCGCAGGCCGCCGAGCGCCGCGATCGTTCGCCCCTCCAGGGCAACGGAGGCGGTGGCGTCATTACCGCGCTGCACTGTGAGAACCTGCTGTTCTAGCAGGCTGCGCGCAATCCCCATCGGCCCGGAGTTAGCCTCGTTCTCCGTGGCCATGTCCGCGTGTAGGCCGCGCACCACTTCCCCCGGAACCGTGTCGATCAGCTCGAAGCCCTGCTGCGGAGGCGGCGAGCCAACCCACATCAGGTCCATGTCCGCGCCCAGGTCGAGGGTCTGCTGGCCGGGTTCAAACGCGACGATCGCCTCCAGCGCGTCGCTGGCATAGGCCACAGTGCCGCCACTGCCAGCGTGCGCACTTCCGGCGCCGACGACCTGTCCGGGCACTCGGACGGAAACCACGCAGCCTAGGGGCGTCGAAATAAAAAGATCCGTCGACCGCTCCCCCACAGCGCTCAACCGCACCAGCGCACCCGGATCCATCACCAGCGCACGCTTCATCACCGCCCCCGCGCGCCGCATGGCACTCACTGCCGCGGTCGCGGATCGCGAATCAATTGTTCCCTGTAAATCGATTGTGACGCCCATAGTTCCCCCACCTTAGCCCTCCCCAAAGCTGAAGCTCGCGCGGGCTGGGCGCTTGCGGGTCAGCGAGTCCGCGGGGACAGCGCCGGACTGCAAGCGCGCAAGTATTCATGCGCCGCTAGAAGCGCGCGGCGGTGGTGGCGCGGTCGGTGACCACCTCGTGGTCCTCCGGGATCAAGAATTGGTTGATGTTGTCGATGTCCTGTTCGCTCCACTCGCGGGACTTCCCAGTCATCACGTCGATACCCACCATGACCGCGTCGATGGTGCAGGTGATCCGCCCGACGGAATCCTGGACGACCTGGCGCATGGTGCAGGATTTGCGCCCGACGTCGATGAAGTAGGAGGCCACGGCCACTTCCGACTCCCCCGGCGACAGCGGGAATGGGTAGTCGATGGTGGTGTGGCGCGCGAACATCGGGGGCACGGCAATGTCCATTTCCATCAGCACGTCTTTGAGGAAGACCATCCGCGCGTCCTGGCCGAATTCCAGATACTTGGCGTTATTGACGTGCTGGTATTGGTCGAAGTCAGACCAGCGGAGCTCGCGGTGGCAGGTGTGCCAGCGAGTCCCGGTGGCCTCGTGTTCGATGAAGGGCATTGCGTTTCAAACCTCGCTTAGAACCTCACAGATAACTTTTGTTTCGTGAACCAATACTGCCACATCGTTCACACAGGTTCACGTAGTTACACGGTTTAAACGAGAAAGGCGGCGCAGGCCAGCAAATTGGCCTGCGCCGCCGAGCTACTTCAGCGCGCTGTGGTCACGCGCGGTGCCGGCGCACTGCTGCGCCGCCGAGTTTCCCGACTAGCGTGTCAGCTTGCGGTGCGTCACGCGGTGCGGACGTGCAGCCTCCGGGCCGAGGCGCTCCACCTTGTTCTTCTCGTAGTCCTCGAAGTTGCCCTCGAACCAGTACCACTGGCCTTCGGCAACGTTGCCCTCCCAGGCCAGGATGTGGGTACAGGTGCGGTCCAGGAACCAGCGGTCGTGCGAGATGACCACTGCACAGCCCGGGAATTGCTGCAGAGCGTTCTCCAGGGAAGACAGGGTCTCAACGTCCAGGTCGTTAGTCGGCTCATCCAGCAGGATCAGGTTGCCGCCCTGCTTCAGCGTCAGCGCCAGGTTCAGGCGGTTGCGCTCACCGCCGGACAGCACCTTGGAAGGCTTCTGCTGGTCCGGGCCCTTGAAGCCGAATGCGGACAGGTACGCGCGGGAAGGCATTTCGTTCTGGCCGACGTGGATGTAATCCAGGCCGTCGGAAACGACCTCCCAGACGGTCTGCTCCGGGTCGATGTTCTCGCGGTTCTGGTCCACGTAGCTCAGCTGCACGGTGGAGCCGACCTTCACCTCGCCGGAGTCCGGCTCTTCCAGGCCAACGATGGTCTTAAACAGGGTGGTCTTACCAACACCGTTCGGACCGATGACGCCCACAATGCCGTTGCGCGGCAGGGTGAACGACAGGTCCTTGATCAGGGTGCGACCGTCGAATCCCTTGTTCAGGTCCTTGACCTCGACCACCTGGTTGCCCAGGCGCGGCGGAGTCGGAATCTGGATCTCTTCAAAGTCCAGCTTCTTGTACTTCTCCGCCTCGGCAGCCATCTCCTCGTAGCGCTGCAAACGGGCCTTGTTCTTCGCCTGGCGAGCCTTGGCGCCGGAGCGGACCCACTGCAGCTCTTCCTTGAGTCGCTTCTGCAGCTTCGCATCCTTCTTGCCGGCAACTTCCAGGCGCTTGGCCTTCGTCTCCAGGTAGGTGGAGTAGTTACCCTCGTAGGGGTACAGCTTGCCGCGGTCGACCTCACAGATCCAGCCGGCGACGTGGTCCAGGAAGTAGCGGTCGTGGGTGACGGCCAGGACGGCGCCCTTGTAGTCCTTCAGGTGCTGCTCCAGCCAGAGCACGGACTCGGCGTCCAGGTGGTTAGTGGGCTCGTCGAGCAGCAGCAGGTCCGGCTCGGAAAGCAGCAGCTTCGCCAGGGCCACGCGGCGGCGCTCGCCACCGGAGAGGTGGGTCACCGGCTCATCGGACGGAGGGCAACGCAGCGCTTCCATGGCCTGCTCGATCTTGGAGTCCAGCTCCCACGCATCTGCAGCGTCGATCTTCTCCTGCAGAGACGTCATCTCTTCCATCAACTCGTCGGTGTAGTTGGTGGCCATCTCTTCGGCGATCTCTTCGTAGCGCTGGCGGATTTCGAAGATCTCGCCCATGCCCTCTTCGACGTTCTGGCGAACAGTCTTTTCCTCGTTCAGCGGCGGCTCCTGCAGCAGGATGCCGACGGTTGCGCCGGGGTCCAGGAAAGCCTCGCCGTTGGAGGGCTGATCGATGCCAGCCATGATCTTCAGGATGGAGGACTTACCTGCACCGTTCGGGCCTACCACGCCGATCTTGGCGCCGGGGTAGAACGCCATCGTGACGTTATCCAGGATGACTTTATCGCCGTGCGCCTTGCGCACGTTCTTCATGGTGTAAATGAACTCGCCCACGGTGAACTCTTTTGACCTTTCGTGGTTAGTGTCCCAATGTATTCGCCCACCCAGTGTACGTGGTGCCACCGTGCGAAGGCCGACCTGGGCTACTCCCCCGAGCGGCCCAGGTCGGCCTCACCATTTAGCGCCCATTAAGCGCTTGGATTAGCGCTGAGACTAGCGCTTAGAACGCAGGTTCCACTTCCTCTTCCTGGCCGCCCGCGCCGACTCCCACCAGCTCCGGCGAGCCACCGTTCTGCGCCGTGTTCTGCGCCAGGTTCTGCTGAACGTTCTGTTCCACGGCCTGCTGTGCGTTTTGCTCCACAGCCTTGCGGACGTTCACCAACACGTTCCGGGCGCTCAGGTCCGGACCCACGTGAGTCGCACGCACGCGCAGCACGCTGCGGGTCACGGGCTGGCCATCTTCGCCGTTGGCTTCCCACGTGCTCTGCACGATGCGTCCGACGACGATCACGGACATCCCCTTGCACACCGTCGCGCTGACGTTGTCGCCCAGCGCTCCCCAGCACTGCACTTCCATGTAGCACGGGTCGCCGTCCTTCCACTGCCCGTCCGCACCTTGGTAGCGGTGGTTCATCGCCACGCGGAACGTGGTGAGTGTGGGCCCGCCGTCCAGCCCTTTGATCCGAATCTGCGGGTGGTCAACCGCGTTCCCCACCAGATATGCCTGCGCCAGATTGTTGCTCATCTGACTTGTCCCCTTCCTTGTTGTCGCACCGAAGCTTGTTCCCCGGCGCGTGGCTTTATTGTTAGCGCGTTTCGGGGTTTTTCTTTTTCTTCGTGACGCCACCCTGTGGACAACTCCGCCCATCCAAGGCGCTTATCCACAGGTTGAAAAGAAGGGGGTTGACAGTTCGCGGCCGGGTGTGTGTTAGTCCGACTTTCCGCGGGATTGCTTGTCCTCGGCTTTGGTTTCGGCCTTGCCCTGAGCCTGTTTTTTGCCCTGCTCCTGAGCCTGGCGCTGGGCTTGGCTCTGGGCTTGGCTCTGGCCCCGATTTTGGGCCTTGTGTTGCGACTTGTGCTTGGCCGAGTGCAGGGAGCTCTGAACGTCCTGGTCGTGGTAATCATCGCCGTAGTATGCGCGGTTGCCAGTATCAATCTGTCCGCTGGAAAGCCCAGCCAGCATCGCGTTGTATGCCTCCAGCTCTTCGTCGCCCGTACGCTCTTCACGGCGGTCGAAACGCTTGGCCTCGCGCCGGTCGGAACGCAGCCACTGGAATCCGTGGGCGATGGAAACCACCAGCAGCGGAATCTCACCCAGAGCCCAGGTGATGCTGCCGCCCAGATACTGCTGGTGATCCAGGTCCACAGGGAATGGGAAGTCCAACTGGTTATAAAACTCCGCATTCAGCGGCTCGGAAATCTGCATCATCGCAATACCGAACCATGCGTGGAAAGTCACCATCGCAAACAGCGTCAGCATCTTGATGAACGGCGAGAGGTTCCGCGGTGCAGCATCCACGCCGATGATCACCCAATAGAAGATGTACCCCGAGATGATGAAGTGCAGCATCATAAACAGGTGGCCGGCGTGCTCACCCGCAATGGCGTCAAAAAGCGGCGAAAGATAGAGGTAATAGAAGCCGACAACGAACTGCGTTCCGGCGACAATAGGGTGCGTCAGGAAGCGCGAGAACGGGTTGTTGATGAACACGACCAACCATTCGCGCGGGCCCGCCACGCCGTCGCGGCCGGCGGCGGGCAGGGCGCGCAGTAGTAGCGTCATGGGGCCACCAAGGACCCAGAACACGGGCACGGCCATGGAGAGAATCACGTGCTGCAGCATGTGTGGGCCGAACATCGCCATGGAGTACATGCCCAGGCCGGAGCTGGTGGCGAACAGCAGGGTGACGTTGCCGGCGGTCCACCAGATCAGGCGCTGGATGGGCCATTCGATGCCGCGCTTCCGGATGCTCAGCCAGGCCCACATGTAACCGGCTTGGAGGAGGATCGCGCCCACGCCGAAGATGAGGTCCAGGCGGAACATGGTGAAGTAACGCCCGATACTCGGCGGCTCGGTGAGGGTGTAGCCCAGCAGTACGTCCTGCTGCGTGAGGTCAACGATCTGCTCGATCGGCGGCGGGATGCGGCCCAGGGAGACGGCGATGCCGATGGTGGCGGCCATGATGAAGATCTCCAGTGCAGCGAAGCGGATGAACGGCTTGCGCTGAGCGTTGGTGGTTTTACCGCTTTCGCCCTCGCCTTCGCGTAGCTTCGGGATGATGCGGGAGCGCTGCTCCCAGCCGAACCAAGCCAGGAGCAACGTCATGACCATTTTTGCGACGATGACCAGGCCGTACTGGGTGGTGAAGAGCTCGTCCAGGTGGACGCGCAGCAGTGCGTTGATGAAGCCGGAGATCGCAACGGCAATGATGCAGAACAGCGCCAAGGTGCTGTAGCGCTGGACGAGGAGGGCCAGGTGCGGGCCGCGGCGCTTCGCGTGCGCCAGCAGGGCCAGCAAGCCACCCACCCACAGTGAGACGCAGATGATGTGCCAGAGCAGCGAGTTCACACCGTAGTCGTGGTTACCGCCCGCCGCGGAGTGCCCCTCCAGCGCCAGCGGGATCAGCGAAAGAACCGACAGCGCCAGGAAGATCGGCTGCCAGATCCACTTGCGCGTGAGCAGCGAAAGCCCACCGGCCACGCCAGCGAAGATGGCAACCCAGAGCCAAGCCTTTGACGCCGACACCTGATCCAGCGCAATCCCCCAATACTCGGGCTTGAGCACCTCTTTGAGGGGGCTGCCGGAGATGTCCGACATGTACATGGGGATCAGCAGGATCGACAGGACTGCGAAACCGATCATTCCCCAGGTGCCCGTGCGTGCGGCACGGAAGCCGTCGAGGGTGAGATAACCCTGCTTGTCCGGGGGCGTGCCGAAGGCGGACATGAGGAACCCGCCGAGGCCCAGACAGCCGATGAAAATCGCCGCGCCGCGGACGAAGGGCAGACCGATGGTGGTCAGCGGACCGGGATCCGGAATGCCCAGCAGGGCGAGCGATTCGCCGAGGAAAGAGTAGCCGATGACCGCGCCGAAACACCCGGCGACGAGTGCACCGATGAGGTACACGAGGCCGGGGTTGCCCAGCTTCGCGGGCTGGGTCGGGGTTTGCGCTTCCGCCTGTGCGGGCTTGGCTTGCGCTGCTTGCTTAGCTTCCTGATCTGCCTGGGAGGACATGTTTGGAACCTTACCCTCCGCTCCGGACAGGGTGAACTTCCCGGTTTTGTGTTGTTGGTTGCGTCACAGTGGTGGCGCACTGAACCCCCGCGACAGTGCCACGCTGCCCCGTACCGACCTGCGCGGCTGTGCCACGCTTACGGTATGGCTGCCCCGCAAATTCAGCGCACGTGCGCGTGCATTATCATCTACTCGTATGCCTCCGTAGCTCAGTGGATTAGAGCAGTGGGTTTCTACCCCATGTGTCGCGGGTTCGAGTCCTGCCGGGGGCGCCATTGTCATGAGTCACGACATAATTGACACTTCAGTCGTGGCAAGGTTGCCAGTTCGGCCACGGCATCGTGGACACGTTGGCGCCTCAGCCCCCTACTTGTGAGTTGCCGTGGATGTGAAACGCGTCTCATCTAAGAAAGGGTTTAACGTTTCCTGAGCGTCGACCCCTTTTCTTGGTCTAACCTAAGAGCGATTGCAATAGAAATTGCATGTTTTTGAAACCTCAAAAGGAGACCCCATGAAGCGTTTTGCTACTGCTGCCGTCGCTGCTGCGACAGCCCTCAGCCTCGCTGCTGCCCCAGCTCAGGCTGCCCCGAGTACGCCCACTGACGCTCAGAAGATTGAAGCCGCAAAGCTAGTTGGTATGTTCGTCCTCCGTGGAACCGGTGCTGCACCGAACACCAAGGCGACCGGAGAGATGGCTGCAGGATCCGTCATGGCAGGTTCCTCTGCCAAGACTGCTTACGGCGCCACTCAGTTCGGCTGGACCCTCACCTGGATCGCCGTGGCTGCCGCAGGCATCGGCCTGATCGGCGCCGCTGCAAAGCAGGCTGGCCTCCTGCGTTAAACCACTGCATCACTTTTCTGGCCACGAAGGTGCCTGACAGTTCTCGTCAGGTACCTTCTTCCGTGAAAAGTCCCTTCTTACTAAGGGACATGTAGCGCTCTCCCCTGTTAACCGTTATTTCGGCCACGAAGTAACGGCCCTTTTCGTCAACGATTTTCCACGCGCGCTGATACTCCTCGGGTTCAACTTCTTCGACTCGCCAGTCTGGTCGCATGTGGGAAATACCTTCGATACTCCACGCTGGGTCATCGCAGTGCGAAAGTATGCGATCCCACTTAACGAAGATCTCTTCGATAGTCATCTCTGGTATAGGAATGCTAAACCCATCCAGCAAGAAGGTTGCGAATGTGCCGCTCTGATTGATGGGGACGTACAAGAAAACGGTCTGTGGGCCAAAAATCTCAAACGCGGCATCGCCAACGTCCCCCGCAACCGAAGTAACAGCATCCTCGCCCGGCTGATATGGAACCTCCTGATTAACAAAGCCAGGTAGATCTTGTTGTTGCCCCACTTTCGCATCGCTTCCGCAGCGTTGCTGACATTCAGACCGGCTGTATTCCCTTCCTGAGCTTGCCCAGACCATCGCCACAGAAGCGTTGGAGGGTTCTCAGCGACAGAAGCGATCAGGTGGGCATTAGCTGTTAGCTCCCCCTTAGGCCCCTGGAACACAAAGCGGTGAATGCCGCCATAGGATTCAATGTTGTACTGCCACCCCTCGCCGGTGTGGTCGATTATGAAGTCAATAATCTGCTCGTTACGTGCTGTTGCGTAGAGAGTCGCGTGCTGCCCGACTCTGCGAATATCGGGGATCATGCGGTTAAACTAACACCGCCCAATTCAGCTCGCCCGCTGAACCTCGACCCCCTGTCCGAGCCGCCCGCTATGGTTGTAGCCATGACTGCGAATAGCCGCTTTAACCCTATTGACGCCCTCCGCTCCCTCCCCCTGGGCAAGTCCCAGAAGTCCGTAGAGCTGGACCTCCCCGCCCCCACCCCGGGCTCCTACGCCGTGATCACCGGCGCTTCCTCCGGCATCGGCAAGGCCATCGCCGAGGAGCTCGCCCGGCGCGACTACGACCTCCTTCTAGTCGCCCGCACTGTGGCCCCTATGCAAGAGATCGCGGACGCATTCCCTAACCGCGACGTGCAAATCCGCTCCGTCGACCTGGCGGATGCCTCCGCCCGCGCAGAGCTGCTGGAGGAGCTGCGCACCACCCCGGTCAGCATCATCATCAACTCCGCGGGCATTGCTACCTTCGGACAGTTCAAGGACCTCGACTGGGATTACGAGCGCCTGCAGTTCGAGCTCAACGCCACCGCACTCTACGAACTCACCCAGGCCGTGCTGCCCGGCATGCTGGAACGCGGCGAGGGCGGCATCGTCAACGTCGGCTCCGCCGCCGGCAACATGGCCATCCCCGGAAACGCCACCTACGTCGGCACCAAGGCGATGGTCAACACCTTCACCGAGTCCCTGCACTACGAGCTCAGAGACCACGGCATCAAGTGCACCCTGCTGGCACCCGGCCCGGTGCGCGAGGCCCGCAAGGAAGACGAGCAGCTCACCGAAGTTGACGATGCCGTACCAGATTTCCTCTGGACCACCTACGAAGACTGCGCCATCGACACCCTGACTGCCCTGTCCAAGAACAAACTCCGCGTAGTCCCCGGCCCGCTGTCCAAGGCCATGAACTTCGTCTCCACGTACCTGCCACGGAAGGTCACCGCGCCGATCGTGGGTAAGTTCTACGCCCAAATGGCAACCGAAAGCGACTGATCCCGAGGGGGCGTCACCAAAAAGGCATAGAATTATCAACAACAGAAAGGAACATCCGTGAACACCACCCCGAATCAAGTTGCCAAGAACGATCGACTCGTGTGGGTCGACTGCGAAATGACGGGCCTCGACCCGGACCAGCACGTGCTCGTCGAGATTGCGGTGATTGTGACGGATGCGGACCTTACCCCGCTCGACGAGGGGCTGGACCTGGTGATTCACGCGACCGAACGCGACCTCGCCCGCATGGATGCCGTCGTGACGAAGATGCACGGCGAATCCGGCCTGACGGAACAGATCCGCGCCTCCGACATCACACTGGAAGAAGCCGAGGAGCAGGTCCTCGACTACGTGAAAAAACACGTGCCCACCGCAGGCGTGGCGCCGCTGGCCGGCAACACCATCAGCGCAGATCGGAAGTTCATCAACCGCTACATGCCACACCTGGACCAGTACCTGCACTACCGCATGATCGACGTCTCCAGCCTGAAGGAGCTCGCCCGCCGCTGGTATCCCCACGTGTACAACGGCCAGCCCGCGAAGGGCATGGCGCACCGCGCGCTGACGGACATCAAGGAATCCATCCGCGAGCTGGATTACTACCGCCGCGCGATGCTCGTGGAGGCCGACCCGTCGAACGCGGACGCGACAGCCGCGGCGAAGGCAGCGACGGAGCGCTTCCCTATCTAGGCCAGTTTCACCCCTTGCGAACTGGCCTTTTGGTTAAGGCGCAGGGCGTGGGCTAACATGAAATCCGCTGTTTTCAACAGCAATGGTGACTGTAGTTCAGCTGGTAGAGCACTAGGTTGTGATCCTAGGTGTCGCGGGTTCGAGTCCCGTCAGTCACCCCAAATTTTTCCAAAGGTCTAGTGATGCTAATGAGTAACACCGATCTTGAAGCAGCGTTTCGAGATGTCTTCCGCGGACATCCGGCGGGGGTAACGCTGATCACCGCGACCGTCGACGGCGAGCCCGTCGGACTGACCGCATCATCTGTTGCTTCACTGTCACTCGACCCACTATCAATCAGTTTCTCACTGATGAAGCGCACGGGCTCGGCAGGTAAACTGTTGCGGTCGAGCAGCATGTTGGTGCACTTTCTTAATGACGCCCAGTCCCCCATAGCGCACTCCTTCGCCACCTCGGGCGCGGACCGCTTCGCGGAATCTCAAGGGTGGGTGACCGCCGAGACGGGCGAGCCGCTGCTGCCGAACTCCCGAGCCGTGATGCGGGCGCGCATTTCAGATACGGCCCAGGCGGGGGAATCTACGCTGGTGGCGGCGGAGGTTCTGGACGTGTCGGAGATCTCCGACGATTCGGCGCTGCTTTTCCTGGGCCACCAGTTCTACAGCATCGCGGGGCTGCGTCCCTTCTAGCGGCGGGGCGCTATGCGCGGGTGGCTTCGTAGCCGGCCTCGTCGACTGCGTCGATGACCTGCTGATCCGTCAGCTCCCCTGCTGCCCCGTCGTGCTCGAACGTCAGCAGCCCCTTGTCTGCGCTGACCTCAATGTTCGAAACGCCCGGAAGGTTGGAAACTTCCTCCTTGACGGCGTTCTCGCAGTGCCCGCAGCTCATTCCAGTGACGTTGTAGGTGTATGTGCTCATGACGTTCGCCTCTCTTTGACGTAGCTTTCGTAACCTTCTTAATATTCAGCGCTTCGAAACACGCTTTATTCCATGGTATGCCTTAGCGAATACGCCTTAGTGGAATTCTTCAGCGGACTCCACCCTCCCCTCTAGAAGGCGAATGTCCCAAATCTTCCACTTTCGAGATTTTTTCGGTTTTGACGAATACGTCAAAACGTCCTTACCAGCGCAAACATAATAGATATAAAAGCAGAGTGGAAGATTTGGTGAGGTTACCCTCGTTTAGTGGACACCCAACTTGTACGGATGTTGTGTCCGTAGGAGAGGATGTTCATTGTGAGCCAACAGCGCAAGAAGTACACGCCGGAGTATCGGCGTGAAGCCGCGAATCTGGTGATTGA
>NZ_JAKRMT010000012.1:0-73365 GCF_022346045.1 Corynebacterium sp. ACRQJ | reverse complement strand
GGCGTAGTAGTCCGGTGGTGGGTGGCGTGTTGTTGAGCTGGTCTTCCAGCTGTTCGATCTGCTCCGCGAGAGTTTTAGCCTGCTGGCGTAGTTCTTCCAAGCGCTCCTGGTTGCTGGTCATGAAGCATCCTCCTTAGGTTCTGGTCGGTAAACGGGTGCCGAATCGTCCGGCTCGTACAGGTCGTAGTAGGTGACGCTGCTCTCGCCAGGGTCGGGCGTGATGAGGCCGGCGACGTGTAGCTGGTGCACGAGCTCGAATAGGCTTTCGCCTACTTCGTCCATGTAGGCGGCGATATCGATCGCACGGTCAAAGTTCGTTACCGGGCGGCTCATGCTGCGCCCTGTGGTGTGGTGAGGAAGTTCGGGTCTAGGTTGAACCTAGTGACCAGTAGATCCAGAGTGGATTCGTTGATCTTTGTCCTACCGTGATCCGGACTGGCGTAGACGAGGAGTGTCTGTGTGGAGAGGCCGCATATTTCTGCGGCTAGGTCTGTGCCGTAGCGCACGATCTGTCGTTGCACTACGTCATGGAATCCCGCGGGGATGGGGACGTAGGGTGCCATGGTTGGCTCCTATCTGATGTGTCGGGTGTCGCTGGTGATGCGGTCGCAGATCGCGCGGATCGACTGCACGTTGGCATTAATCTCACGGCGTAGCCGATCACCGGGCGTCCCCTTTGGTGATTTGGATAGTCTGCTGACCTGCGTGGAGAGCTCACGGTTGCGGGAGCGCAGGAGCGTGATGCGGTGTAGCAGCTCGGTGACGTACGCTTCCGGGATGGTGTCGTGGGTCAGCATGTAGTCGTGTGTGGTGGTGACTAGCTTGTCGAGTTTCATCTCGCGCAGCTGGGTTTCAAGGTCTTTCAATGGGGGGGCTTTCTAGGTCAGCAGGATTACGCAGATGATGATGACGCCCATGCCCACGGCAAAACCGAGGGAGAACCAAAACGGCGGCGGCGGGGTGGAATCGTCGTGGTCGTATGGGTCGATCAGTGGCATTAGACGAGCAACCTCCCCAAGTGCCAGGCGATCAGCAGGATTGTGCCCGCGATGGTGATAGCCGCCAGAGATGCTGCGATCATGTCGAACAAGGTCACCCTCTGCTCATCATTGAGCTGGTAGGGTGCCGCGTCATCGGTGTAATCATCGTCCGCTTCCAGCCACTCGTCGATCTCGTTAATGAGGCGCTGTTGCGCGCCCTGGATTGCAGGGTGGGCTGACGGGATGATCCGTTCTGTGATTGGGGTGTCATCGTGACGGCTCATGATGCGTCCTCCTTGGGGGTGATGGATTCGACGGGGATTCGGGTGGAGTTCCCGATACGGATGGGGTTGAGGTGGGCGAGCCGGCCCTCGCGGGCATGGCGGTACAGGGTGCCGGGCGGTATCCGCAGTATTTCTGCAGCCTCGGGTATGGTGTAAAATTTGGGTTGGGTCACAGCTTTTGTCCTTTCTTGTGACCTTGTTTTTGGTGAATGGCAGAACAGCAGCACCCCATCTGGATCAGAATTGATTAGGCGATGATCTGGGTGGGGTTTGTTGTGTTTTAGGGGAAGGGGCGCAGCGTCACCCTCGCACTCTTCGCGGGTGGTCGTGGGGTGGGCTTACGCGGCGACGAAACGTCGGAAGGTCGACCGCTACGCCCCTAGTACCCTCGGCAGGACTCGAACCTGTCTTGCACGTCACGTAGCGCGCGCCTAGTGGCTGGCGTGGCTGGTGATCGCGTGCAAACAACCTTGTGAGGGTCTGTGTCGTCTGTAGTTACCTCCCACTGGCGGGTGGGGTGCCTGCCCTAGTCAAGGGCTTGCGGGGGTCATGGCGCGTCTAAGAACCAGCGCTCGCCCCGCCCGTATCGCAGACGGTGATATTTAGTTGTCAAAGAACTCGGCCATTGGTGGCCTTGTGCCCTACCGGGGAATTGCACTCCGGCATGGTCTACCTAGGGCGCGAAACGTCACTGTGACGCTTCGTGGTGGCTCGTCCAGGCTTCCCCTCCCAGACGAACCGGACTATTTAGGTGCAGCTCATGCCATGAGTGCTGCAACCTGCTCGTCGATCTGCGCCCGCACCTCGCGGAGGTCTTCGACGGCACGGTTGATGGCATCCATGTCACGGTGTTCTTTCAGTAGCTCGTTGCAGATGTGCGACTCGTAGCCGTGCGCGAGACTTTGTAGGTAGTTGATTGAGGTTGTCATTTGGTTGTTCTTTTTCTTGTGCTGGGTCGCGGGGTGTTTATGCGGCGCGGGGGTCGTCGGTGAGGATCATGTCGTCGAGGGGGCGTCCGGTGATTCGCTTCAGGATCATGAGCGTTGCGATGGATGGGGTGGATTTTCCACTGTGGTAGTTCCGGATTGTGGTTCCGGTTTTGCCTAGGAATTTCCACCCAAGCTCGTCAAGACTGTTGCTTCCGGTTTTGCTCATTGCGTCTTCAAGGACTCTGGGGTCTATGCGCATTAGGTTTGGTCACCTCCTCGGTGTGCTGTTCTTCGCTTACCTGTGCTTAGTTAAGCACACATTGGTGAAATTACGCAAATGATTTTTAAAAAAGTTTTATTTTCGCAGGTCGCAGCTGTGCGAAATGTTGCCCACATAGGGCGGTGTGGGGTAGCTTTTAAGGCATGGAACACACGCAATGGCTCGAATCAGTGACGGACAATTCAGTCCGAGCGACCGCCAAAAAGATTGGGTTAGCTCCGCGCACCCTCGCCACCCAGCTAGAAAAAGGCAATCTATCCCCAGAGAACGTGATCGCCATCGCCATCGCATACGGACACCACCCCGTCGGCGCACTCGTCGACACCGGCTACCTCGACGAAAAATGGGCACAACAAGTAGACCCAGCCCACGCCATCCGCACAGTCTCCGAAGACCAACTCGCAGATGAAGTCCTCCGCCGCATGAAACTCGGCAAAGCCCACGGCGCACTAGACACACCAATTGACGAGCTCACCGAACGACGCGCCAAGAAATCGAACACCACCAGCCCAGATGTCCAACCCAACCCCTATGATGACGGCACCGTCACCCCATGGGACGAAACCCAACCCCACGCCGCCGACCACTCCCCCGACGAAGATCAACTCAGATGGAAGGAGGAAAACCCTGGATACGATGACTAAAAGCCTCCACGACCTCGCCACCCTCCACCACATCCACATCACATGGCACACCGGAGGACCCAAAGGCGCATGGCTACCATCCACCAGACAGATCAGCCTCCGCGCCGACATGAGCGACACACAAACACTCTGCACACTCGCCCACGAACTCGGCCACGCACTACAACGCCATCACGCCTGCAGCGATGGCAAACAGGAACGCCAAGCCGACAAATGGGCGGCTAATACTCTCATCACCATTGATGAGTACGCGCAGGCAGAACTACTCCATGACGGCCACCCAGGAGCCATCGCCGATGAACTAGGCGTAACCCGCCACCTCGTCGAAGCATGGCAATCAATCTACGAAAACCAACTCACACTAAGGAAAGCAGCATGAAAACCCAACGAACCATCAAGACCCCAGCACACCAAGTACTTGACGCTATTGAGGAATACGGTCGTACGAGCTTCCCCAAGGTCGACATCACCCGCCATGACGACGCGGTGACGTTCTTCCGGAAGGTGATGTGGCAGAAGCAAACCGCCACTTTCACTATCGAGGGGAGCCTCCTGACCGTTGAGGCCGAGGCGATGGATGCACAGAAGTGGGCATATAGAACACTCGGCAGCATCGACAACCTGCTCGATGACGCCGGCTGGGCAAACGCCGCACACACCCACGGGATCAAGAGCACTAAGAACGTTCTGGTGCGCAACCGAGTGCTAGAGGAGCTGTCCCCCGGCGAGCAGATTTCCATTGCTGCGATGGGGCTGGCAATGAAGAAGAACGCAACCATTGTGGTGACGGATCGGCGGGTGCTGCTGGTCGAGGACTCCGCACTCGGGACGGTCACACGCAGCCGGACTGTGGGACTGGAGAAGATCAGCGCCGTGAACGTCGAGTCTGGCGTGATGTATGGCGAGGTGGAGATTGTGACCTCGAATGAGTCGATCAAGGTGGAGAAGATTCTTGGGGATGAGGCCGAAGCGTTAGCGCGCGTGCTGCGGGAACAGTTGGACGCGCCGAAGGCCACATCGGGCGCTTCAGCTGCTCCCGCTGGCAATGTTGATCAGCTTGCCCAGTTAGCTGAATTGCATGCCCAGGGTGTGCTCACTGATGAGGAGTTTGCGGCGGCGAAGGCTAAAGCGCTTGGCCTGTAGTCGTATCGTGCCCCTCCGTAGGAAGAACCAAGACCATGAGCGTCCAGAAACGCACCACTAAAACAGGTAAGACCCGTTGGGTCGCCCGCTACCGTGACAAGACCGGGCGAGAGCACTCGAGGTCATTCGACACACAGCGCGAGGCGAAGCAGCACATCGCCGACCAGCAGGTCGCACTCACCCGCGGGACATGGGCAGACCCGTCTAAGGAGAAAACCACGCTCGGCACCCTTGTCGAGGATTGGATCAATGCCGGCACTGAGGTGTCCAGGCCGTTCCGTGTGTCCATGATGCGTAACCTCGGTGATCTGGCTGACCAACCTGTCGGTACGCTTGCCCCTGCCGATATCCGCGCCTGGGTGGCGACATTACAGACCGGTAGGCCTTGGAAGGGTGGGGCACCACTAGGTGTGTCGGCTGTGTCGAGTGCGCTCGCCAATGTGAAGCTCGTGCTTGAGCAGGCGGTGGATGATGGGTTGATCCCGAAGAATCCTGCGCGCCGTGTGACCGCGCCCGCTCCCACTACGCGCGTGACATGGCATGACATACCCACCAAAGAGCAGATCGACCAGCTGATACGGTACGCACGTACAGGCTATGGAAAGCGTGAGAAGGGTAAGAAGTATTCGTGGTTCCAGGCGCATCCTGATCTGTCTGTAATGATCCGTGTGAGTGCTGCGACGGGGTTGCGTCCCGGTGAGGTGGCCGGCCTGCGGTGGCAGAACGTGGATTTCGATAATGGTCAGGTTCTGGTGATGGAGCAGGCTATGCGGACGGGGGCGGGCACGCGACCGTTGAAGACTGGTGATAAGGGTATTCGGTCGTTGAGTGTGGATGCGGAGACTTTGGAGGCTGTCGATTCGTTGCCGCGTGTGGATGAGCGTGTGTTTCATACTCGGTGGGGTGGGGTGCCGATGACGGCGGAGAAGTATGCGCAGGCGTTGCGTCGGTTGTGTTTGGTGGTGGGGGTTGATCCTGTGAGGCCGCATGCGTTTCGGCATTTTCATGCGACGGAGTTGTTGTCTGCTGGTGTGCCGGTGAAGGCTGTGCAGCGTCGGTTGGGGCATGCGTCGGCTCGGGTGACGTTGGATGTGTATGCGCATTTCGTGCCGGGTGGTGATGATGTGGCGGCGGATGTGATTGCGGGTGTGTTGTCTGGTGCGGGATCGGTGCGGGATCGGCGTGGTGGTTTGCGTGTTGTTGGTGGTTAGTGGCCTGGTCGTGGTGTGGTTTTTGGTTATTTTACGTTGATAAGGATCATGGTGCCCCACCCTACGCTGTGCACCCGAGTGTTGGCAGATGTCCAGCTGATCCGACATGCCCGTCCCTGCACTCGGTACTGCCTCCGGCCCTAGCCGTTGTCCACGCCGACTTCCTTCTCCGGGCCTTGCGATTCCATCGCCTCGTCCAGCTGCTTCCGCAGCTCCTCGGCGCGCTGCGGGTTGAAGTCCCGCCCGCCGACCATCGCCAGCATCCCGTCCAGCACGCTGTTGCCGTAGTTGTGCCCGTGGCCGTTCGGCACGTTAGCCGCAACCGGGAGGTCCATGGTGACCTGCCAGAAGGTAACAAACGGGATCCAGGACATAGACAGCGAGCGGTCAAAGCCGGCCGGTTCCTTCAGCCAATCGGGTTCCTGGGCGATCAGCGACGGCGACCACCACACCACCGGATCCGAAGGGTGCTGGATAAACAGGATTCGCGGTTGGTGCCACCCGGCGCGCGAGGTCAGGTCTTCTTCTCGACGCCACCGCCAGATCTCATCGGAGTTCTCCGCAAAGCGGACATTCAGCCCGCCCGCGTATTCCGCAGACACTTGCGGCGAGCCGGGGTCTCGCCGATCCACCAGGTCGTGCCACAGCTTGTTTGAGTTTGGCGGCCCCACCCACAGCAGACCATCCACGCTAGAGACGATGTCGCGCACGCCAGAGAATGCCCCACTGCCCGCGTTGGTGCCCAGCGATTCACCGTAGACATACAGCTTCGGGCGGTCGTTTTCCGGCAGGGTGTGCCACCAGTCCACGATGGTGGAGACCAGCGCCTCTCCCGCGTCTTCCACGCGCTGCTGGTCAGCGATGAACTGCACGCCACTGGGCAGGTAGGAGTACTGGGCGGAGGCGATCGCGGAATCGCCGTCGAACATCAGCTCGAAGGCCTGGGCGGCCGTGGGGTTCACCCACCCGGTGCCGGTCGCGGGCACCACGAGCAACGCCTCGCGGTCCTTCGCGCCCGTCCGCTTCAACTCCTCGACTACGCTTTCCGCCCGGGCTTTATCCGTATCCTCTGCACCGTTTTCCAGGCTGGCGTACACACGGATGGGTTCCTTGCTGGGCCGGCCGGTCAGATCTTCCAGCTCATCCTTGTACAGCCCCAAGCCGACGAACCTAGTGCCGAAGGCCCCCAGGTCCTCCCACTTGTTGGGCGACTGCGGGCTACCGGAGCGCTCCGGCACCTGGGGTTGCACCAGGTCTTCCCGAATCTCCTGATCCCGGACCGAAAACACCCGTTCGGTGGCGCTGACAACCGTGCCGGGAACGACGGTATCCACCAGGAAAAGCAAGGCCATGCCGACGGCCAACCAGGCGAACAGCGGGCGGGTAACCCCACCCAAACGGCGCCCCACGGGGCCATCTTCCAAGGCCTCGATCAGCCACAACAGACCCTTGCCCACCAGCACGATCAGCGCCCACAGTCCGATGCCGATGGGCAGCACCAGCAGGAACTCCGCCGCCGTATAAGCCTCCGCGTCCATCAGATGTGCCAGCTCTCGCTGCCAGCGCACGGCGAAGGAAACCCACACAAGTAGTGCCAGGATCACGACTGCCACGAAGCCGATCTCCAGGCCATTCTTCAGCTTCCGCATCCCCCGGTCGCTGAGCTCCAGCCTGTCCTGCAGCTTCTCTAGCAGCCCCAAGGCCTTGCGTCGGCCCCGTCCCATGGGCTCATTGAAGCGCCGTTGCAGGAAGGCCTCCCACAGCCAGTGCAAGAACACGCCAACGGTGTAGCCGGTGCCACCGGAGATACCCGCGACCACGCCCTGAAACAGCCAGTCGCGCGGCAGCAGCGAGGGCGTCAGCGAAGCCGCGAACAGCAGCGCGCCGACGATCACACCGCCGGGATCCACGTGGGCCTCCCACTGATCCCTGGCAGCGCTCAGCCTCCCAGTGATTTCCTCCTCTGCGGTGGAGGCGACATCAGCTATCTTCAAGCTTCTCCCCGATTTCTAGCCACTGCATCTCCAGCTCGCCGCGTTCCTCCTGGTTGGCCTTCAGGTCCTTATCCAGTGCGGCCAGCTCGTCCGTCACGGGCTCGCCGGTGGCTGCCTTCTCCGCCACCTCGTTCATCTTCTCGTGGATGGAGTTAATCTTCTGCTCGATCTTGGACATCTTCCTTTCCAGCGCACTCATTTCCTTGGTGAGCGCGTGAACCTCCTTGGCGCCGAGGCTGGGGCGTCCAGAAGAAACAGCGCCAGAACCGGCGGCGCCGGAGCTACCAGAACCAGAATCCGCAGCGTCGAAGGTCAGCGTGTTCTTGCGCCCCTCATCGCTGGCCTCCTGTTTGCGGCGCTCCAGGTACTGCTCAATGCCACCGGGCAGGTTCGTCAGCCGGCCATCGCCGAACAGCGCCCACGTGGAATCGCAGATGCGCTCGATCAGGTAGCGGTCGTGGGAAATCACCACGAGCGTGCCGGGCCATTCGTCCAGCAGGCTTTCCAGCTCCTGCAGGGTGTCGATGTCCAGGTCGTTCGTCGGTTCGTCCAGCAGCAGCACGTTTGGCTCGGCCATCAGCACGCGGGTCAGCTGCAGGCGGCGCTTCTCGCCACCCGACAGGTCCCCGATGGGCGTGCGCTGGCGCTTCGCGCTGAAGCCCAGCCGCTCGGCCAGCTGGGAGGCGCTGATTTCCTTGTCGCCGAAGGTCACGTAGCTGGCAACGTCCTCGACCGACTCGATCAGGCGCTTCGTGGGATCCAGGTCGTCCAGCTCCTGCCGCAGCCAACCCAGGCGCACGGTCTTGCCCTCGACGCGGCGCCCCTGCTCCAGCGGCGCCTCGCCCGCCAGGGTGCGCAGCAGGGTCGTCTTGCCGGAACCGTTCACCCCCACCAGGCCGATGCGCTCGCCGGGGCCCAAACGCCAGGTCAGGTCCTCGACAAGGGTGCGCCCGTCCGGGGTGGCGATGCGCGCGTTCTCCAGCTCGATGACCTTCTTGCCCTGGCGGCGCGCAGAGAAACTCATCAGCTCCACCTTGTTGCGCATCGGCGGCACGTCGGCGATCAGGGATTCCGCGGCCTCGATGCGGTAGCGCGGCTTCGAGGTTCGCGCGGGCGCACCGCGGCGTAGCCACGCCAACTCCTTGCGCGCGAGGTTCTGGCGGCGCTGCTCGGCCGCGTCCGCCTGCCGGGCGCGCTCGGCGCGGGCGAAAGTCCAGTCGTTGTAGCCACCCTCATAGACGTCCACCGCGCCGTCGTGCACCTCCCAGGTGTGGTTGGCGACGGTATCCAGGAACCAGCGGTCGTGGGTGACCACAACCAGCGCAGTGTTGCGCCCCAGCAGGTGCTCAGCCAGCCACTGCACACCTTCGACGTCCAGGTGGTTGGTCGGCTCGTCGAGGATCAGCAGGTCCAGATCCTGCACCAACGCGGCGGCCAGGCCGGTTCGGCGGCGCTCGCCACCGGACAGCGAGTGCACGGGAGTATCCAGCCCCAGCCGGGCGATGTCCAGCCCATTGAGTACGCTACGCACCTTCGGGTCGCCGGCCCATTCGTATTCCTGCAGACCCAGCGGTTCTAGCACTGCCCCGGCGACAGTCATGCCTTCCGGCGCGTCGCGCAACACGTCCTGGGTGACCATGGCCATGCGCAGGTCGTTGTTGTGGCTTACGCGCCCGGAGTCCGGCTCGTCCTTCCGGCTCAGGATGTTCAGCAGGGTGGACTTACCACCGCCGTTGAGCCCGACCACGCCGATGCGGTCGCTGCTGTCTACACCGAGGCTCACGTCGTCGAGCAGGGTCTTGAGCCCATAGCTCTTCGAGACTTTTTCTAGGTTGATGAGGTTACTCAAGTACTTCTTCCCTTTTTATGACGCCCGCAGCCGCAGCTGGGGAACTCGTCGTCATCGTGGAGCTGGCTTTCCCGGCCACGCTAACGGCTGTCGCGACCTCCACCGCGTCGTCAGCGGATGCGCATAGCATGGCGACCGTGGGCCCGGAGCCGGAGACGATTGCGGCGATGGCGCCGGCTTCCTCGGCGGCCTTCAGGGTCTCGCGCAGGCTGGGCAGCAGGCTGATGGCCGGGGCTTGCAGGTCGTTAACCAGCAGCTTTCCCACTTCTTCCGGGTTGCCTGTCCGCAGGGCTGCGATCAGCCCCTCAGGGCTTCCAGCTCGCGCGGCCTTGGGGCTGGCCTCCGAGGCAGCGGCGCGCTGCTGGTCCAGCTGTCTAAACACCTCCGGGGTGGATAGGCCGCGCTTGTCGGTGGCGATGGCCCAGTGATAGGTGCCCGTGGCGATGACGGGCATGAGGTTTTCCCCTTTGCCCGTGCCGCGGGCCGTGCCGCCGAGCAGGCAGAAGGGCACGTCGGCGCCCAGGTCGGCTGCGATGCCGGACAATTGTGCGCCGTCCGGGCGGCGCGGGGAACGCGGGTCCGGGAAGTACAGCTCTGTCGCCGCAACCAGCGCGGCTGCCGCATCCGCCGATCCCCCGGCCATTCCGCCGGCAACGGGAATTCCCTTGTCGATGTGGATGTGCACGGGCGCGTCGGCCCAGGGGACGTGCGCGTCTCGTGCCAGTTTCTGGATTGCGGCAACGGCCTTCCACGCCAGGTTGCTGGAATCCTGTGGCACCAGGTGGCTGTCGAAGCCGGAGACGCTCCAGGTGCACGGCGCCGCGTCGGCGGCCTCCTGCGCAACTTCGGCCTCTCGTACAGCTTCGGCATCATGTGCGTCCTGCGCACCTTGTGCATCCCGCAGCGCGACGGTGACCTCTTCCTTCAGCGAGACGGCCTGAAAGATCGTGTCGAGCTCGTGGTATCCGTCCTCCCGGGCCGGCCCCACGCCGAGATGCAGGTTCACCTTGCCGTGCGCACTAGCTGTGACGGAGCGGTACTGGGGCTGCTGCGGACCGAAGATGTGGGAAACAGTCATTGCGCCCCCCTCAGCGAAGCCACGGCCAGCTGCACGAACTGTTCCGTCGAGAGCTTCTCACCGCGAAGGGTCGGGTCGATCCCCGCGCTTCGCAGCGCATCTTCGGCCGCCTGGCCGCTGCCGAAGTGGCCGGAAAGGGCGGCGCGCAGCGTCTTGCGGCGCTGCAGGAAGGCGGCGTCTGCCAGAGCGAAGACCTCGCGGCGCAGCTGCTCGGCATCCAGCTGTCCAACACCCTGGTCTGCGTCAAACTGTTCGGCGCCCGACTGCCTGCCGGCCCACGGCTCCGCCCCTTCGGCGTAGCGGTCGATGCGCACCAGGCCGGAGTCGATCTTCGGCGCTGGCCAAAAGACGTTCTTGCCGATGGTCGCCGCGCGGGTGACGGAGCCATAGAAACCAGCCTTCACGCTGGGCACACCATAGATCTTGGATCCGGGCGCGGCGGCCAGACGGTCGGCGACTTCCAGCTGCACCATGACCAGAACGCGGTCGATACTGGGGAACTCCTCCAGCATGTGCAAGAGCACGGGAACGGAGACGTTATAGGGAAGATTCGCCACCAGTGCGGTGGGAAGGGGGCGTCCAGCGTCGGCAAAGTCCTGCGCCGTGACCGCCATCGCGTCCTTGAGGATCACCGCCGCATCGGCCTCGCCTGCGCCCTGTTCTTCCAGGGTGGCGGGCAGCTTCGCGGCCAGGCGCGGATCGATCTCCACGGCGGTAACGCTCGCGCCGGTTTCCAACAGCGCGAGGGTCAAAGAGCCCAGGCCAGGGCCGATCTCCACCACGTTGTCGTCCGCGGTGACATCGGCGGCCTTGACGATCTTGCGCACCGTGTTGGGGTCGTGGACGAAGTTCTGCCCCAGCTTCTTAGTGGGGTTTAGGTCCAGTTCCTCGGCGAGCTGCCGGATCTCATTGGGCCCCAGCAGCCGAATCTTCCGTTCATTCACCATTCACAGGATAGTCGAGCTGGTGCCCGATAAAAACCGAGGTTGCTGCGCTGCTGTGCATAACTATGCACAGCCATGCTCGGCAGTGCTCGGCAATGGCCTAAGGCTTAGCGCAGACCCATCTTGGAGGTGCAGGCAGGCCATGCGCCCCAGCCCTGTCCGGCCTGCACGCGCTCGGCAACTGCGATCTGCTGCTCGCGGGTAGCCATGTGGGCAGCCGGTGCATACTCGGTGCCACCGAAAGCAGCCCAGGTGGACGGGGTGAACTGCAGGCCACCAGAGAAGCCGTTGCCGGTGTTGATGGACCAGTCGCCGCCGGCCTCGCACTGTGCCAGCTGATCCCAGACGGAGCCGTTGGCCACAGCCGGGGCTGCCGCGCCAGTGTTGGAGCCCTTGTCGTCGGCCTTGTCAGCCTTCTTGGTGCCGCGGATGATTACGCGCTCCTTTGGAGCGGCGATCTCCTTGCTGGACTTCTCCTCGCGGCTAACCTCTTCGCCGTTGACAGTGCGGACGGTCGCAACAACGCGAGCCTTGCCCGGCGCGCCCTTCTCTACGACCTTCTCCTCACCCTCGGGCATGTTCGGGTCTTCCTTCACACGCTCCGGAGCCGGGATCTCCTCGACCTTGGTCTCCTCGCGGTTGGCGATGCGGGTGACCTCGACGTGCATGCCCTCCTTCAGAGGGGTGTTGGCGGCCGGGGTGACCTTGTCATCCTTGCCCAGCGGGGTGCCACGCATCTCGAAGATCTCGCCCACGGTGCGGGCAGGCAGGCTCATGCGGCCGTCCTTGCCACCGTCGTTCAGGGTGAACTTCTTCGGGGTAACGATCTCCAGCTCCATGCCATCGAGCGGGATCTCCTGGTTACGCGCCTGGGAAAGCTCGCTCGCAGCGTCGCTGCGGCCGATCTGGTCCAGCAAGGAGCCGACAGTCAGTGCAGTGGTATCGATCTTCTCCTGCTTGCCGTCGATAGTCAGAGCCACGGTGCGGGCGCTGCGGACAGTGATCTTGGAGTTGTCGCTGATAGCCTCGTCCAGCGCCGGGGTGACCATGGCGCGGTTGTCGATCTCCACGCCTGCGGACTTCAGCGCGCCCTCGACGTCGCCGGACATGGTGCTGGCCTGGATGATGTCGCCGTTGACGTCCAGAGTGACCGACTTCTGCCCTGCCACCGCAACGCCACCGCCGACAACCAGGGTCGCGAGCATGCCACCCGTGGCGATGCGCAGCGGGGTGGAGCTGGTGTTGTTAATGCGGTGCAGGTGGGACTTCTTCTTCGGTGACACTAGATCGTTGCCTCTCTTGTTACTGACGCCCTTTAGGTTTCAACTTCGCCACGTTCTGTGCACGTAGCAACGGGGCGTCCGAACGCCGATTTTCTCAACTTTTGTCACAATACGATAACGATCCTTGTTAAACAAAGATCCAGGCCAAATTGTTCCGCAAATCACAAATATGGGGGTACAGCTGCGGTAACAGCAGCCACAACCCCCAACATGCATTAATTTCTATACCTTTTCGTTACCTGGCGTCACACCAGAAACAGGAACCTCACTAGCGGAGACACCTGCAGAGATACCGGTAAAACCACAGTGTGCACTAAGCGCCCAGATCGATCCCGTAGAGCCGTTGAGCGTTCGCGGTGACCAGCTCTCCCAGTTCCTGCGGCGCCATCCCCCGCTGCTCCGCCACGCAGGCGGCGGTGTAGCCAACAAAGGCTGGCTCGTTACGCGCACCCCGGAAAGGCTCAGGGGTCATGTAGGGCGCATCGGTCTCCACCAGAATCTGTTCCGCCGGGGCAATGCGCGCCGCCTCGCGCAGTTCCTCATTGCGCTTGAAGGTCACGTTTCCTGCGAAAGACAGCACGTAGCCGCGATCCAGCGATTCCTTGGCCACATCCAGCGGGGAGGAAAAGCAGTGCAGGATCACATTCTCCGGCTGCGGCGCGTCGGCGAGCACCCGCAGCAGGTCGGCATCGGCCTCACGGTTGTGGATCATCAGCGCCTTGCCGGATTCGCAGGCTAGGTCGATGTGGAATCGCAGCGCCTCTTCCTGCACCTCGATGCTCGGGGTTTCCTCCCCGTCTCCTGGATCCTTGCCGATCCAGTACGCATCCAGGCCGGTCTCGCCGATCGCTACGCAGCGCGGGTGGAAGGCCATCTCGCGCAAGCGCTCGCGCACTGCCCCCGTCACCGTCTGAGCCTTAGTCGGGTGCACGGCGCAGGCCGCCCACACGCGGTCGTGGAACTCCGCAGCCTGCAAGGCCTTCTCCGTCTCTTCGATACCGTCGCCGACGGTGCACACGCCGCGTACACCCACGGCATAGGCGCGATCCATAAACTCACCCACCAGTCGGCGGTGATCTTCCTCCCCAAACGTCCTATCCCCTGCGTCCGACCCCACCACGTCCTGCCGGCGCTGATTCTTCAGCACTGTGGACCACAGGTGGGTATGCGAGTCGAACAGCGGGACGATCGGCTCGGGCGGAACGGGTGTCGGACGCTTCTTTCTTGCCATGCCCACTACCCTAGCGCTCCTCTACGTGCGGTCGTCCACGAACACCTTCCGGCTGGCCACCAGGCCCGCCGCCAGCAAAACGAAGTTGAACCCCACAAGAACCAACAGTCCGGCGGTCCAGGACGCAGTGGCGTCATAAAGAGCACCAAAACCAAAAGGCCCAACGCAGGCGACCGTGTACCCGATGCCCTGCGCGCCCGAGGACAAAACGGCGGCGGCCTTCGGTTCGCGGGTGCGGGTGGCGATCAGCATCAGCCCCAGCGGGAAGGTAGAGCAGCCCAGCGAAACCAACGAAATCCACAGCATCGGCAGGCGCATCGGGTCGGTGATCACCATCAGCAGCGCCACGAACATGCAGCTGCACGACAGGATCGTCACCCATGCCGCGCCGCGCTCAAAGCGGGAGGTCATCCACGGAACGATAAACGACGAGGCAGTTCCGACCAGCGCGAACACTCCGCCGATGATGCCGCCGAGCTGCGCCGATCCGCCGGATTCCACGATGATCTTCGGCGCCCACGTGATAAAGCAGTAGGAAATGGAGGACGTCATGGCGAACATCACCACGATCCCCCAGCTCACGGGGTTGCGCCACATGTGCCGATACGCGCCGCGCGACTCGCTGTTCTGATTCTTTATGACGCCAAGTAGCTTCCGCGGGTGCGCCTGTCGCAACATCTCGCTGCCGCGCTGGGCCGCGGTTCCCGGAGTCACCGAGAACACGAGAACTCCCCAGCACAGCAGCGCCAACAGCGGCGGAATCGCCCAGACTCCAATCGCCACGCGCCATCCGCCGAGCTCGGCCAACGGAACGGACACCACCGATGCGGTGGCCATGCTGACCTGCCCGACAGCCATGTAGGCGATAGACATGACCGTGAGCTTGAACGGGAAGTAGTCCTTAATAACAGCAGGCAGCAGGGTGTTGGTGATACCCACCCCGACCAGGCCGATCATCGTCCCGGCCAGGAACAGCAACTCGTTGGGTGCCGCCGTGCGCAGGCCGAACCCGGCGGTGGCCAGCACCATGGCGGTGCTAATAACCGCGCGGAAGGATAGCGCTTTGGCTAAGGGGCTGGAAAGAACGGCCGCGACGGCGAACATGGCCGTTGGCGCCATGCCAACCAGTCCGATGAAAAGGCCGGAGGCGCCGAGGCCGGTGCGCACTTCGTCGGCGATCGGCGGGAATGCGCTGACGGGGCTGCGCAGGTTGGAGCTGGTCAGCAGCACCGCGAGCGCGGCGATGATCGCCACCGCGGACGGCACACGACGGTTCGCGCTGGCCGCACTGGACATCCTCGTCATTTTGTTCACCCCCGGTTCGTTTTAGCTTCGCGTCAGCGCCACTTTCTAGTCACGCAGGCGCGGCACACTAGCTACAAACCCTACTAGACCAGCAAGCTCCCACTACATTGCGACTGCAAAGGCAGGCACCAACACCATGGAACACTTGATCGTCTTCGACCTGGGCGGCGTACTGGTTCAGCGTCGCCACACCTTGCGCGAGCTCACCACCGTGATGATCCGCCACGCCAACATTCAGTCTCGCTCGAACAACGGCAGCCAGACCAGTGTCCCCACCATCATCACCGACCCGTTTAGCTTCGAGGCAGCCTACGGCCGCTACCGCGAAAGCTACAGCCTGTCGATGGGGCCGAACGACTACTTCACCACCCTCTGCCGCGCCGCCGGCGTGCAGCCCACAGAGGAACTGATCGCGGAGCTGCTGGAGACCGACACGCGCCTGTGCTCCACCGTGAACACTTCCGTTCTGAACCTGCTGAACCACCTGAACGCCATCGACCAGCCATGGGGCATCTTCAGCAACGCGCCGCGCCCGGTCATGGAGGCCGTGATGGATCAGGATTGGACGAGCGGCGCGGCCGTCACCTGCTTCTCCCCCGACCTGCGCTTCACCAAGCCCCACCAGGGCGCATTCCGCCGCTTTGAGCAGGCCGTGGCGGCCGCCGGCCACGAGTACGCTTCCCTGATCTACTTCGACGACCGCCAGGCAAACCTGGATGCTGCCCAGCGTCGTGGTTGGGAGGCCTTCCCCTGGCGTGGAGTGGAGTCCGTCCACGAGGTGCTCTCGCCCATCATCGGCCTGCGCCGCGCGGACTAGTTAGCCACTAACTGACCAGCCCGCTACTTCTGCACCGGCGCCCACTCCGGGCCGGTCTCCGCCAGCTCCGGGTCAAGCTTCGGGAACAGCGGCTTGGGCTTGCTGAGCTTAGTGCCCGGCTGGATCTCCTGGCGCGCCCACGTGGCCTTTTGCTTGGTGTAATCACCCATGATGACGGGGTAGGTGCGCCCCTCTTCGGGCAGCCCGACGCCCACCGGCTCCCGCGGAGAGTCATCCGTTACCTCGATAACCTCCGGCTGGGCCGCCCAGATGCCTTCGCCACCGAGGGTCTCGAAGATCTTCTGCGCGGAGAACGGCAGGTACGGGGTGAGCAGGGTATTTACGTCGGAGACGACCTGCAGAGCCGTGTACAGCACAGTGGCCAGGCGCTCGCGCTGATCCTCGTCCTTCGCCAGCTTCCACGGCTCCATGGCCGCGATGTACTGATTGGCGCGTCCCGCGATGCGCATGGCCTCGGTGATGCCGGCCTTGAAGCGGGAGAGGTTGATGTTGTCGCCAACAACGTCGAAGGCCTTGGCGGACTCGGCGAGCAGCGCCTCGTCCTCCGCGGTCAGCGGCCCCGGGGTGGGGACCTCGCCGAAGTTCTTGTAGGCCATGGAGACGGTGCGGTTCACCAGGTTGCCCCACTCGTTGGCGAGCTCGGAGTTGATGCGGCGAACGAACTCGTCCCAGGTGAAGTCCGTATCGGTGGTCTCCGGCCCAGCGGTGGCGATGAAGTAACGCAGAGCGTCGGGGCCGAACTCCTTCAGGAAGTCGCGCACGTAGATCACCACGCCCTTGGAGGAGGAGAACTTGGAGCCCGACATCGTCAGGAACTCGGAGGATACGACCTCCGTTGGCAGGTTCAGCGCCGGGTCGGCGAGCTCGCCGGCCTCGCCGCCCTTGGAACCCTGACCGCCGTAGCCCAGCAGCTCTGCCGGCCAGATCTGGGAGTGGAAAGTGATGTTGTCCTTACCCATGAAGTAGTAGGACAGAGCCTCCGGGTCGTTCCACCACTTCCGCCAGGCCTCCGGGTCGCCGATGCGCCAGGCCCATTCGATGGACGCAGAGAGGTACCCCACGACGGCGTCAAACCACACATAGAGCTTCTTGGCGTTGTTGTCCTGCCAGCCCTCGACGGGGATCGGCACGCCCCAGTCGATGTCTCGGGACATGGCGCGCGGGCGGATGTCCTCCAGCAGGTTCAGGGAGAACTTCAACACGTTCGGGCGCCAGTCGGTGCGCCCCTTCAGCCACGTGGTGAGAGCTTCTGCCAGTGCCGGCAGGTCGAGCATGAAGTGCTCGGTGTCGATGAACTCCGGTGTTTCGCCGTTGATTTTGGAACGCGGGTCGATCAGGTCCTCGGGATCCAGCTGGTTTCCGCAGTTGTCACACTGATCGCCGCGGGCGTCATTAGCGCCACAGATCGGGCAAGTGCCCTCGATGTAGCGATCCGGGAGGGTACGACCGGTGGAAGAGCTGATGGCACCGCGGGTGGTCTGAGTGACCATGTAGCCGTTGTTGTACAGGCCGGTGAAGAGCTCCTGCACGACCGCGTAGTGGTTGCGGGTGGTGGTGCGGGTGAACAGGTCATAAGAAAGGCCGAGGCCCGCGAGGTCCTCGACAATGATGCGGTTGTAGCGATCCGCCAGTTCCTGGACGGTCGTGCCTTCCTTCTCCGCCTGCACCAGCAACGGGGTGCCGTGCTCGTCGGTGCCCGAAACCATGAGCACCTCGTTGCCAGCCATTCGCTGATAACGCGCGAATACATCCGAAGGCACGCCGAATCCGGCGACGTGGCCGATGTGGCGGGGGCCGTTGGCATAGGGCCATGCAACTGAGGTGAGAACTCGTTTCGACATAACCCTTAGATTAGGTGATCCCCTACCACGACGCGAAAGCAGCCCGGCTTAGGAATGCTCTGCGTTGCCGTCTGCGACGGCCTGCGGAACATCGCTCCCGCCGTAACGACGGCTGCGCTTAGCGGCCTTAGCTTCGCTCTGCTGGTTGATACGACGCTCGCGAGCCATACGCAGGGCGTATTCCCGCTGTGCCTTTTCGTCCAGGTACAGCTGGTCGTTGGACAGAGCCTTGTAGATGGAGAACATCAGGGCGATAATCACCAGCAAGAACGGGCTGGCGGCGATGATCGTCACGTTCTGCAGGTTGGTCAGCGCCTCATCGCCGCCCGTGAGCAGCAACATCAGGGCAATGACCGCGGTCAGGGCACCCCACAGCACAGTGACGCCACGGTTGGCGACCAGCTGTCCACGCTGCGACATGGAACCCATGACGGTGGAGGCGGAGTCTGCGGAAGTAATGAAGAAGGTCGCCAGCAGAATCATCGCAATGATGCTTGCTACCTGTCCCATCGGCAGAGTCTGCAGCAGGTTAAACAGCTGGCTGGTGGCCTCGCCATCGCCCCAGATGGAATTGCCGGTTTCCTCCGCATTAACGGCGGCGCCGCCAAAGATGGAGAACCAGATGATGGTCACCATGGTTGGAACCATCAGGACGACACACACGAACTCGCGGATCGTACGGCCGCGGGAAATGCGGGCGAGGAACATGCCGACGAACGGAGACCAGGAGACCCACCATGCCCAGTAGAAGATGGTCCAGGTACCCAGCCACTCATCCGCACCATCGCCGGAGTTAGCGGTGCGGGCGGCCATCTGGAAGAACTGGGACAGGTAGTTACCCAGGGAGGTCGGGATCAGGTTCAGAATCACCACGGTCGGCCCGAGGATCAAGACAAACAGCGCAATGAGACCAGCCAGAACCATGTTGGTGTTGGACAGGTACTGAATGCCCTTGCCTACGCCAGAAGCAGCGGAAGCCAAGAAACACAGACCCAGGATCACGATGGTGCCGACGATCACCCACGTGCCAGGATTAGAAATCAGCCCCGTGGCACCCAGGCCGGACTGGATCTGCACTGCACCCAAGCCCAGGGAAGCCGCGGTACCGAAGACAGTCGCGAAAATGGCGGCGATGTCAATGATCTTGCCCAGCGCGCCCTCCGCGCGCTTCTCCCCGATCAACGGAATAAACGCCGCAGACAGCAGCTGCTTACGCCCCATACGGAAAGTGCCATATGCGATGGCCAGCGCCACGATGGCGTACAGCGACCACGGGTGCAGCCCCCAGTGGAACAGCGTGGAGGAGAAGGAGCTAGCCACATCGTTCTTCTGCTCCCCCGGCACGCCGTCGCGGTAGTAAGTCAGCGGCTCGGTCACACCGTAGAACATCAGGCCGATGCCCATACCCGCGGCAAACATCATGGCCACCCAGGAAATGCTATTGAACTCCGGCGGCTCGTTATCCTTGCCCAGGCGAATGTGCCCGAACTTACTGAACGCAATGAACAGAATGAACCCTACAAACACCGTGCCGGCGAGGACGTACAGCCAGCCCCAGTCACCTACGACATAACTCAACGCCGTCGAGGCGAAGGCGGCGAAGCTATCGCCACCAAATACGCCCCACAGCACGACAGCCAGGATGAGGGCTGCCGCACAGCCCGTGACTACCCAGTCGATGGACTGTTCCTGATCAGCCTCAGTCGGTGCTACTTCTTCTCTTGATACAGTCATTCCTCAATATTGGGGGGTAGTGTGGGGGCTTTTCAACTGCACCGGTACCCGAACCGCGCCCGGATGGCGCTCTTAACCCCTGCCTCACTCCCTCATAAAGCCCAGTTCACCTGGTTTTATCCCGCACAGAAGCCACCCACCGCGCTGCCTGGTTAAAAACTTTTAAAAAAATCTAACTTTTCTCGCGTCCACGCAGCACAGCTTCATACAGATCACGTTTGCTCACTCCCTTTGCCTTGGCCACGTCCCCAGCCGCTGCCTTCAGCCGTTCCCCGTTCGCCACTTTTTGTTCCACCAGCGAGACCAGCGATTCCACGTCCGGCTCCGCCTGCTCGTCCGCGGCATCCACCACCACGCAGATCTCCCCCTTCACACCGCTTTCCGCCCACTCGGCCAGCTCCCGTAGTCCGCCGACCTTCACCTCTTCGAAGGTTTTCGTCAGCTCGCGGCACACCGCGGCCTGCCGGTGATCCCCCAGCTCTTCGGCTGCCACCTGCAAAGTCTTGGCCAGCCTGTGCGGGGATTCGAAGAAACAGACGGCGTAGGGGGCGTCACTAAAAGAACCAAAGAACGAACGCCGGGCGCCGTCCTTGCGTGGGGCGAAGCCCAGGAACGCGAAGTGGCCCACCCCCAGGCCGGATAGCGCCAGAGCGGTCGGCACCGCGGAGGGTCCCGGCAGGCACGTCACCGGCACTCCCGCGCGACGGGCAGCGACGACCAGCGGGAAACCGGGGTCGGAGACGGAGGGCATTCCGGCGTCTGTCACCACCAGCACGCGCCGGCCCTGCTCGGCCTGCTCGACGAAGAACTCCGCCCGTTCGGCCTCGTTGTGGTCGAAGTTGGAGTAGATCCGACCGGAAATCTCAACGCCTAGCGTGTCCGCGAGCGCCCGGGTGCGGCGGGTGTCTTCCGCGGCTACGATGTCGGCGCTGGCCAGCGCGTCGATCAGCCGCACCGAGGCATCCAGCGGATTGCCCAGCGGCGTGGCCGCCAAGATGATTCCTCCCTGCGGCAGAGGCCTATTCTCGGCGGCGCGGGTAAGCAGCGCAGTAGCTGCGTCGGCGGAAAGAGTCTTGGCATCTACGGGTTCACTCATACCCGCCAGTATGCCCGCCAGTGCGCCCGATTGTCCGGGGCTTCTACTACAGTTGGCTTTCGTGCCGACCACACCGACTCCCCCGCTTGCCGACGCTCCTGCAGTGTCCGCCGACCAGCGCGCCACAACCGACGTGGACAGTCGCGTGTCTACCGCTGCGTCCGGGCGCCACACGTTCACTTTCACCCGGTGGACGGGCATCCTGGTTGTCCTCGGCCTGTTCGGTGCGCTCAGCCGCCTACTGATGCTGCAGCGCCCCACGGATGCGGGCACCCCGGTGTTCGACGAGAAGCACTATGTGCCGCAGGCCTGGCAGATTCTGCAGAGCTGGTCTAACCCGCTGATCGGCGGCATCGAAGACAATCCCGGCTACGGCCTGGTCGTCCACCCGCCCCTGGGCAAGCAGTTCGAGGCGCTGGGCATGGCGGTGTTCGGCTATACGCCATGGGGTTGGCGAATCATGTCCGCCCTGCTGGCTGTGATGACGATCCTGCTGATTGCCACGATTGCGCGCCGAGTGTCGAAGTCCGACCTCATCGGTTTATTCGCCGGCATTATTGCCCTGTGCGACGGGATCCTCTTCGTCACGGGGCGCTCGGCCATGCTGGACCACTTCCAGGTGTTCCTGGTGTGCCTGGCGACTTACTTCGCGGTGCGGGATGCCGAGCAGATGGAGGCCCGCTTCCAGCACGTCTGGGCCGCTGACCGGATCCACGATTTCGCCCTCGGCCCGCGCATGGGCTATCGCTGGTGGCGCTTCACCGCGGGCGTGGCGCTGGGCTTGTCACTTTCGGTGAAGTGGAATGGTCTGTACTACATGGCCTTCTTCGGGGTGACGATTGTTGCGGTTGATTACTTTCGACGCCGCCGTTTCGGCGTGCGCCGTCCCCTTCTCGGGACCGCTTTCTTCGACGCTCTGCCCTCCTTCTTTTCCATCGTGATCGTCCCCGCGATTCTGTACGTGGTCAGCTGGCGGGCCTGGTTCGCCTCCGAAACGGGCGTGTTCCGCCACGCCGTGGAGTCCGAGCAGTACACCAACACCACCGGGGATTGGTTCTGGTCTTTCCTGCCCGATGCCCTGCAGAACTTCATCTACTATCACGTGTCCGTCATGCGCTTTCACACGGAGCTGACGAACTCTAACGGCCACCACCACAACTGGGAGTCCAAGCCGTGGTCCTGGCTGGTCTCCAGCCGTTCGCTGATGTACTACAACCCGTCCAGCGACGAGGGCATTCACAAGGTGATCCTGCTGGTCGGTACGCCCGCTATCTGGTGGTTCTGCGTCCCCGTCATGCTGTGGGGGCTATGGTGCCTGATCGTGCACAAGGATCGCCGCTGGGTGGTGCCCGTCATCGGCTTTGCTGCTGGCTTCCTGCCTTGGCTAGTAAACCTGGATCGCCAGATGTATCTATTCTACGCGGCTAATTTGGCTCCGTTCCTGGCGATTGCGCTGGCCATGGCTCTGGGGCAACTGCTGCGCTGGCAGCGGCTGGACGTTGCCGCCCAGCCGCACTCCTCCCCCAAAGCCTTTGTGAAAGCTCGCCCTGGCCAGCTGCTGGTAGTGATCTACTTGATGCTGGTGGTTTGGAACTTTCTTTATTTCTTGCCGATCTACACGGCGACTCCGCTGTCCGATTTCGCCTTCGACATGCGGATGTGGCTGCCTTCCTGGCGCTAATCCCAGCCCCGCGGTCGCGGCTCGCCGAGCTCGAAGGTGGAGTTGCGTCGGGCGTCGCTCGGGCTGAAGTTCACCGGCTGAGCCATCAGCGCGCGCAGCGACTGCTGCAGCGGCATGAACACGTTCTGCCTGCCAGCCCACACCACGACCAGGGCCACGACCGCCGCCAAGTGCACCAGCAGCAGCCAGAGTGTGGTCAGGCTGCCACCTTCCCCGACCATGCTCAGCACGATCTCCCGCGTTGCGAACCCTAGACCGAAAGCCCATAGCCCCAGGTAGATCGGCAACACTGCGGCAGCCGCTTTCGGGCGCCAAGCTGCCCACAGGAGGCCACCGGCCAGTGCAAAGCGCATCGTCGCCGCGTCGGAGACTAGTCGAAGCTGAGACGAGTCGGCGTCATCCCCAATAGGCGAGCCGAACAACAGCGACAGGCCCCACACAACATAAACCAGCGCCACGGCAACAAGGGCGAAGCGACCAAAGTAGAGAGGCAGCTGACGGCGGCGCAGGCCTCCGCTGATCTGAGGGTTGTGATCGGCCTGCTCGAGCACCTGTGCGAGGAGCGCCGCTTTCTGCTCGTCGCCCGGCTCCGTCGTGGGGCCATCATCCGTTGGGGTGGCGGAGACGTTCATCCGGCGGCCCAACGCGGTGACGGTGGCATACCAACGTTGGCAGTCTTCACAGGCGGCAAGGTGCGCGTCGACGAGGTCGTCGGACAGCTCGGCGGTCTCGCCGTCGAGCCGGGCGGACATTGAGGTCCTGACCGCTTGACAGTCCATGCGCTTAATCCCGCCTCTTGCGTGCTTGACTCAACTTCAGCCGAAGCGCGAGAGAGCCTTGTCCAGGCTCGCGCGCCCCGCGCCGAAAACAACAATCATCATAAGCGAGACGACCAGGAGCAGCACAAACTCCATGCCCCCATCGGCGACGAAGAAACCGTTGGACCAGTGCACGAAGTACAGCACCAGTGCGCTGTAGATGGCGAAGAGTCCTGCGACTGCCGTGGTAAGCAGACCAACGATGAGCATCGCGCCACCGAGCATCTCGAAACTGGCCGCCGCCCAGGCACTGACCTTTGGTTGCGGAATGTGCAGGCGGTCGAAGGTGGCGACGGTGCCGGTTACTCCGCCCATGCCGTCGATGAAGACTTTCTTCCAGCCGTGGGCAATGAAGATCACGCCGGTGACAAGGCGCAGGAGCAGCAGGGCCGCGTCACGCGCTGCGGGGTGGTTCAGCATGCGGGAGGTTTACTCCTAGACCGCGCGGATGCCGGAGCGCGGGTCGAGGTATTCCTCATCTGCGGCGGAAGCGGATGGTGCGCCCGCGTCGGAGCCCCCGCCCGGTACGTCGAAGAAGTCGCTGCCGTCGGCGTACTCCAGGTTGCTGAAGGCCGGGTCGTCTTCGTCGGTTTCCAGGATCACGGCGCCCGGGCGGATCAGGCGATCCGGCACGCCCAGCTCGTCGTCCTCCGTGTTGCGCACACCCAGGCGGGCGCGGCGCATACGCACCAGGCGGCGGTGGCGCAGCTCGCGCTCCTCGATGGCCTGGCGGCGGAGCATCACCAGGTAGAAGGCGGTGAAGGCAACCATGGCCACGAAGGTCAGCCACACGCCACTGCCCAGGGCCAGGCTGGCGCCAAAGGTCAGGACGCACAGCGCCAGCAGCACCAGCAGCACCTTCTTGCGGCGGTTCTGTCGCTCACGGGCCAGGCGCGCGGAGGCTACCGGGTCGTACACACCGCGACCACGGCGGGACGCCAGGTACTGCAGGTCGGCCTCGCTCAGCTCGTCGGAGTCCTCGAGGATGTCCAGGTTCTTGCCCGTCGGTGCTTCATCGACGTGGTCTACCAAATCTGGTGACGCCTTCACGTCCCCACCGCGCACGTACTCAGTCGGGACTGCGGCGTATGCGGCCTGGCGGGCGCTCTGCTCTTCGGACTGCTCGGCGTGCTCCGTGGAATCGCTGGAGTCGCTGGACTCAGAAGACCTAGAAGACTCAGCAGACTCAGCGCTCATCTCCGCCTTCTTCACCGGGGAGAACTCGCCGGTGTCCATTTCATCCTGGGCGGTGTAACGCACTGCGCTGCCCGCAGATGCCGCTGCCACGACCTTTTCGGAGCCCTTCTCGGCGCCCCTGCCGGAGCCCTTATCTGCCGTGCCAGAGTCATCGGCGTTCGCGCCCGTCTGCTCGGTCGCCTCCGCGGTCTTCGCCTTGGCATCTGCTGCTTCGGCATCTGCTGCTTCGGCGTCCACTACCTCAGCATCGACCATCTCAGCGTCTACCACTTCGCCGTCAACGACTTCAGCGTCCACGCTATCCTCGCTGCGCTCACTGCCCTTCGTGTTCATCAGCGCCCGCAGCCCACGCGGCTTGCCCGACTTCGCGCCGGCTGCGGAATCTTCGTCTTCCAGCAGGACATACTCCGGCTCTGCGTCGACCAGCTCCAGTTCGTCGTCATCAGAGGACATGTACAGGCCCTCGGCCGGCTTGAGCTTGCGCTTCGCCTTCAGGGTGCTGCCACCTCGGTGCAGCACGCGGGTCTCGCTCAGTGCCTGGGCAGTCCGTCGCACGGGTTTCTGGTTGCGCAGCAGAAGCGGCGCCAGCAGCACCAACCAAACGGCGGCAATGAGCAAAAGGGAGCCGGACACGTGTATCAGTTCTCCTCGAAGTTTGTGAAGCTTATGCGGGCAGCGTGAATGGTCAAGTGCTTGCCACGCTACCCGCGTAACCCCTATATCCGCGCTCGCCACGCCGAGGCTAGTTTCGGTTCACAGCCAGCCCCAAGATTCCGCGGTTCACCAGCCTGCGCACCACCCCGTCCGGCGCCGTTTCCTCCTGCGTCTGCGCCACCAGCAGGTGGTCCCGCCATTCGCCGTTGATGTGCAGGTTTCGCTGTAGCTGCCCTTCGATACGGAAGCCGGTTTTCTCTAGAACTTTTCTGGACGCCACGTTCTCCGGCATGACCGTAGCCTCTATCCTGTGCAGCCCCACTACCTGCATCCCCAAGTCCACGCCCAGCGCTACCGCCGCGGTGGCCACGCCGTGGCCCTGGAACCGCGAGTGCACCCAGTAGCCAATCCACGCGCTGGATACGGTTCCGTATTGGATGTTGCCGATCGTCAGCTGTCCCGCGAACTCCCCATCAATGTCGATGACCATCGGCACCAGCAGGCGGTCGGCGGACAGGACCTGCAGGTTGTGGAAAGTCTGCCGCCAGGCCTGCGGGCTGTGTGCTGCTTCCCAGTCCCCTTGCACGGTCGGCTCAAAAGGTTGCAGTAGTTTCTGATCTTCGATCCGCGCGGCGCTCCACTGCGCCCCGTCGGTGGCGCGCACGGGACGCAGAGTCACCGGAAATGCGGCCGTGGGGGCGTCATCAAGATCTCCATACATGTGCCCACGACTCAAAACGGTTCGCGAGCGCTGTTCGGGCACCGCGGTGGGGGCGAAGGCGGCGCGCAGTCGATGAAGCACGGGTGGGCTAATCCTTGTTGCTGAGGAACAGCACGTCCACTTCCTGCCCCGGTGCCACGTCCGTCACATCGGAAGGCACCACAATCAGGCAGTTAGCCTGCCCGTGGCTGCCCAGCAGGTGGGTCGGCTCGCCGCCGTTCACCGCTCCGAGGGGATCCACCAGGAACTCGCGGGTCTCCCGGTCGCGCATCAACTGGCCGCGGATAAAGCCACGGCGACCGGGAGCCGAGGCGATGCCGGCGATCGTGCGGGCGGGAACCACGCGGCGGGTGGCCTGACGGCGGCCACGGATCAGCTGCACCAGCGGGCGCACCATGACCTCAAAGGAAACGAGGGCGGCGGAGGGGTTGGCCGGCAGCAGGAAGGTCGGCACCTTGTCCTGCCCCAACGTGCCGAAGCCCATGACTGAACCCGGGTGCATGGCGATGCGCTGAATGTCCATCTCCCCCATCTCGGAGAGGATTTCCCGCAGCTCGTCGCTGGCCGCACCTCCCACTGCGCCGGAGATCACCACGACCTCGGAGCGCAGCAGCTGGCTTTCCAGCACCTCGCGCATCTTGCGCGGCTCGCCACTGAGGATGCCCACGCGGTGCACGTCCGCGCCGGCTTCGCGGGCGGCGGCGGCCAGGGCATAGGAGTTCACGTCGTAAACCTGGCCCACAGCCGGGTCGCGGTCGATGTCCAGCAGCTCACGGCCGAAGGAGAGGACGGACAGGCGCGGGCGCGGGTAAACCAGCACCTTGGATCGCCCCACAGCGGCCAGCAAGCCCACCTGGGCGGCACCGATGACGGCGCCTTCCTCCACGACAACGTCGCCGGGCTGCACGTCGGAGCCCTTCCGGTGCACGAACTCGCCAGAGGCGATGGCCTCCAACGGGCGGATCTTGCGGCCTTCCTTTTCCACCCAGTCCAGTGGGAGCACCGAATCCGCCAGGGTCGGCAGTGGCGCGCCCATCTCCACCCGCACCGCCTGGCGCGGCTGCAAACGGATCGGACGCAGGGAGCCGGCGGTTACGTCGCCGACGATCGGCAGGGTTTCCTTCACACCGCTGGTGTTCTCCGCGGCCGCGGCATCCTCCGGGTCTCGGTCGGCGTCGCCGCCCCGGGCAACTGCCAGCGCTTGGCGGATATCCACGCTGCGTACGGCATAGCCGTCGATGGCGGCCTGGTCGAATCCGGGCAGCGGCTCGGCGCCCTCGACCCTTTCGGCGCAGCGCAGCCCCAGAGTCTCGGTGATGGCGATGCGCACTGGCTCAGGGGTCACCGCCGCAGAGGTGATGATTGCCAGTTGTTCTTCGACCGATCGCATGTTTGTTGCCCCTAGTTTTCCTGGTTCAGGCGCTCCCGCAGCCAGGTCTTCAGGCTGGGGCCATATGTCTCATTCTGAAGCGCGAAATCGACACAAGCTCGAATGTACCCACCCGGGTTGCCTAGGTCATGGCGTAGGCCGTGGTGAACGATGATGTGCACAGGGTGGCCTTCGGTAATCATCAGCTCGATGGCGTCGGTGATCTGGATTTCCCCACCCTTGCCCGGCTTCGTGCGGCGCAGAGCATCAAATACCTGTCGATCCAGCAGGTAGCGCCCGGTGGCTACGAAGCTGGACGGAGCATCTTCGACGGCCGGCTTTTCCACCATGCCCTTCACGATCTTCACGTCGGCGTGGTCCGCCTCGTCGATCTCGAAGACTCCGTAATTGCTCGTCTCCTCGCGCGGCACCTCGAAGGCACACAGCACGGATCCGCCGTACTGCTTGCGCACGGCAAGCATCTTCTCCATCACGCCCATCGGCAGAACCAGGTCGTCCGGCAGCATGACGGCGAAGCAATCCTCGTCGTCATCCAGCACCTCTTCGGCCAACCCGATGGCGTGCCCCAGGCCGAGCGGCTTCTCCTGTTCGACAGCCACCACGTCGATCAGCCCGTCGGTAGCGCGCACCTTGTTCAGCTGGTCGGTCTTGCCGCGCTGCTCTAGCGTGCGCTCCAGCTCTTCGTCGGTATCAAAGTGGCCGAGCACCCCGCCCTTCTTCGGAGCCGTCACAATCGCCAAGCGGTCTGCACCTGCATCGGCGGCTTCCTTTGCAATCAGTTCGATCCCGGGAGTGTCCACGACGGGCAGCAGTTCCTTGGGAACGGTTTTGGTGGCGGGCAAAAAGCGGGTTCCAAGCCCAGCAGCCGGGACCACGACGGTACGCAGTGCGGCTTGCTCGGACGTGGAGATCGTAGGGCTAGAAGTCATGCCGGAATAGTAGCGCTTTAAGCTCCGGGTTTCGTGCTCTACACACCACTTAAGGAGAGTTTTCTTTTGCAGTAGGCTTTGAGGCGATGACCACCCCCTCTGAGTTGAAGAACCGCGCCCGCGCCCGAGTGCGCGCTGCCCGCGCCGACCGCGTCGACGAGCGCCCCTTTCGCGACCGAAGCATTCAGACTCACCTCTTGGACGCTCTCGCGGACCTCCCCTGCACACCTTCCACCATCTGCGGATATGTCCCCCTCCCGGGCGAGCCGGGCGGCGCGGATCTTCCCGATGTCCTGGCGCGCACTGGAGCGCGAGTGTTGCTTCCTCGCGTTGTTCGTGGTGACGCCCCCAGTCTCGAATGGATCGAATATCAGCCGGACAACCCAAACCTCGTCGAAGGCACGTGGGGAATACTCGAGCCGGTGGGCGAGCCCGTAAGCGACTCGGAGAGTAATGCAATTCACACTTTCCCAACATGCACAGATGTAATAGTTACACCTGCTCTATCGATTGATTATCATGGGACACGGCTCGGACAGGGCGGTGGCTTCTATGATCGAACTCTTGCCAATCGCCCATCGCATGTGAAGGTATGGGCAGTGGTAGACCACGAAGAATTCACCCGCGACGTTCCCTGCCAAGACCACGATCTGGTCGTAGATGCTGTGATCCACGACCTCGGATACTTCCCCATCTTTTATTTGCTTTAAAAAGTCTGCGCTAGGTCGCGGACAAGAAAGGTCTTTTGCGCAATGCTTGAAGGTTTTAAGAAGTTCATCATGCGCGGCAACGTCATGGAACTTGCCGTAGCCGTCATCATCGGCGGTGCCTTCACCGCCATCGTCACCGCTTTCACCAACGGCATCGTCGAGCCGCTCCTGGCTGCAGTCGGCGGCTCCCCCGAGTTCGGAATGGGCTTCCACCTCCGCGAGGGCAACGATGCAACGTTCGTCAACATCGGCGCTGTCCTGACCGCCGCCGTCAACTTCCTGATCATCGCTGCCGTCATCTACTTCGTGATGATCATGCCGATGAACAAGCTGGCTGAGATGAACGCTCGCCGCAAGGGCATCGAGCCGGAGGAGGCTGCTGCTACTGAGACCGAGCTGCTGGCCGAGATCCGCGACCTGCTGGTGGAGCAGCGTGGCGGCGAGGCAGAGCCGACCGGCAAGCACGCAGAGAGCTAACCCCCAGCCCCCGTTAGCCCCAGTGCGGCGGGCGCTGTTCCTCTAGGAATCGGCGCTCCTGCTCTGCGGAAGGGCGATCGTCACCCCACTCATCCCGTGAAGGGCTTGAGTGGGGTTTTGCTTTGCCGGAGGCGATGGCGTCAATAAAAGAAGAACCCGAGCCCCCAACCTGGCCGGCCTTGCCCACCTTGCCGTAGAACCTGCGACGGCGGCGACCCGGCTGGCTCTTGCCCGAGCGGCCAGTGCTCATGCTAGGCCCGGTTATTCATGTCGCCGACAACGTGGCGAACCAGCGGGCCAAGAGTGGCCATGCCATCGCGGATCGCGCCGCGGGATCCGGCGATGTTGACCACCACGGTCGAACCGGAAATACCGGCGACTCCGCGGGACAGCCCCGCGTCCAGGGAGTTAGCCGCCAAACCGGAGGCGCGCAGGGCTTCAGCGATGCCCGGAACCTTGCGGTCCAGCTCGGCGCGGGTGGCCTCCGGAGTCTTATCGCGCGGGCCGGTGCCAGTGCCACCGATTGTGACGACGAGATCGGCACCGCCGACCACAGCGGTCTGGATTACCTTGCGGATTGCGGACTTGCGGGACTCGACGTTCAGCACGGCATCGACGAGGAAGCCTTCCTCTGCCAGCAGCTCTGCAACCAGCTCGCCGTTCTTGGCCTTTTCCTCCGGGAAGTCGGTGACCAGCACGACCATGGCGCGCAGGGGCGGCTCGTTGCTGAGCTGTTCGCGGGTGCGCTCCTGGGCATCCAGGGTGTGGAACAGTGCGTCGTCCGGCTCCGGGATCTCCTCTGCCAGACGGTCCACCTGTGCGTGATCGACGGAACTCATGGCCATGACCTCGTTGATGTCCGCGTTAATGTCCGCAGACCCTTCTTTAGCCTTCCGAGCTGGCACGGTGATCCTCCTGAATCGATAAACGGATGTAACTAATAAAGTATCCCGTTCGCCCTCGGCTGTACAGGCGAACGGGAATGGGGGTTTACTCGGCGGCGGTGAGCGTCAGCTCGACCTCCCGTTCCTCGCCATCAGGGCCATCCTTGACCTTCAGCTTGACCTTGTCGCCCACGGCGTGCGAACGGATAGCTGCGATCAGCCCCACGCCCGAATCCACGCGCCGATCATCCACGTGAGTAACCAGATCGCCCTTCTTCAAGCCCGCCTTATCCGCAGGACTGTCCTTGTTCACATCCGCGATGACGGCACCGTTCTCGCTAGAGCGGGTGTCGACCTTCGCACCGATGATCGGGTGCTCGGCCTTGCCGTTATCGATCAGCTGCTTGGAGATGCGCTCTGCCTGGTTGATCGGGATGGCAAAGCCCAGGCCGATGGAACCGGCCACTTCCCCGCCACCGGTCGAAGCAATGACGGAGGGAATGCCGACGAGTTTGCCCTCCATGTCCACCAGGACACCACCGGAGTTACCGGGGTTGATGGAGGCATCGGTCTGGATCGCGTCGATAAGGGAAGCCTCGCCGCCGTCCTCACCCGAGGCCTGGACGGGGCGATTCTTCGCCGAAACGATGCCGGTGGTTACCGTGGCTGACAGTCCCAGTGGGGAGCCGATCGCCATCACGTCCTCGCCGACATTCACCATGTCCGAGTCGCCGAACTCGATGGGCTGCAGGTCCGTGACGTCCTTTGCCTTGATAACCGCAATATCCGTGGGCGGATCGGTGGCCACCACCTCTGCCTCGAGGGTGCGGCCGTCGTTGAGGGTAACCTCCATCTTCGCGCGCCCGTCCTGGGCACCCGCGACTACGTGGTTGTTCGTAAGGATCAAGCCGTCGGAGGAAATGATCGAGCCGGAACCTTCTTCTCCGCCCCGGGACGTCATAACTCGGATGGAAACCACAGAGGGCAAAACCTTGTTGGCAATGTCGGTGGTGCTGCCCGGCTTCACCGGGTTGGAGGCCTTCTTATCCTGTGAAGACTTGCTACCGCTGTTGGAGTTATCGAAGGAAGATGTGGCGTTGTTGCTGGCCTGGTTGCCGTTGATCGAATCCATGCCCACGTATGTGACGGCGGAAGCAACTACAGCACCTGCTAGCAGCAGTGCTGCAACGGCCGGGGTGGACCAGCGCTTTTTTTCCTGCGGCTGGTTGCTCAGCTGGGGCTGGTACGGATCTGCGAAAGGTTCCTGCCCCGGCCCCGCCGGTGTAGTAGGCCCCTGCGGTGGCTGCGGCGGAGCCTGCACTGATGTCGGCTGCGGCGACTGCTGCGGGCTCTGCTGCTGTGGGAAGGGCTGCAAGCTCGGTTGCGCCGGCTGTGCCGGTTGTGCAGGCTGCGTAGGCTGCACCGCCGGCCCTACCTGCGTGGCAGGCTCCTGCATCGGCCTCTGCTGTGCCTCCCAGCGCATGTGATCCCGGTGAACTCCACCCTGCGGCCCGCCGCCCCCTCGCACCGGCTTCTGGCCACGGTTAGAAAAGTCCGGTTCGCCGGGCATCCGCTGCCCGTCCCCCGAGTTGTTCTCGCCCATATTGTGTTCCCTTTCGTCCATAGCGACCAGTATGTCCGTTATGTATGTAGTTCAGCACTAGGAATGCTGTAGTTTTTCTGCCAGTTTAAGGAAAACTCTTAGAGAAAAGTTCCCGAACCCCCGTCTGGATCCAGTTAACTCGGCTCCCCCGGCAGCACTGCACGCATCAGGGCACCACCGTCGTCCGACTCGTCGGCCACGATCACCCCGTGGTGCCTCTCGATGACCTGCTTGACGATCGCCAGCCCCAGGCCGGAGCCAGGCATAGAACGCGCCTGGATCGAACGGTAGAAGCGGTCGAAGACATTCTCCCGGTCCTCCTTTGGAATTCCGGGGCCAGAGTCCGCCACTCGGATCTCCACTTCCTGGTGTGCTGGAGCGTCGGCATCGGAGCCTGCGGCGTCACCTTCCTCCACAACAATCGGCTGCATCCACACGCGCACCACGCCACCCTCCGGTGACCACTTCGCCGCGTTATCCAGCAGATTCAGCAGCGCGCGCGACAGGGCGAAGGCATCTCCCCGCAGGTGCCAGTCAATCAGGTGCGTATCGAAGGTCACGTCCGGCCGGCGCCGCTGCACACGTTCAATACCCAGCGTGATGAGTTCGGAGATCTCGACGGTGCTCAGAACCACCGGGTTCGAGTCCTCGCGAGCAAGGTCGACCAGGTCGCCGATCAGCCCGCTCATCTCGTCGATCTGTGCGATCACGTCGCGCTCTAGGTCCTTGAGGTCTTCCTCGCTGATGCCGGGGCCTTCGCCGTCTTTTCTTTGTGACGCCAACATCAGCAGCTCCACGTTTGTGCGCAGTGAAGTCAATGGTGTCTTTAGCTCGTGCGAAGCATCCGCGACGAGGTTCTTCTGCTTCGTCTGCGCCTCCTGGAGGGCGTTCATCATGTTATTGAAAGAGTCCGTGAGGGATCCGAGCTCGTCATGCGAATAGACGGGGATCTGGCGCAGTTCGCCGGTGCGAGAAACCTCGTCGGCCGCTCGGCGCAGGCGGGTGATCGGTTGAATGCCGGAGTTCGCGACCGCGATGCCCGCGATGATGGAGGCGATGAAGCCGGTTACCGCAATCAGAATCAGAACCAACCAGAGGGATTCCAGCGTCTGGTTCGTAAATGCGATGTCCAGACGCAGCACGATCACGCGACCATCAAGGGCGCCGATGGCGAAGCTGCGCTTGTCGGCTTCCGATTCAAAAGTGTATGGGTCGTCGCCGACGAGGACGGAGATCTCGTTGGGGCTGAGGATGCCCTCGAACTTGTGCACGTCTGCCTGCCGTCCCGTCTGGTCAGCGGGCACGACGAGGACACTCATGTTGTTATCGGAGTCGAAGAAGCGGGGGCGGTAGTCATCGCCCTCCCCTGTCTCGCTGACCGGAAACTCAAAGCCCGAGTCGATGTAGGCCTGGGCCTGCGTCTGCAGCGTCTTATCCATCTCCTGCGACAGCACCTGCTTCACGGTGGCGTAGGAGGAGATGGTGATGATGGCGATACACAGCATCACCACCATGGCGGTGAGGGCAGCCAGTCGCGTGCGCAGAGATAGTCCGCGCACGGAAAAACGGAGGGACTGGATCAGCCGGTCCCTCCTGCTACCCCCTCGAGTGTCCGCGCCCCCGTTCTCTGCAGAGGCGTACTCGGGCTCTACCGCGAGGTAATCCTCCGGGAGCCTACGCAGGATCACGGTGCGGTCTCACGCAGCGCGTAACCCACCCCACGAACAGTGTGAATCAAACGAGTCTCGTTATTGGCCTCCGTCTTACGGCGCAGGTAGCCGATGTAAACTTCCAGTGCATTTCCGGAGGTCGGGAAGTCGTAACCCCAGACCTCTTCCAGGATGGTGTTGCGGGAAAGCACCTTGCGCGGGTTGTTCATCAGCAACTCCAGCAGGGCGAACTCCGTGCGGGTCAGGCTGATCTGTCGATCTCCGCGGAAAACATCGCGGGTCTCCGGGTTCAGGGTCAGATCCTCGAAGCGCAGTGGCTCGTGCGCCTCCCCTTCCTGGATCGCGGGACGTGCCGCGCGGCGGAACAGCGAACGAGTGCGGGCAAGCAACTCTTCCAGGGCGAAGGGCTTGGGCAGGTAGTCATCTGCACCGGCGTCCAGGCCGGCCACCCGCTCCTCGACGGAATCGCGGGCGGTCAGCAGCAGGATCGGCAGGTCGTCGCCGTGGCTGCGCAGCTCGCGGCATACGTCCAGGCCGTCCTTCTTGGGCATCATCACATCGAGGATGGCCAGGTCCGGTCGTTCGTCAGCGATGAGCTTAAGGGCCTCCTCGCCATCCGTTGCCAGGACGACGGTGTAGCCGTTGAAGATCAGGGAACGGCGCAGGGATTCGCGCACGGCCTGATCATCATCTACAACAAGAATCTTCATGTGCTCCATTGTGCCTATGAAATTGTCACAACGCCCGTGCAGACCCACATTTTTAAGGAAAGCTCAGTATTTCTTAGGCCTGTTTCGCCAATGCAAAACCCCGCCACACGTGCATGTGTGACGGGGTAACGCTACTGGGCTCGTATTAATCCAGGTCGATGAGACCCAGCTGAGCTGCCTTCACCAGACGGCGAGGAATCTGAACATCCTGGCCCTGAACCTTAACGTGCTGCAGAGCAACGTTGTCGGCCTTCCACTGGGAACGGCGGGAGTGCGTGTTTGCACGGGACATACGGCGCTTTGGAACTGCCATTGTCTACTACCTCCTAATTAAAGGTATTGAAAGTGTGAAATAGGTTTCTTGTGATCTTCGTGGTGTGAAGAGGTCTTACTTCTTCTTGCGGCGGGTCATGTTGCCGTAGCGACGCTGGAACTTCTCCACGCGGCCGGCGGTATCCATGACGCGCTGAGCGCCGGTCCAGAAGGGGTGGGACTCGCTGGTCACGTCAACGACGATGAGCGGGTACTCGTTGCCGTCTTCCCATTCAACGGTGCGGTCGGAGGTAGCGGTGGAGCGAGTGATGAACTGGTGGCCAGTGCTCGCATCCTTGAAGACTACGGGGTGGTAGTCGGGGTGGATATCCTTCTTCATGGTTTCCTCTTATTCCCTTAGGTACGTGTACATCAGGTCGGTCCCGTGCGTTACCTGCACGGGTCGTGCCTGAGTCGGGTCATAAAAAGCAGCGCGCCTTCTTTTACCTGACGCCCTTTAGGCCACTCCGCTAAGCGGGTGGATTTTGGGCGCGACAAAGTCGGTCGCACAACGAGGGTTTATCATAGCGAAGGATAAGGCCATAAAGAAAATCGCGTTTTCCTAGCTGGGATGGGGCGAACTGGGGCGTAGGGGCGTCAGAAACAGCGATTAGGTTATGGCGCGACGGTGCTGTAAAGTTAGCTCCCGCTGTTGTCTATGTAAACGTCATCGCCGGACAGATTTTAGGCTAGATACGCTAGATGCAGCGCCCCACCACCTAAGACTCTTGGCCCGTCTAACCATGGGTTTTGGAAGTGCGCGGCGCAGGCACCTGAGATCTCCGGCGGAAGGAGAAAACCCATGTCGGCATATTGCCAGGTCACGGGACGCAAGCCGAGCTTCGGCAAGTCTGTGTCCCACTCGCACCGCCGCACGAACCGTCGCTGGAACCCGAACATCCAGCGCCGTACGTTCTACTTGCCCTCTGAGGGCCGTTCCATCACGCTGAACGTGTCCACCAAGGGCCTGAAGACCATTGACCGTGACGGCATCGAGTCTGTCGTTGCCAAGATCCGCGCCCGTGGGGAGAAGATCTAACTATGGCACGTAACGATATCCGCCCAATCATCAAGCTGAAGTCTACGGCTGGCACCGGTTACACCTACGTCACCCGTAAGAACAAGCGCAACAACCCGGATCGCATCACCCTGAAGAAGTTCGATCCGATTGCCCGCAAGCACGTCGAATTCCGCGAGGAGCGATAGTTTATGGCTAAGAAGTCCATGATCGCGAAGAACGAGCAGCGCAAGGAAATCGTCGCCCGCTACGCGGAGCGTCGCGCTGAGCTCAAGAAGATCATCAAGAACCCGAACAGCACCGACGAGGAGCGCCTGGATGCACAGTGGGAGCTGAACCGTCAGCCCCGCGACGCTTCCCCAGTTCGCGTCCGTAACCGCGATGCAGCTGATGGCCGCCCGCGCGGCTACCTGCGTAAGTTCGGCCTGTCCCGTGTACGTGTCCGCAACATGGCTCACCGCGGTGAGCTGCCGGGCGTACGCAAGTCCAGCTGGTAAGGGGGAGCTTTCACAATGAAGCGCACCAACATGAAGAAGGCGCGGATGGAACAGTCCCGCCGCCCGAAGAAGAACCCGCTCAAGGCCGAGGGCATTGAGACGGTTGACTACAAGAACTACGACCTGCTGCGTAAGTTCATCTCCGAGCGTGGCAAGATTCGCTCTCGCCGCGTGACGGGCCTGACCCCGCAGCAGCAGCGTCAGGTTGCCACCGCCGTGAAGAACGCGCGCGAGATGGCCCTGCTGCCCTTCCACAGCCGCTAAGCCGCTGTGCCCTTTCGGGCTGGCAGCATAAGGCTGCAGCCCGGAGACGTTTAACAGACACGATCAAGACCCACCGCCCCGTGCGAAAGCGCGAGCTAGGCGGCGGGTCTTTTTCGTGCCTTTTTACTACCCGTTCGGCGGGTTGTCTGCTTTCTTCGCTAAGCTTGCACAGTAAAACTCTTAAGCGCTCCCCTTTGCCTGCCGGGTTGAGAAGGGGCGCTGGCCCCCATCGGGCGCAAGCCAAACAACAGTTAGGAAGCCTGCAGTTGAGCAATAACAACAACCATCCCAACGGCGACTTTGGTTCCAATGATCTGCCGGATTACAACAGCTACACCGGCGGAAACTCCGACGGCTCCAACCCCTACGAGCAGGCCGGTTACGGCGCCGAGCAGGCCGGTTACAGTGCTGAGCAGGGTGGCTACGGCGACGGCAACTACGGCGCCGGCGCACCCAATGCCTACGGCGCCCCTGCATTCCCGAATGCTGCGGCCAATAACGGTGCCATGTTCGGCAACGACCGCCCGGGCGCTTGGAAGCGCCTGCTGGCTCTCATCATCGACAGCCTCTTGGTTCAGGTGGTTATCGGCAGCGTTGTGATGTTCGCTATCGCTGGTCAGGACCTGATGGACTGGTTCCAGGCCACCGTCAACGCCGAGTCCCCCGATGCCGTGGACGTGCCCTACCCGACCACCAAGGTGATGATCTCCAGCGTCATCATGCTGGTCGTTTGGTTGACCTACCGTGTTCTCATGGAGTCCAAGAAGGGAGCCACCCTCGGCAAGATGGCTATCGGCGCCCGTGTGGTCACCGCCGACGGCCAGAACATCGATCCGGTAGAGTCGCTGAAGCGCAACAGCTGGTACATCATCGGCGTTGTCCTGGGCATGATCCCGAACGTCGGTGCTTTTCTGCAGCTTGTCGTCTACATTGCAGTGGGCGTGACCATCGGCCAGAACCCGGAGAAGCAGTCCTTCACCGATAAGTTCGCCAACGCCTACGTGGTGGACAAGTCCGCGTACTACGGGGTTAACTAAGGTCGCGACTACTGCGCTTAAGGCGCAAACACTTAACACACTTACATAGCCTCATGTTGAACGTCCTCTCCGGCTTCGCCGTCGTCATCTTCGTCATAGCGATCGGCTTCGGAGTAGGGCGTCTTCGACTTTTAGGCCCCAATGCGGTCTACACCCTGAACATGTTCGTATTCTGGATCGCGCTGCCCTGCACGCTGATCACGTTCATGTCGAAGACGGACATTGCCCAGCTATTCGGCCCGAACCTTCTGGTCGTAGCACTGTCCACCCTCACCACGGGCTTCTTGGCTTTCCTTGGCTATCGCTGGATTACGCGACGGTCCACCGAGGATTCCATCATCGCGATGCTGGCCTGCACCTACTGCAACGGCTCCAACCTGGGCATCCCACTAGCCGCCCATTTGATGGACGACCCCACGCTCACCCTCCCGGTGATCCTCTTCCAGGTCGGCTTCTACGGCCCGCTGAGCGTTCTGGCCCTGGACATGCGCACCGGCAAGCAGACCACGAACTTCGTGTGCTCTACGCTGCTGACGATCCTGAAGAACCCTCTGATCATCGGCGCCACCATCGGCATCGTCATCTCTCTTCTGCAGCACAACACGGGCTTTACCCTGCCGACGATCGTCGCGGATCCGCTGGGGATCATCGCGGACGCCACCGTCGGCTGCGCTCTGATCGCCTTCGGCATGTCCATGGCGGAGGTACGTGTGCTCCAGCCCGGCCTGTCGCCCCGTCGCTCCGTGTGGGCGGCGTCGTTGGTCAAGACTGTCGTGCATCCCGCCATCGCCGCGTTCTACGGTGTCTTTCTTTTCGACGCCACGTCCCAGCTGCTTTTGGCCATGGTTCTCCTGGCGGCCCTCCCGACCGGGCAGAACGTCTTCACCTACGCCCAACGTTTTGGCGTGAATAAAGTTTTAGCGCGAGACACCGCGGTGGTTTCCACGGGTCTCGCGCTACCGGTGATGGCGCTGATTATGGTGCTTCTACATGTCTGATAGTTCACTCAAGCTTAGGCCCAGGATTCCGACGAAAAAGACGAAGTACAGGAGGATAAAGGCAGCGGATACCACCACAGATGCAATGGCTAGGTTCTTTGCCTTGTCCGATGCATCCTGTGCACCTGGATAATCGCCGCGGTACCAGCGGCTTTCTACCTGTGAGGAGTAGTAGATGCCTACTGCACCGAGGGGCAGGCAGCACAGGAGGGTGGCTAGAATAGTCGCCCACATCCAGTTATCCGGCGGGGTGCTGCCCACGCCCGGCTGGTAATTCTGCCCCAGCTGCGCGCCGTAGCCGGCGGACTGATTCGGGTAACTGTTGTTCTGATAGCTGCCGTAACTCGGCGGCTGGTTCTGGCTCGGGTTCTGGTTGTACCCGCTGTTGTAGGGGTACCCCTGGTTTCCCTGCTGGCCGAAAGGGTCCTCGTTGGAAGGGTTCTGGTCGTAAGGGTTGGTCACTGACTTCCTCGGCTAACTTCTTGGAGTTGGTTGGTAACTGAAATACGTCATTAAAATACCAAAGCAGCGCAGAATGTTCCCGAACCGAAAGAAACTATACGCGCAATTCTACAAACGGCGAGAACGGCAAAATGCGTGCGATGAACCATAGCCCGATCACTACCCCTACTGCCATGGGGGCATGTCGGAAATGCTCCCAGTTGGGAATCCGCTTCCCCCATGATCGTGCGGTCCAGGCCAGCCAGCTCCAAATCAACAGGATGACGGCGAGGATCCCAACCGCGTTGTAGTGCAGCGCGGCGCTGAAATCCCCCTGAACCAACGCCTGGATCATGCGCATCGATCCGCAGCCGGGGCAGTTGAATCCGAATAGTGCCTTCGTGGGGCATTCTGGGATCATCCCGCCCGGGGTCTGCGGATCGGCTGCGGCTATGGCGCAGCACGCACACACCGCTGCCGCGCCGACTGCCAGCGGCAGCAGCTTTTTGAAAGCACCGGTTCGAATATCGCCACCGGCGCCTGACCGCGTTCCTAGCGCCACAGCAGCAGCGCGTCGCCCTGACCGCCGCCGCCACACAGGGAGACGGCAGCCTTGCCGGAGCCGCGGCGCTTCAGCTCGTGCGCCGCGTGAACGACCAGGCGGGCACCGGAGGCGCCGATCGGGTGGCCCAGGGAGATGCCGCCGCCGTGGATGTTGGTCTTCTCCAGCGGGTAGTCCAGGTCCTTGATGGACTGGGCGACAACGGAAGCGAAGGCCTCGTTGATCTCCAGAAAGTCCAGGTCGCTGGCCTCCCAGCCGGCCTTCTTCAGCGCCGCGGCGGTAGCCTGCGACGGCTGGGAGTGCAGCTTGGTGTCCGGGCCGGCGGTCTGGCCGTACTCGCCCAGGGTGGCCAGGATCTCCAGCCCCTTGGCCTCAGCGTTCTCGCGAGTGGTCAGCACCACGGCTGCCGCACCGTCGGAGATCTGGGAGGCAGAAGCGGCGGTGATGGTGCCGTCCTTCACGAAAGCCGGGCGCAGCTTCGCCAGCCCCTCGGCGGTGGTGCCGGGGCGGATGCCCTCGTCGGCGGAGACGGTCACGGTCTCCTTGCGGCCCTTGACCTCGATGGAGACGATCTCGTCGTTGAAGACACCATCGTTGGTAGCGGCCTCGGCCAGCTGGTGGGAGCGGGCTGCAATCTCGTCCTGCTCCTCGCGGGTGATGCCGCGCTCGGCGTTGCCCTCGTCCGTCTCCAGCCCCATGGCGGTGCCCTCGTTCGGGTCGGACAGGCCGTCGCGCTCCAGGGAATCCTGCAGCGCCAGAGAGCCGTAGCCCTTGCCCGCGCGCACGCCCGCGGCGACGTGCGGGGCGTTCGTCATGGACTCCTGACCACCGGCGACAACGATGCTGGCGTCGCCCAGACGGATCAGGCGGGAGGCGTTAATCACGGCATCCAGGCCGGACAGGCACACCTTGTTCACGGTCATTGCGGGGACGTTCATCGGGATACCTGCGGCCACAGCGGACTGCTTCGCGGGGTTCTGCCCGGAGCCCGCCTGCACAACCTGGCCCATCAGCACGTAATCCACGGCATCCGCCGACACACCGGAGCGCTCCAGCACGGCCTTGATGGTCTCTGCGCCCAGATCGACCGCGCTCTTCTTCGCCAGCGCGCCGAGCATGCGCCCCTGCGGAGTGCGTGCTGCGCCTACAACGACAATGTCCTTCGGGTCTTCCTGCAAGGTCATCTGATAAATCCTAACTTTCGAAACTAGTGGCGTCATCGCTTAAAAAAGCCTGCGTCGTGCCCTCAAGTATGGCACGAACGATGGCCCAGCGAGGCCGATTGGGGGTCTACCCCAGCGCCGTCCTAAACGGCACTGCGGTCTTTTCTTCTACCTCTTCTGTGGTGACGCCAGGTGCCAGCTCCACCAAGGTCAGCCCACCTTCGTCGCGGTCGAAAACCGCAAGGTCAGTGATGATCCGATCGACCACGCCGAGGCCGGTAGTCGGCAGCGTGAGCTCCTCGATGAGCTTCGGCTCCCCGGTCTTGGTGGTGTGATCCATGAGGACGATCACCCGGCGCGCGCCGACGACCAGATCCATGGCGCCGCCCATGCCCTTGACCATCTTGCCGGGCACCATCCAGTTGGCGATGTCCCCGCGGGCGTTGACCTCCATGGCGCCGAGGATGGCGACGTCGATCTTGCCGGCGCGGATCATGCCGAAGCTTAGGGCGGAATCGAAGTAGCTGGTGCCGGGCAGTGCCGTCACTGTCTCCTTGCCTGCATTGATGAGGTCCGGGTCTGCGTGGCCCGCTTCCGGGTAGGGGCCGATGCCCAGCATGCCGTTTTCCGATTGCAGGGAAACGGTCACGCCTTCCGGCACATAGTTCGGCACCAGAGTGGGCATGCCGATGCCGAGGTTTACGTACTGGCCGTCCTCGAGCTCCTGGGCGGCACGGGCGGCCATTTCTTGCCTAGTCCAGCCGGTCATCGCACGGTCTCCTTTTCAATCATCTTGTCGGCTGCCTGTTCCGGGGAAAGCTCCACGATTCGGTGGACGAACACGCCGGGCAGGTGAATGTCGTCCGGGTCGAGCTCGCCGACCTCCACGACCTTTTCGGCCTCCACGATGCAGATCTTGCCGCTCATGGCAGCCAGGGGGTTGAAGTTGCGGGCGGTCTTGGCGAAGCGCAGGTTGCCGTCCTTGTCGGCGACGGCGGCGCGGACCAGGCCAAAGTCGGCGCGGATGGCGGTTTCCAGCACGTAGTCCTCGCCGTCGATGGTGCGGGTTTCCTTGGCAGGGGAAGCCACCTCCACCTTGGTCTTGTCCGCCTGGTCGTACTTCCACGGCATGCCGCCTTCGGCGACGAGCGTGCCCACGCCGGTGCGGGTGAAGAATGCGCCGATGCCGGAACCGCCGGCGCGCAGCCTCTCCGCCAGGGTGCCCTGTGGGGTGAGCTCTACCTCGAGCTCGCCGTCTAGGTATTGGCGGGCGAACTCCTTGTTCTCGCCGACGTAGCTGGCCACGATGCGGCGCAGCTGGTGGTTCGCCAGCAGCAGCCCCAGGCCGCGGCCGTCCAGGCCGGCGTTGTTGCTAACCGCTTCGAGGTCTTTGACCTGCGTGTGACTGAGCTCCTCGAGCAGGACCTGCGGGATGCCGCACACCCCGAATCCACCGACGGCCAGGGTGGCGCCGTCTTGAATGTCAGCGATTGCCTCCGCGGCAGTGCGCAGTTTTGAATGATGTGGCGCTGTTGTGCTCACGGTTGCTTCCTTTCTGTTTGGGCTGTTGCCTACTTCTGATAGATCCCGAGCAGCTCCACCGCGTGCTCGCGCAGCTCGACCTTGCGGACCTTGCCCGAAAGCGTCATCGGGAAGGAGTCCACGCATTCGACGTACTTCGGGATCTTGTGGCGGGTCAGGTCGCCAGCGCAGAACTCACGAACTGCTGCCTGGTCCAACGGCTCGGCGTCCTCGCGCATGATGATGAACGCCATCAGCTCCTCGCCGTACTTCTCGTCCGGCACGCCCACGACCTGCACGTCGGAGATGTCCGGGTGAGTCATGAGGAACTCTTCGATTTCCCGCGGGTAGAGGTTTTCGCCGCCGCGGATCACCATGTCCTTCGCTCGTCCGGTGATGCGTGCGTAGCCTTCTTCGTCCATCGTTCCCAGGTCGCCGGAGTGCATCCAGCCGTCCTCGTCGATGGCGTCCGCCGTCTTGCCGGGCATGTCCCAGTAGCCCTGCATCACCAGGAAGCCGCGGATCAGGATTTCGCCCTGCTCGCCACGCTTCACGGTCTCGCCGGTCTCGGGGTCCACGATCTTCACTTCGATGTGCGGGTTGGGGCGGCCGACGGTACCCACGCGCTTCTCGATCGGATCGTCCACCAGCGTCTGGTGGTTCACCGGCGAGGTTTCCGTCATGCCGTAAGCAATGGTGATTTCGTTGATGTTCATGATGTCCATCACCTGCCGCATCGTGCGGGTGGGGCAGGCGGTGCCGGACATGATGCCGGTGCGCAGGCTGGAAAGGTCATAGGTCTTGCCCTTGGCCTTAGCGTGTTCGATCTCGTCGAGCTCTGCCATGAACATCGTCGGCACGCCGAACAGGCTGGTGGCCTTGCCGTGCTCAACGGCCTCTAGCACCGACTGTGGGTTGAAGACCGGGCCAGCGATGATCGTCGTTGCGCCGTGGGTGATGGCACCCAGGTTTCCCATCACCATGCCGAAGCAGTGGAAGAAGGGAACGGGGATGACAACCTTATCCTGGTCGGTGTACTGCAGGGTCTCCCCCACCAAGTAGCCGTTGTTCAGGATGTTGCGGTGGGTCAGGGTGGCGCCCTTGGCCATGCCGGTGGTGCCGGAGGTGTACTGGATGTTGATGGGATCGTCCGGGTGCAGCTGCTCGCGCACCGGGTTCAGATCCAGGATCGCGTGGTTGGCCAGCTCGTCCCAGCGCTCGGAGCCGAAGAAGATCGTCTCCTTGTAGTTGTGGCGGCTGAACTGGCTTTCCGCAGCGTCGATCATCGCGCGGTAGTTCGAGTCCTTGAAGCGGCCCGCGGAGAACAAGCCCTTCACGCCGGATTGGCCCATGGCGTAGACCAGCTCCTTGTGGCGGTAGGACGGGTTGATGCAGACCAGAATCGCACCGATCTCGGCGGTGGCGAACTGCACCAGAGTCCACTCCCAGCGGTTGGGCGCCCAGATGCCGATGCGGTCGCCCTTGCGGTAGCCGGCGGCGTGCAGGCCGGAAGCCAGGCGCTGCACCTTGCGGTAGAACTCCGTGTACGTCAGGTGTACGTCACCGTAGAAGTCGATGATCGCGTCGTGATCCGGGTACTCGGCCACGATGCGGGCGAGGCACTGGCCGATGGTCTCGTCCAGCAGGTCCACGTCGGTACGTCCAACCTGGTGCGACAGGGTGGGGTCCAGATCCGCCGGGTCGGAAATAACAATCGGGCGGTCGTTGCGAGTCGGGGTAGTCATGGTTATCAACCTTTTCGTGGGAAAGGAATCTTGCGTTGAAGCAAAGTCGGGTGGGCGGGTGGAATGGGCGGGGTGAAGAAGCTGGTCAGCGAAAGGGGAACTAGCGAATCCTGGCGGCGATCACTTCGGCCTGGCGCAGCAGAGGCGCATCGATCATCTGGCCGTCCAGCGCGAACGCTCCGGAGTTCTCGGCCGCCCCTTCGATGACCCGGCGCGCCCAGGTGGCTTGCTCCTCGGTGGGCGCGTAGGCCTCGCGGATGACGGGCACCAGGCCGGGGTGGATCGAAACGGTGGCCGCGAAACCACTGGCGGCTGCGTCGATGGCCTCGGCGCTGGCGCCTTCCGTGTCCTTCGTGTCCGCGTGGATGGAATCCAGCGCCACGATGCCCGCTGAGGCTGCGTGCAGCAGCACCATTGCTCGGGTCAAGCGTGGGACCTCCCGGTAGCCTCCCGGGTGGCCGGACGGCCCGCCGCCGGGGGTGGGAACCTCTCCGGCGCCGTAGCGGGAGCTCGTCCCACCGAGTGCCGCAGTGAGGTCCTCGGCACCCCAGAACAGAGCCACCACCTGCGGGTCTGCGGCGATCTCCGCGAGGTTCACCACGCCCCTGGGGGTTTCAATCAGGGCGATCGCGCGAAAGTCTTCGGGAAGCGCCCGGCGGTTGGAGCCGGCGTCACCAAGAACAAGAGCGCTTTCCACCTTCGGTACCATCACGGTCCTAAACGGCGAGTCCGTGACGGCGGCGAGATCCGCGGCGAAATCGGGCGAATCGATGGGGTTAATGCGCACGATGGTGCGCTCCGGGTCCAGGTCCGCGTGGATTACGTTCTTCCTGGCCTCGGCGCGGTTTTCGGCGCGGCAGCCATCCTCGAGGTCGAGAATGACCATGTCGGAACGGTCGGCGGCCTTAGCGAAGCGTTCAGGGCGGTCAGCCGGCGCGAACAGCAGCGCGGGGCCCTGTGGTAGCCATGCGGTGTTGGACACTTCGGTGTTAGACATCTTCACCCGAACCTTCCGGCGCGCACTGCATCAGCGTCTTGCGCGTGGCCTTGCACACGATGGTGCCGTCCTGGTTGCGTCCAATGTGCTCCAGCTCCACGATGCCCTGTCCAGGGCGCGACTTCGACAGTCGCTTACCCACGCAGCGCGTTTCGGCGTACAGGGTATCGCCGTGGAACATGGGCGCGGGGAAGGAAATCTCGCTGAACCCCAGGTTGGCCACGATGGTGCCCAGGGAAAGCTGGCTGACGGACAGGCCCACCACCGTGGACAGGGTGAACATGGAGTTCACCAGCCGCTCGCCGCGGAAGCCATCCTGCGTGGCGGCCCATGCCGCGTCGATGTGCAGCGGCTGGGTGTTCATGGTCATGGTGGTGAACAGGGTGTTATCCGCCTCGGTGACGGTGCGCCCAGGTTGGTGCCGGTAGACCACGCCCTCGGTGAACTCCTCGAACCACAGGCCGCGCTGCACAACTTCTTTTTCTGCGCTCATTGTCGCTGGTCTCCTAAACTTTTCGCTTGCTTTCTGGTGCTCTTTTATTGACGCCTTCTCGTCCCCGCGCTGCGTAGAGGGCCCTACACGCCCAGGGCTCGGGCGATGAGCATTTGCTGCACCTCGGTGGTGCCTTCGCCGATCTCGAGGATCTTGGAGTCGCGGTAGTGGCGGGCAACGCGGTATTCGTTCATGAATCCATAGCCGCCGTGGATCTGCGTGGCATCGCGGGCGTTATCCATCGCGGCCTCGGAGGCGACCATCTTGGCGATGGATGCTTCCTTGCTGAAGTTCTCCCCCGCGGCCATTTTCGCCGCGGCTGCGTACCAGGCCTGGCGGGCGGTCCAAGCGCGGGCTTCCATGCGGGCGATCTTGAAACTGATGGCCTGGTACTCGGAGATCGGCTTGCCGAAGCTGGTGCGCTCCTTGGCGTAGCGCACGCACTCGTCCACACAGCCCTGGGCGGCACCCGTGGCCAGCGCGGCGATGGCGATGCGGCCTTCCTCGAGAATGGACAGGAAGTAGGCGAAGCCGCGGCCGCGCTCGCCGACGAGGTTCTCCTCCGGCACGCGGACGTTGTCGAAGGTCAGCGGGTGGGTGTCGGAGGCGTTCCAGCCCACCTTGTTGTAGGAAGGCTCGGCGGTGAAGCCAGGAGTGCCACTGGGCACGATGATGGCGGAGATTTCCTTCTTCCCGTTCTCCCGCTGGCCGGTGACGGCGGTGGCGGTGACCAGGGAGGTGATGTCCGTGCCGGAGTTGGTGATGAACTGCTTGGAGCCGTTGATGACCCACTCGCCACCGTCGAGCTTGGCGGTGGTCTTGGTGCCACCGGCATCCGATCCGGCTTCGGGCTCGGTCAGGCCGAAGCCCGCCAGGTTCTTGCCCGCCACCAGGTTGGGCAGGTAGGTCTGCTTCTGCTCGTCGCTGCCGAAGCGGTAGATCGGCATGATTCCCAGGGAGACTCCGGCTTCGAGGGTGATGGCGACGGACTGGTCCACGCGGGCGAGCTCTTCCAGTGCCACGCCGAGGGCCATGTAGTCGCCGCCCATGCCGCCGTACTCCTCGGAGATCGGCAGGCCGAACAGCCCCATTTCTCCCATCTGGCGGACGACGTCGTAGGGGAAGGTGTGGTCGCGGTCGTGCTGAGCGGCGACGGGGTCGACCACGCGGTTGGCGAAGTCCTCGACTGCGTCACGCAGCTCGTGCAGCTCGTCGGAGAGGTAGGGGTTGCGGTTCTTGGTGCTCTGGCTCATGGTTTGGGTCCTCTTTCTGGGTTGGGTGTCTGGGTTGGGTGTGTGGGTTAGGGAGATACGTGTGAAGTGAGGTTTCTAGCTGTCGGCACTATCGGCGCTGTCGGCGGCGATGACCTCCGCCAGAACTTCTCCGGTGCCGACCTTCTGCCCGACGGCAGCGTGGATCTTGACCCGCCCGTCGCAGGTGGCCTCGAGGGTGTGCTCCATCTTCATGGCCTCGATAACGATCACGGGCTGGCCCTCGGTGACCTCGTCGCCGTCGGCAACTTCCACGGCGATGACCGTGCCGGGCATGGGGCTCAGAATGTCCGGCGACTCCTCCGAGCTGGCTTCCGCGTCGTTCGCAGTGCCGGAGAACACCTCCACCACGTGCGTGCCGTGCGGGCCGGTGATGCTGCCGTTGGCAGTGGTGCTCCACCTTTCTGCCGGGCCGCCGTCGAAGGAGAGCCGCCATTCAGTGGCGCTACTCTGCGGATTGGCGACCACCTGGATGCGCCTGGTCCCGGGCTGCACTGGCGCATCCTCGTCGTCACCGCTGGTCAGCGGAGTGAGCTGCACCTCCCAGCTGCCGTTGCTGTACTCCGCGCGGGCTTCCACCGGCGCCGTGACGCCACTCGGATCCGCCAGCACCAGCCGCAGCGGGGCGCGATGCCCAGCGCCGCGCCAGCCGTCGCGGGCGGTCCAAGCACTGCCCAGCGGGGATGCGGAGGTCGTTGTTTCGGACGCCCCTTCGGCTCCGCCAGCCAACGTCCCAGCCAGGTGCAGCAGCGCGACGGCGAAGGTATCCGCGGGGACCTCCCGGGGCTGGAACTCTTCGACAATGGAGTCGAGCAGCCCGGTGTGCAGGTCTCCCGCCACGACCTCCGGGCGGGTGACCAGGAAGCGGTTGAAGTCGATGTTGGTGGTCAGTCCCTCGATGCGGGTGTGGGAAAGCGCCTGGTCCAGGCGCTCGAGGGCTGCCTCACGCGTGTCGGCGTGGGTGATGATCTTCGCCAGCATTGGGTCGTAGTCGGAGCTGACCTCTTGGCCCTCCACCACGCCGGCGTCCACACGAATCCCTTCCCCGCGCGGCCAGGAAAGACCCGTGATTAGTCCGCCGGTGGGCAGGAATCCGGCGGCGGCATCCTCGGCGTAGACGCGAGCCTCCACCGAATGCCCGTTGAGCTGCACGTCATCCTGCGTGATTGGCAAGGCCTCGCCGCGGGCCACGCGGATCTGCCATTCCACCAGGTCGCGGCCTGTAACCATCTCGGTGACTGGGTGCTCGACCTGCAGGCGGGTGTTCATCTCCATGAAGAAGAAGCGCTCGGGCTGCTTGGCGGAAACAATGAACTCCACGGTGCCCGCGCCGCAGTAGCCGCAGGCGCGAGCCGCGTCGCAGGCGGCCTCGCCGATCTCCTGCCGGGTCTTCTCATCCAGCAGGGCCGACGGTGCCTCTTCGATGACCTTCTGGTGGCGGCGCTGCAGCGAACACTCGCGCTCGCCCAGGTGGATGACGTTGCCGTGGGAGTCGGCAACGATCTGCACCTCGATGTGCCGGGGCGTGTCCACGAAGTGCTCCAGGAACAGCGTGTCGTCGCCGAAGGAGCTGGCGGCCTCGCGGCGAGCGGAAACTAGTGCGCTGGCCAGCTTCTCTGGCTCCTCCACCAGGTGCATTCCCTTGCCGCCGCCGCCGGCGGATGGCTTGATCAGCACCGGGAAGCCCACCGAGTCTGCAGCGTCGATGATCTCCTGGTCCGTCAGGTTCGGCCGGGATATACCGGGCACGGTCGGCACGTCGCGGGATTCCACGGTGGCGCGGGCGGTGATCTTGTCGCCCATCTTGTCGATAGCCCCGGCGGGCGGGCCGATGAAGATGATTCCCTCGTCCTCGCAACGCTTGGCGAAGGTCGCGTTCTCCGAGAGGAAGCCGTAGCCGGGGTGGATGGCGCCGGCGCCGGTCGCCTTGGCGGCGTCAATAACCTTATCGATGTTTAGGTAAGACTCCGCAGCGGCGGCAGGGCCCAAACACACGGCCTTGTCGGCGGCGTGCACGTGCGGGGCGGCGGAATCCGCCTCGGAGTAAACGGCCACGGCCTTCAGCCCCATGCGGTGCACGGTGCGGATCACGCGCAGGGCGATCTCGCCGCGGTTGGCGACCAGCACCGTATCGAACGGGCCGGTGAGAGCATGTGTGTCACTCACGTCAGTATCTCTTTCTTGTGGTGGGTACGTCGGTAGCTTGAGCAGGAGTTACATGCGGAATACGCCGAAGCCGGTTTCCTCGCGCGGGGCCTGGGCGCAGATATCGAGGGCCATGGCGAGGGTGCGGCGGGTGTCCGCGGGGTCGATGACCCCGTCGTCCCAGAGGCGCGCGGTGGAGTACCAGCAGGTGGATTTTTCGTCGAACATTTCGCGGATGGGAGCCTCGAAGGCCTCTTGCTCCTCGGCCGACCACTCCTCGCCCCGGCGCTCGATCTGCGCGCGGCGGACGGTGGAGAGGGTCATGGCCGCCTGGGGGCCGCCCATCACCGCGATGCGCGCGTTCGGCCACATCCACAGGAAGCGCGGCGAGTAGGCCCGCCCGCACATCGAGTAGTTGCCCGCGCCGAAGGCAGCGCCGGTGACGACGGTGAGCTTGGGCACCGATGCGGTGGCCACGGCGTTCACCATCTTCGCCCCGTGCTTCGCGATGCCGCCCTCTTCGTATTGACGCCCCACCATGAAGCCGGTGGTGTTCTGCAGGAAGATGATGGGGATGTTCCGCTGCTCGCAGAGCTCGATGAAGTGTGCGCCCTTCATCGCGGCTTCGGAGAAGATGATGCCGTTGTTGGCGATCACTCCGACCTGGTGGCCTTCCAGCCGGGCGAAGGTCGTGATGATGCTGTTGCCGTATTCGCTCTTGAACTCCGACAGGCTGCCCTCGTCACACAGGGTTTCGATGACCTCGTGCGCATCGTACGGAATCTTCGGGTCCGTGGGCACGATGTCGTAAAGATCCTCTTGCGGGCGCGGGGCAGGCACGGGGGTGCTGCGCTTCCAGGGGGTCGGCTTGGATTCCGGCAGGGTCTCGACGATGTTGCGCATGATCCGCAGCGCGTCCTCGTCGTCGGCTGCCAGGTGGTCCGTCACGCCGGATATGCGGGAGTGCATCGCGCCGCCGCCGAGCTCCTCGGGGGTGACGTCCTCGCCGGTGGCGGCCTTCACTAGCGGTGGGCCAGCCAGGAAGATGGTGCCCTGGTTCTCCACGATGATGGTCTCATCGCTCATGGCGGGAACGTAGGCACCACCGGCGGTGCAGGAGCCCATGACGGCGGACAGCTGCGGGATACCCTTGGCCGACAGGTTGGCCTGGTTGAAAAAGATGCGACCGAAGTGGTTGCGGTCCGGGAACACGTCATCCTGCTGCAGCAGCATTGCGCCGCCGGAATCCACGAGGTAGATGCACGGTAGGTGGTTCTGCTCGGCGATCTCCTGGGCACGGAGGTGCTTCTTCACGGTCATCGGGTAGTAGGTGCCGCCGGAGACGGTGGCGTCATTAGCGGCGATCAAGCAGAGGCGACCACTCACGAGCCCGACTCCGGCGACGATTCCCGCCGCCGGCGCCTTGCCGTCGTACATGTCCTCGGCTGCCAGCGGCGCGATCTCCAGGAACGGGCTGCCGGGGTCCAGCAGCAGGCGGATGCGGTCGCGTGGCAGCAGCTTGCCACGGTCGGTGTGGCGCTTGCGGGCCTTCTCCCCTCCTCCGGCCTGAGCACGGGCGAGACGCTGGCGAAGCTCTTCGACGAGCTCGCGGTGGCTCGGGATTTCGCGAGCGGCGCCGCGGGGGTTGGCCGGATCTGTCGCTTGGGTGGTTGCAGTATCCACGTATGCAGCTCCTAGGAAGGTGACGGAAGGTGGCGGAATCCGAGTGCCAGAGCGCCGTCGAGCGCCCCGCGCTTGAGATTCAGTTACAAGCGATTAACTAACTTGTTGCCGTCACCTTAAGTGACCTAGACCACTTTTGCTAGTGAATCTAAAAAGTTTCCCCTCTTTAACTACCCCCGAAAGCAGTACCCCGCCTTAGGCCAACCCCACAGCAGCGCGCGCCGCAGCCACCGTCTGCCGCCGCACCAACGCGGCAGAAGCCCAGCCGCGAGTCAACTCCGAGGAGTTAATCATTCCCATCACCAGCTGCGCAGTGATGCGGCCCGCCTCTCCCTTGTAGCGCGGATCCATCTCCCCCAGCGCCTCCGCAAACATCTTCAAATAGCTTCCCTGCGCGGAACGCACACGGCCACGACCCTCCTCCCCCATGCGGAAAAGCTCGCGGTTATGCAGGCGAATTAGCTCTGGCTGGGACAGCGCGAAGTCCACCTGGAAGTCAATCAGCACCGCCAGGCGCTCGCGCGGATCCACCAGGCCGTCGACGATTCTTCGCGCCTCGGAAAGCAGGTGCTCCGAAATGCCCGTCATCAGCTCCGTCAGGATTTCTTCTTTGCCGGAAAAATGCCGGTACACCGCCGGCCCGGAGACCCCCACGGCGTGCCCGACCTCTTCCAGGCGGGTTCCGTGGAACCCCTTATCGGACATGATCTCAGCAGCTGCGCGCAGCAGCTCCACCCGTCGCTGTTCTTTCGCCGCGGCACGCGCGGACAGTCCTTCTGTGGCGGGCTCGGCCAGATAATGAGAACGCATAACCAACACCCTACTGGTTAAGCGTCGCTAACTGAATACCTTCTGGGCGATTAGCAGGCTGCCTCCGGTAGGCTGTCCACCTTCGACCGCAGGAACTCCGCCGCTGCCGTCAGCTCCGCCTGCCCGGCCTCGTAACTGCCATCCGGGCTTTCCACGGCGATGGCAACGGCCACATAGCCCGAGCCCGCGCCATCAGACTTCGGGATCAGCCCAAACTGCCGCAGCCCATACGCGCCCGCGGCGTTCGGCCCCCAGCCACCCTTGAAGATCGCTCCCGGGATCGTCCCCAACCCATAGCCCCCGCCGTTGCCGATGTTGCCCATGGCGGAAACCACCGGCTCCGAACCCCGAATACACCGCAGGTGAGAGGCGAAATCGGCCTGCGCGCTCAGCGACCAATCGCTCTGCCCGAAGGAACTAAACCCCGGGCGCACCACCTGGGACTCCACCCGCGCACTACTGCCGCCCTCGCGGATCACCGCGCTAGTCGCTTCCGCAGCCTGCTCCGGGGATCCCAGCGAGCCCCATAGCGTTTCCGCCGCCGCATTGTCGGAGTTCTGGATCGCCTGTGTCATCGCGCCCTGCAGGCTCGGATCCTTCCGCAGCACGGCGATCGCGATCGGCACCTTCGCGGTCGACCACGGAGCTACGGTCGTTTCCCCCGCGCCACCCAGCCCGGCCACCGCAATGGTTGCAGTACCGTCGTAGCCGAGCTCTCCGTGCTGCTCTTCCTGCGGTTTTTCCGGTGTGGACGCCCCAGTGGTCGGCTGCGGACCACGTGACTTCGGCTTCCCGTCCTGTTTGGCTGGAGTGGACGGATCGGAGACGGTGGCGTCATCCCTTTCTACATCCCCAATCGTGCAACCCGCAACGGCAGCGCTCGCAGCGCAGAGCACGGCGGCGACCAGACCGCGGCGAAGCGGGCTGGGGCTAGGAGATGTAAACGATGGCATTGTTGCCTCCGGTGCAGGTCACGTACTCGCCGTTATCCCTGCACTTCATGGAGTAGGTCTGCCCCGTGACGGACGAATACGCGGAAACCGTGCCGTTTGTCCTGTCGGTATCCAGGTAGTGGGTCACAAAAGCATCGCGTACGGCCACTGCGAAAGGCTTAGAAGTAAGGTCGCTGCCGGTGTAAACGTTGTTGAAGTCGCCCGCAGGCTTGCCTTCCTCAGCTGCGCTGTTGGCCGGCGCCGCGCCGGAGGGCAGTTTCGGATGAGCCGGGCGGGACTCCTCCTCGTCGTCCGTGGCTTCTTCCTCGTCGTCGGTTGCGGCGTCTTCGTTTTCCGCGGCCGCATCCTCGTCGTCAGCGCCTTCGCCTTCTTCGCCCTGCGACTGGGAGGAGCTGCTCGCAGCCTTGCCGTCGCTGCCTTCCGTGCCGTCCTTGTCGCCAATCCAGCCCATGTAATATGCCGCGCCCGCGACCAGGGCAAGGGCAAGAAGCACAGCCAGCACGACGCCTAGGATCGGCAGGAACTTGCTTTCCTTCTCCGGCTCCTGCGCGTAGGCGTACTGCTGGGCTTGCTGGTCGGGCTGGTACTGGGGTTGCGGGGGCTGCTGGTACTGCTGCCCCTGCCAGTTCTGCTGCTGGTTCTGGGGCGGCTGCGAAGCCTCCCACTGCTGCCAGCGCTGTTGGCTCTGATCCCCCTGCGTCCCCTGTGCACCCGAGCCGCCGCTCTGTTTCGACGGCACCTGCCACTGATTCCTCCCCGCACCCTGCTCGTTGTGGCGGTACTGCGGCGGTTCCGGCTGGTCTGGGTTGTTCTTTCCGACGCCGGGATCAGTGGGGTGCTCGTTAGACATAACCGGGGAACTCCTGCGTTGAAACGTCTTGTCAGTATTTAAACTAATCCAACTTTAGGCGCTCTCCCGGCCTCGCGGGTAGCGAACCATTAAGCCCGCTCACCCCGAGTGCGCACTCTAGTGCGCGAAGTGGCGCTCACCGGTGAGGTACATGGTGACGCCCGCCTTCTCCGCCGCCTCGATGACCTCCGCGTCGCGGACCGAGCCGCCCGGCTGCACAACTGCGCGGACGCCAGCATTAGCCAGCACCTCAAAGCCGTCGGCGAAGGGGAAGAAGGCATCCGAGGCCGCAACTGCACCCTCGGCGCGCTTCTCGTCGCCTGCCAGGGAGTTTGCACGCTCCACGGCCAGCTTGGCAGCGTCCACGCGGTTTACCTGGCCCATGCCCACGCCTACGGTGGCGTCATCCTTGGCCAGCAAGATGGCGTTCGACTTCACCGCGCGCACGGTGCGCCATGCGAACTCCAGCTCACGCAGGGTGGCCTCGTCGGCAGCCTCGCCAGCGGCCAGGGTCCAGTTGCTCGGGTCGTCGCCCTTGGCGTCGATGGCGTCCACCTGCTGCACCAGCAGGCCGCCGGAGATCTCGCGGCCCTGCAGCTCCGGCTCCTCACTCGGAGCATCCGCCTGCAGGATGCGGATGTTCTTCTTCTGGGACAGGACCTCTACTGCGCCCTCCTCGTAGCCCGGCGCGATGATGACCTCGGTGAATACCTCGGCTACCTGGTTGGCCATTTCCACGCTGACCTCACGGTTCACTGCGATCACGCCGCCGAATGCGGACATCGGGTCGCAGGCGTGTGCCTTCTTGTGAGCATCGGCGATGGACTCGTCGGAGACCGCAATGCCGCACGGGTTGGCGTGCTTGATGATGGCCACGGTCGGGCGCTTGTGATCCCACGCGGCGCGCCAAGCAGCATCCGCGTCGGTGTAGTTGTTGTAGCTCATCTCCTTGCCGTGGAACTGCTTGGCGCCGGCCAGGCCGGTGCCGTCGGAGTACAGCGCCGCAGCCTGGTGCGGGTTCTCGCCGTAGCGCAGCACGTTGGCCCGCTCATAGGAGGCGCCAATCCACTCGGGGAACTGCACGCCTGCATCCGACTCCGCGTCTGCCCCGGCTTGCGCGGCGGTCTGCTCGCCCATCCAGGTTGCCACGGCCACGTCGTAAGCGGCGGTGTGACGGAACGCATCCACAGCCAGGTCGGTGCGCTCGGCGCGGGTGAAGCCCCCGGCATTGGCGGCGGCCACGACGTCCTCGTAGCGGTTGGGATCCACCACAACGGCCACGGACGGGTGGTTCTTTGCGGCGGCGCGCACCATGGACGGGCCACCGATGTCGATCTGCTCCACGCAGGCATCGAAATCAGCGCCGGAAGCCACCGTCTCGGTGAACGGGTACAGGTTCACAACAACCAGCTGGAAGGCCTCAACATCCAGGTCCTCCAGCTGCTTCAGGTGGTCTTCCTTGCGGGTGTCGGCCAGGATGCCCGCGTGCACGCGCGGGTGCAGCGTCTTCACGCGGCCTTCCAGCACCTCCGGGAATCCGGTCAGCGCTTCCACCTCGGTCACGGGCACTCCGGCGTCCGCGATCTTCTTGGCGGTGGAGCCGGTGGAGACGATGTCCACGCCCGCGGAGTGCAGCCCCTTGGCTAGCTCCTCCAGGCCGGTCTTGTCGTACACGCTGATCAGCGCACGACGGATTTCCTTCTTGTCTGCGCCGTTGGTTGCTGTGGTGCCATCACTCATGGTTTTGGATCCTGGCCTTTCGTTCCTAGAAGGTTCCCTGTTCTTGAAAATCGTGCAGCACCTCTACCAAGAGTGTGCGCTCCACCTTCTTGATTCTCTCATGCAAGCTGTCGACCGTGTCGTCCCGCGCGACCTCCACCGCCTTTTGGGCGATGATCGGCCCCGTGTCCACGCCACTATCTACAACATGAACTGTAGACCCGGTTACGCGAACACCGTAATTTAGTGCGTCTTCGACGGCGTGCGCCCCGGGGAATGCGGGCAGCAGCGCCGGGTGGGTGTTGATGATCTTCCCCTCAAAACGCTCGACCACCTTCGGGCCGATGATGCGCATGAAGCCGGCGCTCACCACCAGGTCGGGCTCGTAGCTGGCGAGCTTGTCCGCCAGCTCTTCGTTCCACTTCTCCCGATCGGTCTGCTTTGGCACGTATTCGACCAGGAAGTTCTCGATGCCCGCGCGCTCAGCGCGCTCCAGCGCCTCGCATGGTCGGTCGCTACCCACGGCGAGGATCTCCACCCGCGAGCGGTCGACGTTATCAATCACGCTCTGGAGCAGAGTCCCCGTCCCGCTCGCCAGAATCACTATCCTCATCGTCTGTTTCTTCCTCTGTTTCTGTGTCTTCTTTGTCTTCTGTGTCTGCTGTGTCTGCTAGATCTTCTCGTTCTTTCTTAGTGACGCCCCCATCTTCCCCGTCCTCCGGTTCCTCCGTAGGGGCGTCATCTTCAGAAGAGTCAGTATCCGTGCTTTCCGCACCGTCCGCTACATCGTCAGCATCGTCAGCGCCTGCCTCGGCATCATGCTCAGTCTCAGTCTGAGCCTGCTGGGATGCGCCAGGCTCCACAACCTCGGCCTCCGGGATGTCCTCAGTCACAGACTCGCCACGGCGGGCCGTGAAGAACATCATGACGGCGGCGGGCACCAACAGCCAGGCAGCGAGCTCTACAGCAAACAGCCACTCGACCGCACCCGCGCGCCCGTACACGCCCAGCTCACCACCAGCCAGCCAGGAGGTGCAGAAGCCGATCAGCCCGGCGCAGGCACCAGCCCCCACGCCCTGCAGCAGCGGCGCCTCCACATAAGTGCGGCCACGCAGGAACGTGTAAACGCACGCGACCGCCACACAAGCGGGGACGGCCAGCAGCACAGCGCCGAAAGGAATCTGATCGTTGGGGACCGCCGCCAAGACCGGCAACGGCGGCAGGTTCACGTTGTTGGCGGTAAAGAGGCTGACCGCGCCGTTACCGACGTGGAACTCGCCGCCCAGCAGCACCGCCATCGCCGCGACCACCACATTTGGCACATACAGCAACGCGACGAAGGTCAGCCCCAGAACACCCATAGTGGAGGAGGTGATTTCGTAGGCCTTGCCGACTGCCTCCATGTTCGTCAATAGATATACGGCAGCGGCGAGGGCACCGGCTGCGGCCATCCACTTGAGGAAGCGTCCGGCTAGCAGCATCGACTCCACCGGCCACGTGGACCAACCACGGCGCAGCAACAGTGCTCGCCACACGCGGGCCCGCATGCCGATAACAATCGCAGCGCCGTTCACCAGCGCCGTGGAGATCAGCGCCACCAGCAGGTTCGGCGGGGTGATGTCGTAGACCCTGGAGGCATCCCACAGCATCACCCACGCAATGCACGTCAGCAGCATGGGAATCAGCAGGCTTAATGTGGTGAATACCCGCAGGCCGCGCACGCTTATCGAATTGCCCAGCACCGTGGTCGCACGCTTCGCATGCCCCCACACCAACACCAGCGCGGGCAGCAGCGGCACGAAGCCCAGCTTCGCCCCCGCCATCTCGATGGGAGCCAGGTTGAACACCATCCACATCGAGGCGATGCTGGCGGGCACCTTATTAAACCCTGCGCCGATGCCGATGAGTACGGCGATGATGACGATGACGCCCAGAGTTACAGCGTGATTAATCATTAGCTGGGGGCCGAAGCGTTTGACGTGGGGCTTCCACTTCGACCACCAGTCCGCGACCGCAGCCTTCACACCGCCAGCCGACGCATCTGCGGCGGCCTTGGACTTGGCCTTCGGAGTGGCCTTAGCGTTCGTGGCGCCGGTCGGCTTCGCCGCTACAAAGCGTTCGTGCCCCGAGCCTTCGGAGATGTGGGCGCCGGTACCTTTATTGCCAGTGCCTTTAATTCTGTCTGCACTGCTGGCAGCCGACGTCCGCCTGGTGCGGCTGGAGCCGGGGCGTCGGGAAGACGCAGATCGTCGGGATCCGGGTCGTTGGGCAGCAGAATCTTTACTCACCCGTCCTATTGTGCCTAACAGTGGCAGCTACCTGGCGGACTGACCCACCTTCTAGGCCCCCCCTTCTACGCCCGTTTAGCATTCACCCTGCGTCCGGACTGCACCCCCGTTACACCCACGCCGTACCCTCTCTACCCCCTTTAGCGCCGACGCACTTAAGGTAATACTTGAGGGTTTGAGGGTAACGTAACCAAGATCACTAGCGGGGTTTGATCGCCATATAACCAGTAAAAAATCGCCTGGAACAGGGGGAATGCATCCTTATAGCCAGATAAGACTGACTCCACTACCCCCGCAATGTAACCAAAGCGTTATTTTTGACCGATTTAGTTGCCGCAATGTTGCCAAACCGATAGTGTTACGTTCCGTTGATAACAAAGTGGTTACAAATTGCTTTCGCAACAGACTCAAGCCCCAACCGTGAGGCTCGAGGAGGAGCGACAGCGATAGTGCGAAATCACATGTGACAGTTGTTAAGAAACATCGATTAGGTCAAAGGGTTACTAGGACAGTGCGAAACACTACTGAAGCGAGCCGTACCGGCATCCACCGCAAGCAGGAGCACACCGCGAAGCGCCGCTTCGCGCTCGTGGCCGTCGCCACCACCGCTGTGACTACTGCTGGCGCTGCCGGCGCTACCGCCGGTGCATCCCAGAACTCCAAGGACGACATCGCCCTGGCTTCCGAGAACACCACCATCCTCGCCCAGGGCGAGGGTGCTCAGGGCTCTGCAGCTCCGGCGGACGCTCAGGCGACCGCCAACGAGGCTCCGCAGATCCTCGAGGTTCCGCAGGCTAAGCCGGTTTCCGATCTGTCTCAGCAGCTCGACTCCGCCCTGCGCTTCGCCAAGGAGCGCACCGAGGCTGACCTGGCTGCCCGTATGCCCGAGTTCGTCAAGCCCGCCGAGGGCACCTTCACCTCCGGCTTCGGCCCGCGTTGGGGCACCTTCCACTACGGCGTCGACATAGCCAACGCCGTGGGCACCGCCATCCGTGCAGTCCACGACGGCACCGTCATCGACTCCGGCCCTGCTTCCGGCTTCGGCAACTGGATCCGCATCAAGCACGACGACGGCACCGTCACCGTCTACGGCCACATGGCCACCCTGGACGTTAAGGTTGGCGACCGTGTAACCAGCGGCCAGAAGATCGCTGGAATGGGCTCCCTGGGCTTCTCCACTGGCTCCCACCTGCACTTCGAGGTTCGCCCGAACGGTGGCGAGGCTATCGACCCGAAGCCTTGGCTCGCCGAGCGAGGCATCCAGCTTTAAGGCTTAGCTAGAACCACAAAGGAAACCTCCCGACTGCCTCTGTAAAGGCGGTCGGGAGGTTTTTCGCCTGCCTCCTGCGACTTTGGCTTTCGAGGTGGGGATCCCCCACCCCGGAAGCCGAGGCTTTCCGAAGTTTTACTTCAGAGCAGCGCCGATCTGCTTAGCCGCATTGGTCACACCGTCGTGGGACATGTGCAGAGTCAGGTTGTAGTGCGGAGTCTGGGTATCGATGACTCCGGCAACCCAAGCCTTACCGCCCGGCTGGCAGGTATCGTGCCCGCGGGTGGAGCGGTGCAGGTCAACGAAAACGCCACCGTTGCGCTTGGCGGCATCGTTAGCCTGGCGCCACAGCTGACGCTCGGCTTCCTTCACGATCGGGAACGGAGCCTGAATCGGCGGCAGACCGTTCAGACGGATCAGGCACAGGCCTGCACGATCGTTCGTGAGGTGCGGGTAGCTTACGAACTGGATGCGAGCGTTCGGAGCAGCACGCTTGATCTTCTTAGCGAGGCGGTCGTAGGAACGAGCCGCTGCGTGATTGTTGATCGGATCCAGGGTGCGGTAGGTGTCGTTTGCACCAACCATGATCGGCACGTTGCGCGTGTAGCGGTTCAGCTTGCCGTCGCGGATAGCCTGATCAAGGCGAGCCTCCAGCGGCTCGCGGCCCAGGTACAGCTCCTTGCCGTTGCAGGAGTAGTCATCCACGTGCGCGCCCGTCAGGCGCTGCAGCTCAGTGGCCACGCGGAACTTGCCCTTGATGCAACCACGCGCGCCACCGCGCTTGGCGTCAATAATCTGGTTGAGCGTCGTGTTAGCAAAGTAGGAATCACCGAGCAGCACGGTGTTTCCCGGGGCAGCCTGGGCAGCAGGCGCCAGACCCATGACAGATCCCGCTACGGCGACAGCCGCAGTCAGAATGCGTGCAATTTTCTTCATCAGTTTCTCCCGTATGTGTTTTTATGCCGTACTAAGGCTATCGATCTAGAATCGAAAATGTTAGCTGTTCGGAAGCTTTGCCGGCATGACCTTACCAGTTGGGTTGCGCGGAAGCTCATCCAGGAACGTGACTTCGCGTGGAACGGAGTGTTCCGCCAGGTTGTCCCTGACCCATTCCTGAACAGACTCCTTGGTCAGCGCCTCGCCCTCCGGGTTGTCTTCACGCACGATCCAGACCGCCATGCGCTTGAAGCTCTCTTCGTCGTCTACGCCCTTCGCGTAGAGGTCTCGAATGCCAGGCATTGGCGCCAGCACCTCTTCCACACTGCGCGGATACACGTTCTCTCCACCGACGATGATCATGTCGTCCGCCCGGCCGAGCACAAACAGGCGACCTTCCTCGTCGAGGTACCCACGGTCGCCGATCTCCAGCAGGCCGTGCTTGATCTTCATCTGATCGCGCGTGTGCGCGTAGCGGCGCATGGTCATGGTGCCCCGGGCATAAATGCGGCCCGGGGTGTTCGGCGGCAGCACGTTGCCGTCGTCGTCCAGAATCTTGACGCGCACGCCGCGAACCGGCCGTCCGGCGAGAGCCGGGTTCTCGACCAGTTCCTCTCGCTTCGCAATGGCGACCACACTGTTTTCGGTGGAGCCGTAGAAGTTGCAGACCACGGGCCCGAACTGCTTGTGCAGGCCGCGGAGCAGATCTTCGTGCATGGCGTTACCAGAGGACACGATGAACTCAATCGACGAAGCGTCGTAGTCGCCGTTCTGCGCGACCTTGAGCTGTTCCTTAATGAAGATGGGCGAGGTGATGATGCCGTTGACCTTGTAGCGCTCTACATCTTCCATTGCCTGAACAGGGTCGAAGTCACGGCGGAATACCACTGTCGCACGGTGGGCAAAAATCAGGTTCAGGTTCGCCCAGCCCCACGAGTGGAACATGGAGGCGGTCTGCTGAATCATCATCTCCGCCCGCCACGGGATCCAGGTGACAAGATCCGCCAGCGGAGTCGGGATCGGCGGCTCTCGGTGCACTACGGCCTTCGGGGTGCCAGAGGTGCCGGAGCTCAAGATGGTGATGAAGCCACGCTTCGGGATCGTGGGCAGTTTCTCCTCCGCCTCGGAGGGGGCGCGGTCAATGACCTGCTGGAAGGTTTTCCATTCCGGGTTCGGAGCCTGCGGGTTCTCCAGATCCTCCGCATAACCGATGATCACCTTGGCGCGCGAATAGTCCGCGGGCAGCCTGTCCGCGAACTCCTCATCAATGATGATGGTGTGAACATCCAGCTCATCCATACTCTTCTGCAGCTGGACTGGACTGGAAGCCGGGTTGAGCAGGCTAATGTCCGCCCCGATGAATCCCTTGGCGACCAGCGCGTAGACGACCACGCGGGAATTGCGGGCCATGACCGCAATATTCTTTCCCGGTCCCAGACCCATACGCTGCAGTGCGCGGGCGAAGGCCAGCGAATCGCTACGAACCTCCGCATACGTACGCTCGCCGATGTCATCGATGATGGCCGTACGGTTCGGCGCCACTTCTGCGGCGTACCACGCTTGACGTCCAGCGGTGAAGCCGTAGCGGGCGATGCTCTCGACCAGCTTGGCTTTCCCCTTAACCCCGCCACCCCTGACGACTACGCCCGATTTCAGCGCAGTTCCCAGGCCAGTGGCAATAGCGTGGGTCTCCGCCCAGGCGGCCTCGCCCAGGTGCTTAAGGTCTTGCAATTTGGAAGTCACTTGTTGATTGTTCTGCATTAATACCCTTCTAGTTACGCCTAACCCATCGAAAGAGGATGCTGTTACGTTACATTAAGAAAATATTTTCTGCGCAACATTAGCCACATTCGTCACTCCAGCAACACGCCTGCTCGGGCGTGCCGCCACAGCCCCCAGGGGTCTAGAGCTTCTCCATCGGCACGCCGCCGAACAGCATCAGACGCACCGTGCCCTGGCTGCCGAAGTCGATCATGCAGGTCGTGTGCGATCCGCTACCGTCCACGCTCTTCACCGTGCCCAGGCCGTACTTGTCGTGGTTGACCTTGTCCCCCACCGCCAAGTCCAGATCCTGGTTCTTCTTCGCTCCGGCCCCGAAGACAGGCTTCGACTTCTTCGCCGGCTTCCGGTAGGACTGGCCGCCCCAGCCGCTGGATCCCGCACCCCAGCCGCCTGAGCCGCCGAAGCTGGTGCCATCGGCATAGCCACCGCCACCCCAGGCGGAATCCACACCACTGCCGAAGCGGGCGGGCTCCTCGCGGATCCACTCCATCAAATCCTCCGGCACCTCGGACAAGAAGCGCGACGGCGGGTTGTTCACTGGCGCGCCCCAACCGCTGCGCGTAATCGCGCGGGTAAGGAACAGCCGCTGCTTCGCGCGGGTAATGCCCACATAGGCCAAGCGGCGCTCCTCGGCCAGCTCCATCGGGTCGCCCAGGGCGCGCATGTGCGGGAACTGTCCGTCCTCCCAGCCGGTCAGGAACACCACGGGGAACTCCAGCCCCTTGGCGGTGTGCAACGTCATGAGAGTCACCATGTCCTGCTCGTCCGCGGGAATCTGGTCCGCGTCCGCCACCAAGCTCACGCGCTCCAGGAAAGCCTGCAAGCTGCCCAGCGGCGCCTCACCTTCGGCGAGCATGGCGTCGGCAGGGTCGGCACTGTTCTCGGCGCTGTCGTCGGCACCGTCGCTCCCACCGCTGCCCCCCGGCATCTCCTCGTACGCCTTCAGGTTCGCCGACTCCTGCGAGAACTCATGCCCCACGCTCACCAGCTCGTTCAAGTTGTCCAGGCGCGCACCGTCCTGCGGGTCGTTGGACTTCTCCAGCAGCTCCTTGTAGCCGGTCACATCCAGCACCGCGGAGATCACCCGCCCCAGGTCGGGCAGTCCCAGGCCGGACCCGTCTGAGGCCGTCATCACCATAGACTCTGTCTCCGCCCGCAGCGCGTCCATCATCTCCAGGAACTTGCCAATGGAATTGCGGCCGCGTGCGGAAAGGCCAGCCACCTTCCCCGCGGCGGCGTCACCAAGAGCAGCCGAAAAACCGATTCCCTGGCCTTCCGCGTGAACAGTGACCTGTGCAATGGCCTTATCCCCGATACCGCGCCGCGGGGTGTTGATGATGCGCCGCAGCGCCACCGTGTCGTCCGCGTTATCCAATACCTTGAGATAAGCCACGATGTCGCGGATCTCGCGGCGCTCGTAGAAGCGCGTACCACCGACGACCTTGTACGGCATGCCGGAGCGCACCAGCACGTCCTCGATCGCACGAGAGGCGTTATTGGTGCGGTACATGATCGAGATGTCGCCGTAGGAGTAGCCCTCGTTATCCACCAGGTCGTCGATCTGCTCGACGATGAAGTTCGCCTCGTCGTGCTCGTTGTCCGCAACGTAGCCGCCGATCAGCTCGCCATCACCCAAATCCGTCCACAGCTTCTTCGGGCGGCGGCCCTGGTTCCGGTCGATCACCGCGTTCGCAGCGGAAAGGATCTTCTGGGTGGAGCGGTAATTCTGCTCAAGCAGGATGGTGTGCGCATCCGGGTAGTCGCGCTCGAACTCCTCGATGTTGCGGATCGTCGCGCCGCGGAAGGCGTAGATCGACTGGTCGGCATCGCCCACCACGCACAACTCGCACTCGGCCTTCCCCTTACCCGCGAGCGCTGCCACCAGCTCGTATTGCGCGTGGTTGGTGTCCTGGTACTCGTCGACCATGATGTGGCGGAAGCGGCGCCGGTAGTGCTCGCGCACGTCCGGGTTGTTGTTCAGGATCGCCACAACCTCACCGATCAGATCGTCGAAGTCCACCGCGTTCGCCGCCCGCAGGCGGTTCTGATACGTCTTGTACAGCGTGGCGATCTGGGCGGTGTGGGGGTTGGAGTCGCGCTGCGCTTCCTCTAGCGCCCCGGCCGGACCGACCAGCTCGTTCTTCCAATTGGAGATCACATTCAGCACCCCACGGGGCGAGAACTCCTTCAGATCCAGCGAGGCATCCTTGATGATCATCGTCATCAGGCGCTTGGAATCATCCGAGTCGTAGATGCTGAAGTTCGTGTTCAGCCCCGGCGCGAGGTGCGCATTGGCGCGCAGCACGCGCACACAAAAGGAGTGGAACGTGGAGACCCACATGCGCTCCGCCTGCGGCCCGACCATGTCCACAACGCGCTCGCGCATCTCCGCCGCCGCCTTATTAGTGAAGGTGATCGCCAGAATCTGCCACGGCGCCACCCCGTTTGCCAGTAGGTACGCGATACGGCGCGTCAGCACACTCGTCTTGCCGGAGCCCGCGCCCGCCACGATCAGCAGCGGGCTGCCCATGTGCTCGACGGCCTGCCGCTGCTGCGGGTTGAGCCCTTCGAGGAGCTTTTCTTTGTGACGCCCCTTCTCCCCCGCGACCGCCCCAGCATCCCTGCGCGGTTGCGCCGGTGTGTGGTGCGGCTGTGTTGGCTGCGGGACAGGCTGCGGACTATCAGAGTGCATGTTCGCCAGCACGCTTTCGTACCCCTCCGGCGGCAGCTCGTCCTCCGGTGGCGGAACCTCATCGTCGAAGAGCGTCGGTTCTTCAGGCAGCGGCAGGTCGGCGAACGGATCGTGCTGGTTGTTCATGTTTCCCTTTGTGCTCCCTCAAAAATCTCCCGAAACCCGCTGGCGCCTCTCTCCGGGGGGCTCTTGCGGATCTCGGCTTCCGGACTAGCGGTAGAATACAACGCATGAGCGACAACGATTCTGCGGCTTCGTCGAAGCCCAACGAGTTCACCGTCCGCATGCCCTCGGGCACGGACGATCCCTTGTCGGATTCAGAAATTCAATCCTACCGCGAGGAGATCAACCGCCTCGACCGCGTCATCATCGACGCGATCCACCGTCGCAGCGAGGTATCGAAAGCAATCGGTAAGACGCGCCTGGGTTCCGGTGGCACGAAGCTGGTCTATACCCGCGAGGTCGCCATCATTAACCAGTTCCGCGCGGAGTTCGGCCCAGAGGGCGTAGAAATAGCAAAGGCCCTGCTGCAGCTAGGCAGAGGGCGCTTGGGCTAAGGGTCAGCTGGGGCCCGCCGGAACTGGACTAGGCCAGGCGGAATCCGGCTCCCACACCGCCGGCCGCGTTGAGGTCCGCGGCGATCACGTTCCACGCCGCACCGGCCGTCGGCGCGTGCAGCGGCCCCTGCAGCGGGGTGGTGCAGGAAGGCAGGTTGGCCACGCCTCCGTTGACGATGCCGACCAGACGGTTGCCGACGTAGATCGGGCCGCCCGAATCCCCCATAGAGCCACACAGGTGGGAAACCAGGAACGGCCCGGAGATGGCCAGCATGGGGCCGCAGGAAACTCCGGTAGCCACACCGGTCTTGCACATCTGCTGCAGGCTGGCCGGGGTGGGGCCGCCAAGGGCGTTCAGGTGAACGTTGTTGTAGCCGCGGGTCAGGCGCACCTTGTTGTTGAACTTAATCACGGCGTAATCCGGGTAGCCGTTGCGGACGACGGTGCCGATCTGGCCAGCCCCCTCGGCGTCCATAGAAATAACCGGGGTGCCGGGGCCACCACAGTGGCCTGCGGTGATGCCCACCTTGTTTCCGGCCTTGTCGTAGCCAACCACACCCAGAGTGCAGATGTTGTTGCCAACGTAGATCGGCATGGAAGGCCCGGCCAGAACACTGGGCGCCGCGGCACGCTGAGCCTGCGGAATGCCCGGAGAAGTGAAGTAGTGGCCCGGAACGCGGTGCGGTTCGGGCTGGCCGGTGGCCTGTAGGAATGCATCTGCGGAACCCGCGGGCGCGGCGGTGGCCTCTGGCGCGGTGAAGGCCGAGCCGAAAACGGCGGAGGCGGCCAGCGCCACGCCCGCCACAAGGGCTCCGAGGCGGCGACGAATGGCGCTGCGGAAGGAGCGCCCAGCTGGGTTTTGAGTGGATACAGATGCGGCTGACATGAACCTAACCCTAGCGCAGAAGCGGGGATTCACATGCGTCACAGTGGTAACAATTTGGACAAGGTTACCCCTGCTCCCCCGCCTCGCGCTGCGCGGCACCGACTAGCTGACGATTAGCCGCCAGCTATCTGCCAACTAGCGCAGGACGGTGACGCTGCCGTCGCCGTTGACCTTGACCTTTGCGGCAAATGCGGCAGCCATGTTCAGGCGCTGCCAGGAGCCGCGCGGGCCCTGATCGTCCAGCGGGGAACCGGACGGGATGGCGGTCTGGCGCAGGATGGAGGCGCGCTGGTTGTAGCTCAGCTTCGGGAACTTCGGCAGCAGCAGATCCGGTGCGGCCTGCGGCACGATCATCGGCGCATCCTTGCGGTAGATCTTCGGGAAGCCGTAGGTCATGCGGTCGGTGTACTCGCGCACAGCCTGATCGGTGGAGCGGTATGGCTTGTCCTTCTTGATGACCTCCGCGATCGGGCGACCCGCGCGCCACTCCAGCTCCGCGCGCAGCTCCTTGCCCGCCTGCTGGATTGCGTCGCGCATCTTCGGATCGTTCCAGCGGTCAGCGGCAGCGGCGGTGCCGGACATGCGGCCACCCATGACGTCCAGCGGGTAGTGCACGCCCATGACAACGCGGTTGTTGCCAGCCTCGGAACCGCGAGCCAGGATCTGCGGGGCCAGCTCCGGCAGGGTCAGAGCCAGCAGAGTGGTGGACCACACGGCCTGGTTGGTGTGGCCGGACGGGTAGGACTTGGAGGTGCCGTAGTACTTGTTCTGGCCGTCCTCGTACTTCTTGATGCGCTCCGGAGCGACCACAAACGGGCGGTCGTAACCGAAAACCATCTTCTCCACGAAGGTGGAGGATGCAACTCCGCCTGCGCGTGCCAGGTAGCCGTTGCCCAACAGGTACTGGGTCTTCGGCAGGCGGTTCTCACGCAGCGCGTCGCGGAAGTGGCGGCCGAGCTCGGCACCCAGCGAGTCGGAGAACGCATCCATCACGCCCGCCTTGTCCGCGCGGGCGTCCTTCTGCGCACGCTGGATGGCAGACGGGTTGCTCTGCGCAGCGTTGTTGATCTTCACAACCTTGTCCAGGTTCTGCTGCATGATTGCCGGGTGGTTGGCGCGCACATCGTTGAAGCCGTCGACGACGTCCAGGTACACGCCGTAGCCGTGGGAGCTGATGTCAGAGATGTAGCCGCCCAGGTACTCCGGGCCGAAAGGCTGCGGAGTTGGGGCGCCCGGGTGCTGCACCGGGTGCGGGTAACCCGGTACTCCCTCGGAACCCGCGATCGTCGGCACGGTCGGCACTGCAACCGCCGGCGCCACATTCACTGCGGAAAGGGACATGGTCGTAGCCATCACAGTGGCCATCGTGATCTTGAGGCTCTTGTTCTTGGTCACTTTTTCTCTCACCCTTGAAGTCTCGTCCTGCAATTCTTTTTGACGCCAAGCTTCCAGGCCCGCCCGGCGACTATTGCGATAGTTTTATAAACTCCTGCGGATACTAACCCAGGTTTCTGAACGTCAGGTTAATTTGAGGTTAGGCGCGGGTGACGCTGTGGGCGTCAAAAAAGAAAACAGGAAGAAAAAGCACTAAACAATAAAGCCTTGCCAGCGCGCGGCTTGCAGCGAGTCATCGTTGCTGTCACGGGTGAAGGGGAAGTTCTTCAAGACCTGGTTGGTGAAGCTATCCACGCGCTGGTTGGCGTTGCGTAGGTCATAGTAGGTCCGCATCTCTGCATCGTAATCCGCCAGGTCGGCGGTCAGGTTCTCGCTGGTCTGGTAGCCGTTTTCCATCACGCGGAAATCGCGCGGCATGCGGGGCTTCAGCTGCGGATCCTGGTTCGGCCAGCCCAGGGTAAGCCCCACCACCGGGAAGGTGTAGCGCGGCAACTGAAGCAGCTCAATCACCCCGGCAGTGTCGTTGTGAATATTGCCCAGATAATTGGCGCCCAGGCCAAAGGACTCGGCGGCGTTCACCACATTCTGCGCCATCAGGCAGGCGTCGGTGAAGGCCTCCACGAAAGCCTTCGTGCGTCCGGCGGCCCGCGGGTCGCCCCCGTTTTCCCGCAAGATCTGCGCATTCCGCGCCGTATCCGCCAGGAACAACAGGTACACCGGCGCGCGGCGGACGTACTCCTGGTTACCGATCTCCGCCAGGCGTTCCCGCAGCTGCGTATCCGTCACGCGAATGATGCTGGCCTGCTGCATCCCGCGGGAAGATGCCGTGCGCATGGCTACGTCATAGATGGTTTCCAGAGTCTGGTCGTCCACCGGCTGATCCGTGAACTCCCTGATCGTGCGGTGGGAAAGCTGACGTTCGACCATCGGGTTTGAGTTTGTAGGCATGCCCCCACCCTAGCCAGCCTTAGCAAGAAAAATTTTTCGACTTCCCCGCCTGCGCCGGGAACAAACGTTGGCGATAATACATTCCAATACTGTTAGCCTGTGCGGTTCGCTACCTAACCGCCACGCGCTGAGCTTTTCTAGATAGGTACGTTCAAGAGTTTCCCAAGGAAGTATTGCTTACATGATCATCGCAGTTGTCATCCTCGCCATCCTCGTAGTCCTCGCCATCATCTGGTTCGCCATGTACAACAGCCTCGTCAAGAAGCGGAACACGGTTAACGAGGCTTACGCCCAAATCGATACCCAGCTGCAGCGCCGCGGCGACCTGATCCCCAACCTGGTGGCCACCGTCAAGGGTTACGCCAGCCACGAAGCCAAGGTGTTCCACGACATCGCCGAGCTACGCACCGCCACCGAACGCGCCCAAGCGACCGGCAGCGTGCAGGATGCCTCCCAGGCCGACGCTGTATTCGGCCGCACCATGGCCACGCTGCGCGCTACCGCCGAGGCGTACCCGGAGCTGCAGGCTTCCCGCAACTTCCAGCAACTGCAGGAGGAGCTCGCCTCCACCGAGAACAAGGTGGGCTTCGCCCGCCAGTACTACAACTCCTCCACGAACGCCTACAACACCGCAATCCAGTCCGTGCCGACCAACATCGTCGCTTCCGTGCACGGCTTCCAGCCCTTCGGGTTCTTCCAGGTGGAAGAGTCCAAGCGCCAGGCTCCGGACGTTTCTTTCTAGCTTTCTTGCCCTGCCCCGCCCCCTCAATGCCACTTCCGCTTCTTAAGCGTCGCACCTAGCGGGCAGGACTCGTGAGCACTGAAAGTGCTGAAAGGACGGATAACGGACAATGTCCAACCAGCCAAGAACCTTTGACGAATCGCTTTCGCAGCTACGCAAAGGCGTCGCCGTCGCGTGGATTGCGAACGTGCTGGTGCTGCAGCTTTCCATCGTGGCCTGCGCCTGCGCAGCCTACGTCGGCATCCAGGGCGGAGACCTGGACTACAACACCCTGGGCAAGGTCATCCTGATCTCCGCCGGGGTCGCCATCCCAGTTGCCGCGCTGATCCTGCTGTATTCGTACTTCTTTTCCACCAAGACCGTGATCTCCGCCATCGGCGGCGAGAAGCGCAAGGTGGAAAAGGGCATGGTCTACAACATCGTGGAAGAGATGTCGATCGCCGCAGGCCTGCCCTCCCCGCCGAAGGTTTATGTGCTCATCGGCACCGGCGTGCCCAACGCCTACGCCCTGGGAGGCAAGCGCAACAAGCCCCACACCGGCACCATCGTCGTTACCGAAGAGCTTGGGTACCTGCTGAACCGCGAGCAGATGCAGGCCGTCATCGCCCACGAGATGAGCCACCTGACCGCCGATGATAATCGCGTGATGACGCAGCTGGTGGCCATCGCATCTGTTATTTCCATCTTGCAGTCGGTGTTTATCTACGGCAGTTTCAGCAACAACAACCGGAGCCGCTCCAGCTCCAATTCGAACGGTGGCGGAAATGCCGTAGCTGCCATCGTGATCTTGCTGATCTCCTTCTGCGTTATCCTCGCAGCCCCAGCGCTTGCAAATATCGCCCGGGCCTACATGTCTCGCCACCGCGAGCAACAGGCCGATAGCCATGGTGTCTCCCTGTGCCGTAACCCCACCGCACTGGCGCAAGCCCTGATCACTATCCGCGCGTTCCACCAGGCGAACCCTTCAACCGTGCAGAACTCCATGTACGGCACACCCGGCTCCCTGGCTTTGTACGCGCCGGAGCAGGACATCATCCAGGGCTTCCACAACTCCGACGCAGGCAAGAAGGGGTCCGTCTTCAAGCGCGCCATGACGAAGAAACGAAACTTTTCCGCTACCCACCCGCCGATCTGGGAAAGAGTCAACGCCCTGATCGCCATGGGTGCCTATGTGCAGGGTTTCGTTCCCTACGTGCCGGAGCACGCGCAGATCGCCGGGCACATCCAGTAGCCTGGGGCTTTCTATGACTCCCCTCTCCTATACCTCGACCGACGGCTTTCCCGAGCTACACATGTCGCGGGTCATCAATGCGGACTTTGATGCCGCCGCGGCCAGGCTTTTCCGCTGGAGTGTGCAGCGCAGCGGCCTGTTCCGCGTGCACCCCACCCACGAGGTCGTGGAGACTGGCGCCGAGGTCGCACTGGGCTTCGGGCCGTGGACGTTCCACTGCAGGGTTGTCGATACTTTCTCCACGCCCGGCCGCTGCGGCTTTACTTATGGCACCCTCCCCGGCCACGCCGAGCGGGGCGAGGAGACCTTCACCCTCGAGCGGTTGCAGGATGGAAGGGTTCTTTTTCTTATTGACGCCAAGTCTCAGCCAGCCCGTTTCCCCGTGCTGCGCCCAGTCCTCGACCTGCCGCGGCGTGCTCTTATCCGCCGCTTCTACCTGCGCGCCCTGGACGATAGCTAGCAGCGCTTTCTGTCGAGTATGCATTTTTTCATTACGATGGTTTCTGAGAGCTCACAAAGTTGCCTCCAAAGTGAGGTAGGTCATAAGTGGGCTCGTCGCATATTCTGACCTTTCCCACCTACAGACTGTATGGAGAATTCAAGTGGATCTATACGAGTACCAAGCTCGAGATCTTTTCGAAAACTACGACGTACCTGTCCTGCAGGGCATCGTTGCTACATCATCTGCGGAAGCCGAACGGGCTGCTGAGAAGCTAGGCGGCACCGTAATCGTAAAGGCCCAGGTGAAGGTTGGCGGCCGCGGCAAGGCCGGGGGTGTAAAACTGGCCCACTCGCCGGCCGAAGCAGCCGCGGCGGCGAAGGACATTCTGGGGCTGGATATTAAGGGGCACACCGTGCGCAAGGTCATGGTTGCCGAGGGGGCGGACATTGCCGAGGAGTACTACTTCTCCATCATGCTGGACCGCACGCAGCGCCAGTACCTTGCCATGTTGTCGCGCGAGGGTGGCATGGACATCGAAAAGCTGGCCAAGGAGCGGCCGGAGGCGCTCGTCCGCCGCAATTTCTCCCCGCTGGAGGGGCTGACGGACTCCATTGCCCGCGAAATTGCAGAAGATGCCGGCTTCCCCGCAGACGATGTGGAGAAGCTGGTACCCGTTCTGCAGAAGCTCTACGAGACCTACGTTGGCGAAGATGCCACGCTGGTTGAGGTCAACCCGCTGGTCAAGACCAATTCCGGGGAGCTGCTGGCGATCGACGGCAAGATGACCTTGGACGACAACGCAGACTTCCGCCACCCGGAGCATTCCGAGCTGGTGGATCACAACACCACCGATCCGCTGGAGCTTAAGGCTCAGATGATGGGCTTGAACTACGTGAAGCTGGACGGTTCGGTCGGTGTGATCGGCAACGGTGCCGGTCTGGTGATGTCCACCCTGGATGTGGTCGCCTACGCCGGCGAGGAATTCCCCGGTTCGCCGAAGCCCGCCAACTTCCTGGATATCGGTGGCGGTGCCGATGCCGAGATCATGGCCAATGGCTTGGAGGTCATCCTGGCGGATGAGCAAGTCCAGTCGATCTTGGTCAACGTTTTTGGCGGAATCACCGCATGCGATGAGGTTGCCAACGGAATCATTCAGGCTTACAAGATCCTGCACACCCAAGGAATCGAGCCGAAGCCCCTCGTTGTCCGACTGGACGGCAACAATGCAGAAGAGGGCCGGAAGATCTTGGACGATGCCAACCTGCCGAATCTGCAGCGGGAAGACACGATGGACGGCGCCGCGCGCAAGGCCGCGGAGCTGGCTTCCCAGGCTGATCAGAACAAATAAGCATCACGGATTCCAACAGGTAGAGGACTGAAAATTATGGCTATTTTTCTAGATCGCGATTCCAAGATCATCGTCCAGGGAATGACTGGCTCGGAGGGCATGAAGCATTCCCAGCGCATGCTGGACTCTGGCTCCAACATTGTCGGCGGAGTGAACCCCTCCAAGGGCGGACAGACGGTCACCTTCGAAGGCGGCAAGCAGGTTCCCGTTTTCGCCTCCGTTGCTGAGGCAATGGAGGAGACCGGCGCGAATGTCTCGGTGATCTTCGTTCCGGCGAAGTTCACCAAGGCTGCGGCAGAAGAGGCAATCAAGGCAGAGATGCCGCTGGTTGTGCTCATTACCGAAGGCGTGCCGGTCAACGACACAGCGAGCTTCTTTGCCCTGGCGAAGAACTCCAAGACCCGCATCATCGGGCCGAACTGCCCTGGCATCATTTCTCCCGGGCAGTCCAATGCGGGCATTATCCCCTCTGATTCCGCCGGTGAGGCTGGCAAGATCGGTCTGGTATCCAAGTCCGGCACGCTGACGTACCAGGTGATGCACGAGCTCTCCGATGTGGGATTCACCAGCTGCATTGGCATCGGCGGCGATCCGATTATCGGCACGACCCACATCGATGCGATCGAGGCCTTCCAAAATGACCCGGAGACCAAGGCGATCATCATGATCGGCGAAATTGGTGGCGATGCTGAAGAACGCGCCGCCGAGTACATCGCGAAGAATGTCACCAAGCCCGTGGTGGGCTACGTCGCAGGTTTCACTGCCCCGGAGGGCAAGACCATGGGGCATGCCGGAGCCATCGTCAGCGGTTCCTCGGGCACGGCCGAGGCAAAGAAGGTCGCGCTGGAGGAAGCTGGTGTGCGAGTGGGTAAAACACCCACCCAGGCGGCGGAGCTGATGCGGGAAGTTCTCGCAGAGATCGGCGAAGCCTAACGCTAGATAGGGCGAACAACAGGGAGGAAGGGCATGGCCACGGAAGCTCAGAAAGAATCACAGAAGGACTGGGCCGGCGATGCCCAAAATGCCTCGACGGACGGCGAATTCAAGCGGGATACCAATTACATCGGCGACCGCATCGTTGCTTCCGTGACCGGCGAGGAACCGCAGCCTGCCGGCGGGGATGGCAACAGTGGAAGCACTGGTGACGCGCTGCACTGGACCGTGCAGCCGAACCGCTACCGCCTCATCGCCGCACGCGCCTGCCCGTGGGCACACCGAGCGGTCATCGTGCGGCGCCTGCTGGGGCTGGAGGATGTGATCTCCCTGGGGCTGGCGGGCCCTACCCACGACAAGCGCTCCTGGACTTTCGATCTGGATCCGGGTGGCGTCGACCCCGTACTGCAGATCCCCCGCCTGCAGGATGCGTACTTTAAGCGCTTCCCGGACTACCCGCGGGGCATCACCGTGCCGGCGCTGGTGGAGGAAGAAAGCGGCAAGGTCGTGACCAACGATTTCAATTCGATCGTCCGCGACTTCCAAACAGAGTGGACCGAGTACCAGCGAGCTGGCGCTCCCAACCTGCTTCCACCGGCAGAGCAGCGGGAAGAGATGGAGGAGATCAACGACTTCATCTTCCGAAAGTTCAATAACGGCGTGTACCGGGCTGGGTTTTCGGCGTCACAAGATGCCTATGAGCAAGCCTATGAGGATGTATTCGAGGTCCTCGATTGGCTGGAGGAGCGCCTGGCAAACCAGCGGTTCATCTTGGGCGAGCACATCACGGAGACCGACATCCGGGCATACGCCACCCTGATCCGCTTCGATGCTGTCTACCACGGGCACTTCAAGACGAACCGGAACAAGATCAGCGAGATGCCGAACGTCTACGGCTACCTGCGCGAGTTGTTCCAGATCCCTGGGTTCGGCGATACCACCGATTTCAAGGAGATCAAGCAGCACTATTACATCGTGCACCGCGAGGTAAATCCCACGCAGATCGTCCCGGCCGGACCGGATCTCTCGGGCTTGGCGCAGCCCCATGGCCGCGACCACCTGCCGGGTGCGCCGTTTGCGGAGGGCACCACCCTGCCAGGTAAGTTGCCGGACGCCGAGCGGCTGAAGAACCCCACGCAATTCCAGCGGGAGCTATTTGGCCTGGACTAGAACTTCGCTGAGCAATGAGAAAATCCCCTCGCCGGTATTGAACTAGCCCCCGAAAGTTGGACTGGTTTAATTCTAGGCGGTGAGGGGTTCAAGGGTCTGATTCCGATATTGCATCGGGGTCAGGCCCTTTAGTCGTTGTTGGATGCGTTCGGTGTTGT
>NZ_JAKRMT010000011.1:0-75477 GCF_022346045.1 Corynebacterium sp. ACRQJ | reverse complement strand
ATCGTCATAGGCCTTTCGGTGAGATGTGGTAGTTGAGTCGAAAGGCTAACTGGCGGTGGCCGCCCACTACTTTCCGGGACCCACCATCAGCAAGCGTTACACCACACTAAGGGACGCAACCACCCGCCACTCCCACCCCTCCCGAGGAAGCCTGCAAGACTTCCGATCGCTACTTTAGGTCCTTTCTTCACCCCTTTCCGACCTACACAGCACCCCAGGAAACTCGGCAATTACTGACAGCATGGCGCAAATATCAAGCGCTAGCAGACCGCGCCAAACCCAGCGGAAATAGCGGAAGTGTGAGTACTATTTAAGAAACTTAATGCAATTCTCACTACCAGCAAAGGACCACCATGCGTTTGCGCTCCGCCCTCACCCATCTCACCTCGAAAACCAATGGCCACGGAGGCGTCCACGCGAAGCGGGGTCGGTGGCGAGTTGGGGCTGTGGGCGTCATGACCATAGCGGCTTTAGCAATGACCAGCTGTTCGAGCGACGAACCGCAGGACAACTCGGCGGCAAGCAGTACAAATAGGGGCGATGCGAAGAGCGGCGAGAAGGCGGAAGCAAAGGCCGACCCGACGCAGCAGGCGATCGATGCGTACAAGGATGTTTTGAAAGATCCGGAAAAATACGAACGCGATTATTCCGACCGCGACGATTATCACCCGACTGGGACTTATTCCTATGCACTGATTGAGGCGAATAATGATGAAGTTCCGGAGCTATTGCTCAAGAATGATTGCAAGTATTTCTCACCGGTGACTTTTATTGCAATTGGCCAGGATGGAAAGCCCTTTGCCGTGGATAGAGAACTGGTGGCAGGCGCGGGAACCACTGCAGCTCGGGCTAACGTAGCGGCTTCCAGCGAGGGCGACGGAATCTACGAATGGTCTTACACAAGCGGGCGCCCGGAAGTGCCAACGATTCATTACAATTTCGACGGCAAGCAGCTCACCGAGGGCGAGAAAAGCGAATGGAGCCAGGTCACGGGCACTCCAGCTGAGCAGGTTGAGTTGGAATGGTACGTCACCGACGACGCGAACGGACTGAAGAAGAACCAGTCTGGCTCTAACTTCGGATCCGGCGAATCTTCCGCGAAATCCGATAGCTCCAATAGCAAGGATAAAAGTAAGAAAAAGAAGGGGAAAAAGCCTAATTCCGATCTGCCTGCGGGTTATGTGAAGAAGGGTGACAGAAAGGAAGGCAACAAACCCAATCCTGATGGCGACGCCTCAGCCTCCGCGAGTAAGGACCTCCCCGAAGGCGCTTACGCGAAGGCCGGTGGGCCGATTCCTTCGGATGCTCTCGAAGCAACGGTTGTAAGGCGCTATAAGGAGTCTTACATGCACGACCGGGCGGTATTTCAGTCACCAAGCGGAAATATCAAGTGTGCAGTAGACGCTTCTTTCGCAGGATGTGGAATTCCCTCTTACCGCGATACGAAACCCTACGGATACAGCAAAACCGTTGGTGCAAACTGGTGGGTGGATTTCAAGAACTGGAAACTCATGCCAAGGGACGATGTGCCGCCTTACGCTCCCGATGATGGCGGTTCAGAAATCGAGGATGTGCCCTACGGCAAGACCATTTACTTCGGCGACCATGTCTGCCACTCGGAATACAACGGCATGACGTGTTGGAACGCAAAAACTGGTAAGGGCGCGTTTATGAGTATTAGCAAGACGGAGTTCTTCGGTTAGGACGGGTTCTTACCGATTTTAGCCTTCTTATTCAACTAAATAAGAGTCTCCCGGCTATCCATCTTTGAGTCTTTCCCCTTGCTACTTTTGGCACCACACCACTATTCGCGCAGGAATCTACAACGATTACACCGCACCTGTACAGGTAAACATAACCACTAACGGCAGCGAAGCCATCGCCACCATGACGTAAATCTTCAACACCAACATTGTTGCCAAATACCGTGTGGACGAGTTTTTCGCCCCTTGGAACTCCAGTCGTTCCTCGCTGTCGGCCTGGTCGTGCTCCCAGTCGGCTGGGACTTCGGCTTAAATGTCGGAAAAGTTGCAAAACGTTATTGGGTACATTTTTCATCTACATAAAATGCCTGGTCAGAGCGTTTTCTTCAACCAGAGGTGTGCGCCGAGAATTACGTTTTGCAACTTTTCCGACATTTAACCCTAGCCCTGGAGTTAGCCGAAGGAGGAAGTGGCGGCGCGGCGCGCAGAAACGGCGCTGGGACGGTTTAACAAACACAGCCCCCAGAGGCCTGGGCACAAAGAAAGCGCCGGGAGGAAAACCCTCCCGGCGCCTCGCCTAGTTCAGCGCCTAGTTCAGCGCCTAGCGCCAGCACGCTCGCGGACGCGAGCTGCCAGCGCTACACGTGGGCTGCCAGCGCTACGCAGCGCAGCGCCTAAACAGCTACTTCGCAGCCTCCACGCGCTCCTTCAGGCCCTTGAACTCGTCCCAGACCTCGGACGGAACCTTCGGACCCAGGAACTTCAGCCATTCCTCGTTGTCGGCCAGGTCACGCTCCCAGTCAGCCGGGTTCACAGCCAGAGCCTCGCGGATGTCCTCCTCGGTCTCCTTCAGGCCATCGGTGTCGATGTCCTCGAAGCGAGCGGTGTAGCCAACAACAGTCTCGTCGGCCTCCACGCGGCCCTCGATGCGGTCGATGATCCACTTCAGCACGCGGGAGTTCTCGCCGAAGCCCGGCCACAGGAAGCGGCCGTCCTCGCCACGGCGGAACCAGTTCACCAGGAAGACCTCCGGCATCTTGTCGCCGCCCTTGTTGCCCATGTTGATCCAGTGCTGCAGGTAGTCACCCGCGTTGTAGCCGATGAACGGCAGCATGGCCATCGGGTCGTGGCGCAGGGAGCCAACGGCAGCCTCCGCAGCAGCGGCGGTCTGGCCGGAAGCCAGGGTGGCGCCGATGAAGGTGGCGTGGTTCCAGTCGCGAGCCTGGGTCACCAGCGGCACGGTGTCCGCACGGCGACCGCCGAACAGGATGGCGGAAACCGGCACGCCCTTCGGGTCGTTGAACTCCGGTGCGGCAACCGGGCACTGCTCGATCGGCACGCAGTAGCGGGAGTTCGGGTGTGCGGCCTTGTTGCCGGAATCCGGGGTCCACTCGTTGCCCAGCCAGTCGATGAGGTGCTGCGGCTCGCCTTCCTTGGACTCCCACCAGACGTTGTTGTCGTCGGTCAGGGCCACGTTGGTGTACAGGGTGTTGCCCGGCTCCATGGACTTCATGGCCATCGGGTTGGAAGCGTAGTTGGTGCCCGGTGCCACGCCGAAGAAGCCGTTCTCCGGGTTCACGGCGTACAGGCGACCATCCTCACCGAAGTGCAGCCATGCGATGTCGTCGCCGACGACCTCTGCCCGCCAGCCCGGGATGGTCGGCTGGATCATGGCCAGGTTGGTCTTGCCGCACGCGGACGGGAAGGCAGCACAGATGTAGTAGGCCTTGTCCTCCGGGCTGATCAGCTTCAGGATCAGCATGTGCTCTGCCATCCAGCCCTCGTCGCGCCCCATGGCGGAGGCGATGCGCAGCGCGTAGCACTTCTTAGCCAGGATGGCGTTGCCGCCGTAGCCGGAGCCGTAGGACCAGATCTCGCGATCCTCCGGGAAGTGGGTGATGTACTTCGTGTCGTTGCACGGCCAGGTGGAGTCTTCCTGACCCGGCTCCAGCGGAGCGCCCACGGAGTGCAGGCCCTTCACGAACTCGCCGTTCTCGCCGATCTTGTCCAGGGCTTCCTTACCCATGCGGGTCATGATGCGCATGGACATAACCACGTACGGGGAGTCGGTGATTTCGATGCCCAGCTTCGGGGACGGGTCGGTAATCGGGCCCATGCAGAAAGGCACGATGTACATGCGGCGGCCCTTCATGGAGCCGGAGAAGTGCTCGCGCATCTCGGCACGCATCTGCTCCGGGTCCATCCAGTTGTTGGTGGGGCCGGCGTCTTCCTCAGTCTTGGAGCAGATGAAGGTGCGGGATTCCACGCGCGCAACGTCAGACGGGTTGGAGCGCGCCAGGAAGGAGTTCGGCTGTGCCTTTTCGTCCAGCTTGATCAGTGTGCCGTGCTCGACCAGCTGCTCTGCCAGCTGGTTCCACTCCTCCTCGGAGCCGTCACAGAACACGACTGATTCTGGCTGGAAGAGCTCCACGGCCTCCTCGATCCAGTTCAGCATTTCCTGGTTCTTGGTGGGCGCCTCGCCGACAAGCCCTCGAATGGTCATCGATTTTCTCCCTACGTGTTTGTGTCCCACAACCCGGCCCGGCCAAATATGCACAAACATTCAATAGCCGACCGTCGGTTTAAACTTCCAGTTCAAACCCGGTTGTATTCATTATTAACTCTACTAAATCCTGCGGTTTTTGGGCATTCAATATAGCTGTGATCTGTAATTATCCGGGCCTGTGCAAAGACACAGGTATCCCTTCCACCCCCAGACTATCGTGAAGCGCCGGGGCCGTGGTTTGGTTCCGTGGCCAGTGGTTGTACGTCACACCCCGACTAACCCCATTCCCCCCGATCAACGCATTTCCAGGCGTCGGTTTGCCATCGCCCCTTCCCCGGATCGGGGGTATCGTCGTTCTTTCTTTGTGACGCCCCTTCGGCCTCACCGGTCTCTATCCACCGCCAGGCTGACCATTGTCCGTCGTAGGAAACTGAGGAGACGTAGTCCACTTTGCCGTCGCCATCCGTATCGCTGAGGATGCTCATTCCCTGGTCGTCGGCGATGGTGACGGACTCTTCCACGCCTCCGCTGCCGTACCACGCGCGGGCGCCCGGGTCGGCGCCTGGGTCGGCGCTCGAGTTGCTCCCCGGGCTGGCGCCAGAGTGGCTTTCCGAGCAGCTTTCCGGGTAGGCACCTGAGTGGGCGCCACCGCGCTGGCCGGGTGCCCGATTGGGGTCGTGGGCGTTGGGATCGTGAGAGTTGAGTTCGTCCACGTAGTATTCGCGGCCGCCGTACTCGACGGTCAGGCCGCTGCCGAGCCCGCCGCCGAGGCCGCCCAGGCCTCCCAGGCTGCCCGGGTTGCCCGGCGCGCCGCCGTGCAGCTCGTGCAACTCGTGGGCGCCGATCAGATCTGCCAGAGGGTTCTGCGGTGTGATCCCGTCATCTGGGAAGTCAAACATGCCCATATCCATTAGGTCACCCATTAGTTCGCCTCCATCGCCAGGCTGCGGATGCGGGGCGCCACCGGCGGGATCTCCAACCGGGCAACCACCTCCGTCACCACTGCCGACCAATGCTGTCTAAGTACTGCGTCTTCCTTTGCCGCGCGGGCTTTCAGCGCCTCGGAGCGCAGCATGACCAGCCGCGCCCCCACCACCGCCAGAGTCACTAGCACGCCAACAATCACGCCAACCACCGGCCCGGAAAGCCTGCCGACCATCGTTCCCAGCCCCAGCCCTGCCGCCAGGCCGGCCGCGGCGGCCAACACCACACTCGCCCGCGAGCCCACCGCCGCGGCGGGCCGGGCCGGGGCATCCTCCTGCGCCTCTGGGAGCGCGGGGAAGACCACGCCCTGCTCCAGCACCGCCAAGCGCAGCCGCGCCATGAAGACAGCGTGCAGATACTCGAACCTGTCAGCGCCGGCATCCTCCAGCACCTCCTGGGCGATCCGGGTCGCGCTCAGCCGCGTGGCGATGCGCACCCGGTCCAGCCGTTCGGCATCCGCCCGGCGCGCCTGCACCTCCCACTCGTTTACATCCACGCACAGCTCCCGGATCCACTCGCACACCTCGTCCGCATCCTCGCACCAGACCCAGCCTGGGGTGTCGGCCCATTCAGACGAGGGGGCGTCACTACCAAAGGGCCAGAGCAACACCACACCCATAGCCTGCGCGACGGCCCGGGCGACCTCGCGATCCTCCGCGGTGGCGTGCCCCACCGCCGCAACAACAACATCGGGATGTCGCTCCGGGCCAGCACCCTCCACAACCTCGAAGCGCTCCCCCGCCGTGCTTGCACTTGCCTTAGCTTCCACCCGCGTGCGCAACTGCGCGGCGCACTCGGCGACCACGCGCGCATCCGGGCCAATGACCGAAATGGTCTTCAACATCTTTGTTAGCTCCCCCACTTGGCTTAAGACATTCCGCAGGCCATCTGCAAGAATGGTCTGGATGAATAATTCCGATAACACGCCAGGCAGCCTTCCCCCAGGCCGCCCACTACAGACAGAGTTTAACGATGGTCGCGACTATCCGCGACTGGGAAACTTTAGCTTCCGGCGCGGCACCCTGACCGACAACCAGGAGGCCCTGTGGAACGAACACTGGCCTAAGCTGGGCAAAGTCCTCGCCGACGAGGTCATTGGCCTGCCCGAATGGTTCGGCCGCGATGCCGAAACAATTGTGGAAATTGGCTCCGGAACGGGCACCTCGACCGCCGCGATGGCGCCGCTGGAGGCGGAAAAGAACATCGTCGCCGTCGAGCTCTACCGCCCCGGACTGGCCAAGCTGCTGGGTTCCGTGGTGCGCGGCGACATTCACAATGTGCGCATGATCCGCGGCGACGGCGTGGAGGTTCTGCAGCGCATGTTCGCGCCAGAGTCGCTATCCGGCGTGCGCATCTACTTCCCGGACCCGTGGCCCAAGGCCCGCCACCACAAGCGGCGCATCGTGCAATCCGGCACGCTGCACCTGATCGCCTCCCGCCTCAAGCCGGGCGGCATTCTGCACATCGCCACCGACCACGCGGACTACGCAGAGTGGATCGACGAACTGGTAGAGGTCGAGGAGCAGCTGGAATACCTGGGCTGGCCCGAGGACCAGTCGGACATTCCGCAGCTGACGGATCGCCAGGTGATCACCAAGTTTGAGGGCAAGGGCCTGGACAAGGAACACATCATCCGCGAGTACCTGTGGCGGAAGAAATAGCTAACACACCCCGGAAAATTTGCTGTTCGCCCTGGTCGGCTTCGTAGACTAGAGGGAATTCTGGCGTTATAGAAAGGACCACTCACGTTGTTTAGCTCTTGGGGCGATGTCGCCTACCGGTTCCGCCGGCTGATCCCTTTGGTGATCATCGCGGCGATCCTGGTGCTGTATGTCGTCGCCGGGCTGAAACTGGCCGACCGGATGAGCCAGGAGGGGTGGGACGACCCGAACTCGCAGTCCACGAAGGCTGCGCAGATCGAGCAAGAGGTTTTTGGTCGTGACGCCAACGGGGATGTCATCCTGATGGTCACCGGCGATAAGCCGGGGTCTGCAACCTCGGACGAGGTCAAGCAGTCCATCACCCAGCAGATCGAGCAGCTGCGCAAGGATCACCCCGACGAGATCGGGGGTGTGACCAGCTACTTCAACCGCGGCCCGGCGGCCATGGCCAACCCGGACGGCACCGCGGCCTTCGCCTCCATCGGGCTGCAGGGCATCGAAGACGATGTGCTGATTAACTTCCGCAAGATCGAGGACGACCTGCGGGCTATCAGCGCCCCGGGCGTGGATGTGAAGATCGCCGGTGCCACGGCGGTTTCGGACTCCCTGGACGAGGGCATGGCCGGCGACATTCACCGTGCCGAGATATACGCACTGCCCGCCGTGGGCCTGCTGCTGCTGATCGTTTTCGGCGGACTGATCGCCGCGTTTATGCCGCTGCTGGTGGGCGGCCTGTCGATCTTGGGCTCCATGGGTGTACTGGCGATCCTGGCTAGCTTCACGCAGATCAACGTGTTCGCGCAGTCCGTGGTCACGCTGCTGGGCCTGGGCCTGGCCATCGACTACGGCCTGTTCATGGTCTCCCGCTTCCGCGAGGAGATGGCGGAGGGCCATGACACTCGCACCGCTGTGCGCAACACCACCGCCACCGCGGGCAAGACTGTGGTTTTCTCCGCTGCGATGGTGGCCGTGGCGCTGTCCGGGTTGTTCATCTTCCCGCAGGCCTTCCTGAAGTCCGTGGCCTTCGGCGCGATCTCCGCTGTGGGTCTGGCCGCGCTGCTGTCCGTAGCTGTGCTGCCGAGTATCTTCGCGATGCTGGGGCCGAACATCGACAAGTGGTCGTTTAAGAAGAAGCGGACCCGTCGCCGCTCCGAGCAGGTCGAAGGCATTTGGGGCCGCATCCCGGCCTTTGCCATGCGCCACTCGAAGCTATTTACGGTCGTGATCGTCGGCGGCATGCTGCTGATGGCGGTGCCGATTGCGGGCATCAAGCTGGGTGGCATGAACGAGACCTACCTGCCGCCGTCGAACCAGACGCGCGTGAACCAGGAGGAGTTCACCGAGAAGTTCCCGCAGTTCCGCACCGACCCGATCAAGCTGGTCATCGAGGGCGATTCCAAGACCGTGGCTGCGGTCTACAAGGAGGCCAACGCGGTTCCGGGGCTGACGGCTCCGTTCCAGGTCTCGCGCCCCACGAAGGACGACGTGACGGTGCTGTCCACCGGCATTGCAGACCGCGATGATAACGACCGCATCGTCAATGCTCTGGAGGACATCAACGTCGACGGCGCCAACGTGTACGTCGCCGGCACCCCGGCCCTGGAGGTCGAGTCCATCGACGCGCTGTTCGAGAAACTGCCGTGGATGTTGCTGTATATCGTGCTGGTCAGCTTCGTGCTAATGGCCATGATCTTCGGCTCGCTGATCATTCCAGCCAAGGCCGTGATCATGAACATCCTGGGCACCGGCGCAACCCTCGGCCTGCTGACGTTGATCTTCGTCGACGGCCACGGCGCGGACATGTTCAACTTCACCGCCGGGCCGCTGACTTCCCCGGTGCTGGTGCTGATCATCGCCATCGTCTTCGGCCTCTCGACCGACTATGAGGTGTTCCTGGTCTCCCGCATGGTGGAGGCCCGCGCCCGTGGCGCGTCGACGGATCAGGCGATCCGCTTCGGCACGGCCACCACCGGCAGCATCATCACCGCCGCCGCGCTGATCATGATCGTGGTCTGCGGTGCCTTCGGGTTCTCCTCGATCGTGATGATGAAGTACATCGCCTTCGGCATGGTCATCGCTCTACTCCTCGACGCCACAATCATCCGCATGCTCCTCGTTCCGTCCGTCATGCACCTGCTGGGCACCGACAACTGGTGGGCGCCAAAGTGGGTCAAGCGCCTATCGGAGAAGGTTGGGCACAACGAGCAGCTGGAATCCTCGCCGCACGAACCAGCGCCTGCTGCCCGTTCGTCGCGGGTGACGGTTGCGGAACTTTCTGGTGTGGACGCCATCGCCCCCGTGCCCGCCCAGCACCCCGGTGAGGCTCCCGCACGTCAGCGGAACCTGCCTTTCGCGGAGCTGATGCGGCGTGTCGAAGAAAGCCGCGAGAATGCCGACGGCCGAGCCAACAGCGAGGCCGATACCCAGGCCGACGGCGGGGGCGAGCGCTAATGCGTGAATTGTGGCGGCGCACAGAAGTCAGGACTCTGCTCTGCCTGGCGCTGATTGCCATCATCGCCTTCCTCGCCCGGGAGCACCTGCACTTCATCGGCGACGGCTGGCGCGAGCTGGCCCACGCCGACAAGCGCTGGATCGGTCTGGCCATCCTGGCTCTCGCTGCCTCTATGGTCGCGCAGGCCGAGGTGATGGTGGTGCTGCTGCGCAGCGCCGGGGTGAAGGTGAAGCGCATCAGCGCCAATTCGCTAGGGCTGGCAGCTAACGCCTGGTCCTCGACTTTCCCCGGCGGGCCCGCACTGTCGGCAGCCATGATCTTCCGCGAGCAGCTCAAGTGGGGAGCCACTCCCGTCATTGCCAGCTGGTACATGCTGCTCTCCGGCGCGCTGGCTGGCGGCGGCATGGCGATCCTGGCCATCGGCGCAGTCTTCTTTCTGGGGCTGACAGTGAAGCCCTTGACGTTGGCCATGTCCCTGGTCGCCCTCGTCGCGCTGGCGATTCTCACCAACTGGGTGGCAAAGAACCGGGACAAGGTGGAGCGTTGGCTAGTCAACCGACTGCGGACTTTCAACGCCCGCCGCGGCAAGCCCGTCGACCGCTTCACCGACAGCGTCCGCGGGTTCTCCCGCCAGCTGTCGGCCGTGGAACTGCCGCTGACCAAGCTCGCCGCCGCAATCGCCGCCAGCCTGGGCAACTGGGTTTTCGAGATCCTCTGCCTGCTGGCCTGCATCTACGCCATCGGCGCCACCCCACCCATCGCGGGCGTGGTGCTGGCCTTCCTCACCGCCAAGCTGGTGGGGCAAGCGCAGGTCACCCCCGGCGGACTTGGGCCGGTGGATGTTGCACTGACCAGTGCCCTGGTCGGGTTCGGCACCCTGACCTCCGTCCAGGCATTCGGAGCCGTCATCGTCTTCCGCATGCTCAGCTTCGTCGGCCTCGCGTTGGTTGGCTGGATCGTCTTCTTCGCTACCAAGATGGTCAACCCCAAAGGCAATGCTGACGATGCAGCGGCGGAGACGGGGCGTCAAGAAGAAAAGCAGGAAGAACCCGTCGGCAGGGCACGCTAAGGCTCAACTAGGCCAACTAGGCACAGTAAGATTAGGGGCATGAGCAACCTCGATAGCACCTCCACTGGAGACACCCCCGGCACCACCCAGCGATCGCCGGGGGTTGCGCTGTTTTTCGACGTGATCGCCGTCCTGCTGTTTGCGCTGCTGGCGCGCATTGCGCACAACACTCCGGAGATGCCGCTGAGCTTCGGCGGCTGGCTGGATACCTCCTGGCCTTTCCTCATCGGTGTGGCGATCGCCTGGGCTCTGCTGTGGATCGGCGTGGTTCGACCGGGTGGCGCCAAGGGGACGGGCTTCAGCGGTTTCGAGTTCTCCACCGGTGCTCTGGTGTGGGTCGTCAACGTGATCGCCGGTCTGGGGATCTGGGGCGTGCGCCACGGAGAGGTGCCGCACTGGTCTTTCATGATCGTTGCCACCGTGATGAGTGGCCTGTTGCTGTTCGGTTGGCGCGGAATGTTCCGCCTCGGGCGGCTGCGCAGACTGTCGCGTATGAAGCGCATGGGCCGAATGTTCGGCAAGTGAAGCACATTTCAGCTTAATTAACCTGACGTACATCTTCGCGCTACGTCAGGTTCGTTCGCGTTGCTTAAGGTCTTGTAAGCCATCTGCAGTTAGCTACTGACGAAGACTGACAAACACTGACGAACACTGAGGAGAGATCCCCATGGGCCTTAAGGGTCGCAACCTGCTGAAGAAGATGGACTTCACGTCCAGCCGTTCCCACCGCACCTGCGTGTACAAGTGCGGCGACGCTTGCTCCAAGCCGGTGAACAACAAGTCCGACAACAACTACTTCATGGACCTGATCCAGGGCACCTTCTCGCGCCGCACCGCACTGCGCGCCGGTGGTGCCGCCATGGTCACCGTTGGCGGCGCTTCCTTCCTGGCAGCTTGCAGCGACGACAACGGTGAGGGCAACAGCGCTAAGGGCAGCAACGGCGAGAACAATGGCGGTTCCGGCAACAGCGCAGACGCTCCGGACGGCCTGAAGTTCGAAATGGTCGAGCCGAACACCAAGGACGAGGTTGTTGTTCCGGCCGGCTACAAGTCCGAGGTTGTTATCCGCTGGGGCGACCCGGTCGAGGAAGGCGCCGAGGAGTTCGACGTAGACAACCAGACCGCGGAGCAGGCCGCTAAGCAGTACGGCTTCAACTGCGACTTCGCGGCACTGCTGCCGATCGAGGGCGAGGACAACCGCTTCCTGCTGGTCTCTAACCACGAGTACACCACCCCGCAGCAGATGATCCCGGACTACGACCTGGAGAACCCCTCCAAGGAGCACGTGGACATCGAGCTGGCCAACCACGGCATGTCCATCGTCGAGGTTGAGGGCAACGACAAGGACGGCAAGCTCAAGCCTGTCATGGGCAAGTACAACCGTCGCCTGACCGGCAACACCGAGTTCGAGCTGCGTGGCCCGATTGTTGGCCACAAGCTGGTGAAGACCTCTGACGACAAGGAAGGCAAGATCGTCAAGGGAACCTTCAACAACTGCTCCGGTGGCGTGACCCCGTGGGGCACCATCCTCTCCGGCGAGGAGAACGTTGACCAGTACTTCGCTGGTGGCGAGAACGTTAAGGACGAGAAGGTCCGCGAGCGCCTGAGCCGCTACGGCATCGAGGATGCCAAGACCGCTCGTCAGTGGGAGAAGCACTACGACCGCTTCGACGTGACCAAGGAGCCCAACGAGCCGAACCGCTTCAACTACGTGGTTGAGGTAAACCCGTGGGATCCGAAGTCCACCCCGGTGAAGCACACTGCTCTGGGCCGCTTCAAGCACGAGGGCTCCAACATCCACGTCACCAACGACGGCACCGTGGTTGCGTACTCCGGCGACGACTCCCGCTTCGAGTACATCTACAAGTTCGTCTCCTCCCGCAAGATCCGCAGCGGCAACACCGACAAGGATCGCGAAGAGAACATGAAGATCCTGGACGAGGGCACCCTATACGTTGCCACCTTCGAGGGCAACAACAAGGACTTCGACCCGGAGAACCCGCCAAAGGGCGAGGAGTGCGACGGCACCGGCAAGTGGATCAAGCTGGTTACCGTCAAGGAGGACGGCTCCGCCGAGTCGCACGTCGACGGCATGTCCGCTGAAGAGGTCATCATCTACACCCGTGAGGCTGGCGACAAGGTCGGCGCTACCAAGATGGACCGCCCGGAGGATGTCGAGCCGCACCCGACCACCGGCAAGATCTACGCTGCGATGACCAACAACAAGTACCGCGGCGTGCAGGAAGAGGGCAAGGACTACGAAGAGGTCAAGGAGTACGCCCCGATCAAGGAGAACAAGAACGGCATGGTTCTCGAGATCGAGGACGACTTCACCGGCGAGGAACTCAAGTGGAACCTGCTGCTGGTGTGTGGTGACCCGGACGAGGCCGAGACCTACTTCGGCGGCTTCGACAAGTCCAAGGTCTCCCCGATCTCCTGCCCGGACAACGTCACCTTCGACTCCTTCGGCAACCTGTGGGTTTCCACCGACGGCAACGCCCTGGAGTCCAATGACGGCCTATTCGCTGTCGCCCTGGAGGGCGAGACCCGCGGCCTGACCAAGCAGTTCCTGACTGTCCCGGCTGGCGCCGAGACCTGTGGCCCGCTGGTCTTCGACAAGCGCGTGATCGTCAACGTTCAGCACCCGGGTGAGGACGAAGAGGCCACCGTCAAGACCTCTACCTCCCACTGGCCGGATGGCGGCGATTCCATCGCCCGCCCGGCCACCGTGGTTGCCTGGAAGGACGACTTCGGCACCATCGGCGCTTAAGGATCAGCGCCTAGCCGAAGCGCAGCCTGCCGTCGCGCCGGACCGCCTGGTCCACAACGAACGCGCGGAACGCCTCGGCGGCGGGCGCCGACCGAGCCCGTGCGCTCCAGACCATTCCCAGCTCCCTCTCGCGGTCTTCCTCGAGGGGGAGCATTTCTATGCCTGCGACCACCAGATTCGGGTCCCCCATCGGCAGCAGGGCCACGCCCAGTCCGGCGCTTACCAGTCCCGCCATCGTGGTCAGCTCCATCGACTCAAATACCAGGCGTGGCCGGAAGCCCGCCGCGGCCGCCAGATCGTCCAACAGCATACGGGTTCCGTACCCCGGCAGCATGGCCACGAAGGGCTCGTCCGCGGCCTCTGTGATGCTGATGCTTGTGCGCCCCGCCCAGCGGTGGTTCGTCGGCACCGCCATTGCCAGCCTCTGGGTGGCCAGCTGCTGCCATCGCACTTCGCCAGCCTCCACCAGCGCATGGGGCTTCGGCCCCACCATCGCCACGTCGGATTCCCCCGCAATTACACGGTCCGTCAGTGGCCGTGCGGCGCCTTGCACCAGCTCGAACTTCACCTGCGGGTGCGCGTTTCTGAACTCCCGCAGCAGCTGCGGCACCATCCACGTTCCCAGCGAGTGCATGAAGTCCACGCGCACGGTTCCCCGCTCCGGATCCATCAGCCGGTGTACCTCGTCGACTCCCCGCTGCCACGCTTCGTCGGCCTCGCGGGCATACCTGGCCAGCGCGGCTCCGCATTCGTTGAGGGCGAGGTGCCTGCCGTTGCGGTCGAACAGCTCCGCACCGAGCTCTCTTTCCAGCGCCGATAGCCTCCGCGAAAGCGCCGACTGACTGATCCCCAGGCGCAGCGACGTATCCACCATGTTCTGGGTTTCAGCCAGGTCCAGGAGCCACGTTAGGTCTTTCACGCTCTGTACCTTCCTTCTTGCCCTTCTTATCGACGCCCACACTTCAGCATATGCGCTAGCCGGGACAACTAAAGCTATTTATTGCATTTAGTGAATTGATACTGGTTGCGTCACACTAGACACATCGATTGTGAACATGCGCCGCTAGAGAACCGCCCAGACTCGCAGGAAGGACCTTCATCGGTGACGGACACCCTCGCAGACACTGCAGACACTGCGAACACCACAGACGTTCGCCCCCTCACCCCGGAGGATAAGGGCTACAAGATGGCACTTATCGCCTCCTTGTGTTCAGGCCTGGCTTCGTACAACGCTCTGTACGCCACCCAGGCTGTCCTTCCGGCACTGTCGGAAGACTTCGGCATTTCGCCCTCACTGGCCGCACTGACCGTCTCCGCCACCACGGGCGGCCTGGCTTTCATGGTCATTCCGCTCAGCGTGGTTTCCGAGCGCTTCGGCCGCCGCCGCGTGATCCAGGCATCTGTCTTGGCAGCCACCCTCCTTTCCATCGCCTTGGTCGCCCTACCCTCGATCCAGTCGATCATCGCGCTGCGCCTGCTGCAGGGCTTCGCGGTGGCGGGCGTCCCAGCTGTAACCATGGCTTTCCTCTCCGAGGAGATCGACCGCAGCTACCTTCCCCGCATCATGGGGTTCTATATTGCGGGCAACTCGCTGGGCGGCCTGATCGGCAGGCTGATCCCGGGCATCGCGCTAGAGTTCACGGACTGGCGCATAGCCACCCTGCTCAGCGCACTCTTCGCGTTCTCGATGGCGCTTGTGACTACCTGGGTGTTGCCGAAGCAACGCTTCTTCACCCCAAAGAAGATCACCCTGTCCCATGAGGTGCAGGCTTTCGCCAACCACCTCCGCGACCCGATCCTGCTGAAGCTCTTCCTACTGCCTTTCCTTCTGATGGGCAGCTTCGTTTCCATGTACAACTACATGACCTTCCGGCTGATTAATACCTTCGGCCTGCCGGAATCCCTGGCCGCGTTGGTTTTCGTCATCTACCTGTCGGGTACGTGGACCTCCACGCGCACGGGCAAGTTGGTGAACCGCTATGGCCAGGCGAAGGTCGTGGTTGCCTGCATCGCCATGGCTCTTGCGGGCCTCTTGCTGGCCTTCATCCCGACCGTCCCCACCACGCTGGTGGCAGTTCTGATCTTCACCGCAACCTTCTTCCCCGCTCACTCGATCGCCAGCGCGTGGGTCGGCGAGGTCGCCCAGCAGGATCGCGCCGAGGCTTCTAGTTTGTACATCTTGAGCTACTACCTCGGCTCCTCCCTCATCGGCTGGGTCTCCGGCTACTTCTTCGCTCACGGCTGGGGCTTGTTCATCGGGTGGTTGATGCTGTTGACTCTCATCGCCCTCGTCACCGCCTTCGCCGCCATGCGGCGCGATAAGACCGTTTCTTAATGACGCCCCTAGCTCCAACCCGCACCCTTTCAGTAGTCTCTTAACTCTTGAGCGAATAACTCGTGCACTCTCGAGTTTGCGAGAAAAATTATTAGAACTATCAGATCTTTTTAGATAAAAACCTCCCACTTGCCCAAAAGTGTGTTTAAGATCACTCGCATGGGACATACTCGCAAACTACGTTTCGCATCAATCCTCGGCGTGGGATTGCTGGCCACCGCAGGCATGGGCGTCGCAGTCGCCCAAGGCGGCGTGTCGGCTCACCTGGCACTCTCCGGCACGATCTTCAACATGCATGTCGCCGAGCTGGACGGTAAGGGCTTCGACCTCTTCACCGACGTCGACAAAATGCACAATGGCGACCAGGCGATCTCCCGCCTGCGCATCAAGGATGCCAAGGTGACCGACGTCTGTATGACGGCACCGATCAAGATTCCGGGCGTTGGGGATAAGAAGTTCCAAATGACCGTTCCCGGACAGAACTTCTCCGCGGAGAACATGCTGATCGGCGCCCGCAAGCTAACGGGCGACCTGACTCTGGTCAAACCGCAGATCGGCATTAATGCGGGCAAGGTCGACAAGGACGCCCCGGATGGCGCCTGGGGAATCGTTGCCGATTCCCTGACTGCGAAGGGCCAGGGCATCGAGGCGAGCTCTCTGTCGGCGGACAAGATGACCGCGGGCGGCAGCAAGATCGCGATTGTGGATAACGACAATGCCGAGTGCTAACTCCGGCACGGATCCCAACTACGACCCAGACCTGGATGACGACCTGCAGTCAGACCTAGAGGCCGATGCCAACCAAGGCACAGAGATACAAGGCACCGCATATCAAGAGGTCGAGGAGCAGGACGTTCCCGCGATCAAGAACACCCGCGGCTTCGGCAACTGGCGCCGCCAGCGCCCATTTGCAGCAGGGCTTTTCATGCTGCTGTCGGGCATCATCATGATCGTCCCGGCATACCTGTCCTTCGAGGTATCAAACATCGTCATCCAGGTATCCACGATCTCCGGCGTATCCACGCTGCTGATTGGCGCCTTGTTGATCACATCGGCGCTGATGACGTGGTTCAAGCCCGACACACGCCTGCTCACGGGCGTGGCCTCCCTGATCCTTGGCATCGTGGCTCTGCCCATGTCGAATATCGGCGGCTTCGTTCTGGGCACCCTGTGCGCCGTGATCGGCGGAGCCCTGGCGCTGTCGTGGACGGATGAAGAAAGGGCGCCTAAGGGCGTCAAGAAGAAGGGCAAGAAAAGGAAGGTAGATGAGCAAGCAGCGTAAACGCGGCAGCTTCAGCGCCGCGAAGGCAGTCGTCGCAGCTGCGTCGATGTGCGGGCTGGTGGCGGCGCTGGCTGTCGAGACCACGCCGAGCGCCGAGGCGCAGCTGCAGCTTCCGCCTCCGCCGCCGCTGCCGGATTTGTCGCCGCCGCCGCTGCCGGATTTGCCACCACCGCCGCCAGCGCCCGAGGTGCCAGAGAACCTGCGGATGGACCTCACCCCGCCGGGGCCAATCGAGGGCGAAAAGCCGATCCAGCAGGGCACGTACATCATCAAGGCGGATAACACGCGCCTGCTTGGGCACGTGAAAATGTCGCTGATTCAACAGTCCACTCCGCAAGGCCCGAAGCCGGCGCTGCGCATCGATGCCGACAAGGCCGTTCTGACGAACCTGTCCGTGCAGTTCCCCACCCCGGGAGCAGGCCCGGAAGGTGGCATCTGGCAGCGGACCGGACCAGGGCAGACCACCACGCTAACCGGTAACTTCCACATCGTGGTGAGCTCACTGGAGGTCACGCCGCGCGTGGCCGGGCTGCCGCTGATCCCGCTGCCTATCGACGCGAACATGGCGCCGAAGGAGCTGCAGGAAGCCGCTAAGAAGATCGGTCTTGGCACGCCGGACGCGCTCTCCGATCACTTGGAGATGACGAACGGCACGATGCACACCTATTTCGTGAAGGCCGACACTCTGAAGCTGCCTGCAGGAACCAATATCGGCCTCTAGGCAGTCGGCTACATCGGCATGATGGTGTGCTTCTTCGGAGTATCCACCACCTGCTTGTTGCGCAGCTGTCGCATCGCCTGGCGCAAGCGGATGCGCGTCTGGTCCGGGGTGATGACGGAGTCCACGTAGCCGCGCTCGGCCGCCACATAGGGGCTGGTCATGTTCGCATTGTAGAAGTCCATGAACATCTTCTTCGCCGCCGGGCGCTGCTCCTCCGGCATGGCGGCCAGGGCCTTGCCCTGCATCATCACCACGGCGGCCTCCGCACCCATCACGGCGATCTGCGCAGTCGGCCACACCAGGTTGATGTCCGCGCCCAGGTTCTTCGAGCCCATTACGGCATAGCCACCGCCGAAGGCCTTTCGCACGACCACGGTCACCTTCGGCACCGTCGCCTCCACAGTGGCAAAGCCCAGCTTTGCTCCGCGGTGGATCAGGCCGGCCTTTTCCTGCTCCACGCCGGGCATGTACCCGGGTGTATCCACGACCCAGACGAGGGGGACGTTGTAGGCGTCACAAATACGGATAAAGCGGGCGGCCTTATCCGCAGCGTCGGCGTCCAGGCAACCGGCTAGCTCCATCGGCTGGTTGGCCACCACGCCCACCGCATGGCCGTCGATGCGGGCGAAGGCAGTGACGACGTTGGAGCCGTAGTCGCCCTGCACCTCCAGCACGTTGTCGTCGTCGAAGATACGGGTGAGCACCTCCATGATGTCGTAGCCCGCGTTCGGATCGTCCGGGATGATGTCGTTCAGCTCGAAGTCGCGTTCGGTGAGCTCGTCGTTCGGCGCCCAGAACTCCGGGGTCTCGTCGAAAGAGCTGGAAGGTAGGAAGTCCAGCAGGTCCTTGACGTAGTTGAAAGCGTCTTCCTCGCTGGTTGCGACGTAGGAGACGTTGCCGTTGCGGGCTTGCTGACGCGCCCCACCGAGCTCTTCCATCGAAATCTTCTCGCCCGTCACCGATTCGATAACCGCCGGGCCCGTCACGAACATCTGCGTGCGGCCTTCGACTGCCACCACAAAGTCGGTGGTCACGGGGGCGTACACGGCACCGCCGGCGGACGGGCCGAGCAGGATGGAGATCTGCGGGGACTGGCCGCTCAGCGGCAGCTGGCGGCGGGAGATCTCGGAGTACATCGCCAGGGACATCACTGCATCCTGAATGCGGGCGCCGCCGGAATCGTTAATGCCGATGACTGGGCAGCCGATGCGGATGGCCATGTCCATGACCTCGCAGACCTTCTTACCGAAGGTCTCGCCTACCGAGCCGCCATACACCGTCTTATCGTGGGCGTACACTGCCACGGTGCGGCCACCGACCCGGCCGTAGCCGGTGACCACGCCGTCGCCGTAGGGGGCGTCCTCCTCGCCGGGGGTGCGTCCCAGCGCGCCGATCTCCACGAACGTTCCCTCGTCCAGCAACGCGTCGATGCGCTGGCGGGGCGTGGTCAGCCCGGCTTCGTCGCGCCTGGCCTTGGCCTTTTCGGACCCCGGGTCCTGCGCCTGTTCCAACCTCCGGTGCAGCTCCGCCAACTTCTCGGCGGTAGCGCCGGTGGCTTCGGTGCCGTTGGCGGCGGTTGCTCCCTCATCGGCAGCAGTCACAGTGAAAGTCCCTTCGTTTTTCGACAAACCCCTTCTCCTAAGGGGCTATCTATTTAGTGGCCGTGTGTGTTTCAGCTAGGCGCCATCCGCAATGTGCTTGGCGATCACACGTCCCACTTTAGAGATCTCTGGCTCGTCCACAATAGCCAGGTGGTCGCCGCGCAGCTGGACGATCTCCAGGTCCTCGACGATCTCGCCCCAGCCACCGTCCGGAGCCACCTCGGCGTAGGCCGGTTCCAGCTCGATCGCGCCGTCGTGCATCCGCTCCGCGCGGAACAGCGTGACCGGCGCCTTCACGTCCGCCCAGGCCCAGAAGTCCAGGGATTCCAGGATGCGGTTATCCACGAAGCTGGCTCGCTGGTGTTCCAGCACGCCCGCGGGCAGGCCCATTCCCTTGGCCTCCGGGGAGGTCAGGAACTGCTGGAACATCTGCATCATCACACTCTCGCCCTGCTGGTCCAGCAGCTCGTGCGGAACCTCTAGCGGCAGGCCGTAGGTCTTCTGCGCGAATGCCGCGTAGCGATCCCACCGCGCGTGCATTTCTTCCTTCGTATCCGGGGCGGGGTTCTTCGGCTGCACGGTGTCCAGCAGTACGATGCGCTCGACCTCCGCGCTCGTTTCGCCAGCCGCGGCGCGCTTGCCCAGCTGGTGGGCAACTTCGTACGCCAGGGCGCCACCGAAGCTCCAGCCTCCCAGCAGAATCGGGCGGTCGTCGGCCAGCTCGATGATCTCCTCGAGGTAGGCCGAAGCGCGGTCAGCCAGCTCACCTTCCAGCCGCTCTACGCCGTAGACCGGCACGTCCTCCGGCAGGCGGCGCATGAGTGGCGCGTACACCACCGAGGAGCCACCTGCCGGGTGGAACAGGAACACCGCAGGCTGAGTGCTGCCTTCGGGGCGTGCCCGCAGCACGCGGATGTTGCCCTCGACTTCGCTTTCGAGGCTGCTGCGCACCTTCTCGCTCAGCGGCTCGAGGGTTTCGGCGGCCAGCACATCCTCGGCGCTGACCTCCGCCCCGGAGCGCTCGGACAGACGCTCCGCAATGCCCCGCGCCTGCTCCTCATCGATGCTCGGCAGCTGGCTCGTCACGCCCTGGGCGGCCTTGCCGGTAACCTTTGCCCAGGTCGCAAACACCAGGCGCTCGCTCGCATCTCGCGGTGCCACGCCGCCCCCGGTCGCGGTGTAGTCGGTCGCAGCACCGTCTTCTGCGCCATCTTCTTCGCTACCGTCTTGTTTAGTGACGCCACCTTCTCCCCCGGCAGCGGCCTCAGCACCGTCGGCAGCATCGGCGCCGTCAGCGCTTGTGTGACGCTCTGCAATCATCTGCTCCACGAGCGCGATCACGTCATCCACCGAGCCATCGCGGAGTGCCTGAACCTGCAGCGGCGGCAGGTCGAAGTCGTACTCCACGCGGTTCTTGATGCGCATGCCCATCAAGGAATCCAGGCCCAAGTCGATCAGCGGCAACTCGCCCGGCAGATCCTCGATGTCGTAGCCCATGGATTCGGAGACGATGGCGCGCAGGCGATCCCCGGCGGACTCGCCGGAGTTCGGATCCCAGCGGTCAGCGGACTCGTCAACCTCGGGCAGCGCGTTGCCCGCGCTCTCCTTTGTGGAAGCGTCAGCGGCGGAAGCATTCGGCGCCTCGCTGGCCTTGGCGGTGGCTGGAGCCGAGGCGGCGTCAGTACCCCCAGCGCCAAAAGCCCCAACCGCACCACCGAGAGTGGCGACGAAAGCCTCCGCGACCAGTGGCATCGACTGCGCACCGGGCGCGTCGGCGGCGTAGACGGACAGGGACCAGCCGCCGAGGGAACCGGCGGCGATGGTCGTCAGCTGGCCCGCCGTCGGCAGCGGGGCGTGGTCGCGGGTGGCGGCCACCGTGGCGCCGTCGGCCAGCACCTCCGCCGCAGCTTCGGCCAGCAGCTCGATGCTCGGCACATCCTCGGCCGGCACGCTGAAGACAACGCGGCCGTCGGGCAGATCCACGCGCGTGCCCGGCAGATCCACGGCAGGGCCGGAAGACGGGCGGGCGCTCGTCCAGTGGCGCTGCAGGTTCCACTGCGTGCCCGGCACCTTCGGCAGGCTCGCGCGGGAGCCACCTGCCAGAGCCTTCAGGTTCAGATCCGCGCCCTGCACGTACAGCTCCGCGAGGGTGGACAGCAGGGTCTGGGAAACCGGCTCCTTGCGCTTGAGCAGGAACATCAGCTTGGAATCGCTGGCGTTGTGCGCGAAGGAGTTGTTCATCAGCGGCATCAGAGCCACCGGGTTCGGGGAGAACTCGATGAAGGTGCGGTAGCCATCGTCGAACTGCTTGCCCGTCGCCTCGGAGAACCAAACGGGCTGGCGGGTGCAGCGCAGGAAGTACTCAGCATCGTGGACGACCTCGCCCGGCTGGTACACGCGGCCGCGGTCCACGGTGGAGTACAGCGGGGTGTGGATCGGCTGCGGATCCAGGTCGCTGATCTCGTAGTGCAGCTCGCCCAGGATCGGATCCAGCATCGAGGTGTGGCCCGCGCCCTTGACCTTCAGCAGGCGGGCGAACTTGCCCTCGCCCTCCAGGTATTCCACCAGCTTCTGCACCGGCTCTGCCGGGCCGCCGACGGTGGTCATGCCCGGCGCGGCGTACACGGCGGGCTCCACCTTGGCGTATTCAGGGTGCTCGGAGGTGAAGGTGGCGAGCTCCTCCACGCCGAACTCCACCACGGCCATGGCGCCCTGCTTGTCCTCTGGCAGCAGGCGCTCGCCCTCGCCCATCAGGCGGGCGCGGTGGCAGGCGGTGCGCACGGCTTCCTCGGCGGTGATGCCGCCCACGGCGTAGGCCGCCGCGATCTCGCCCATGGACTGGCCGACGACGGCGGCGGGCTTGGCCCCCAGGGCACGCATGAGGTCGTTCAGCGCAATCTGCACGCAGGTGATGCCCACCTGGGCGCGCTCCGTGTCGTAGTTCTGCTCGTCGTCCAGCACCATCTCGACGAAGGACCAGCCGGATTCCGCCAGCACGACCTGGTCCAGCTCGTCCAGGCGGGAGGCGAAGAACTCGGAGAGCTCGTAGAGGTCCTTGGCCATCTTGCGGTGCTGGGAGCCGAAGCCGGAGAACACCCATACCGGACCATTTGCCGAGGGCGAGTCGGCAGTCTTCACCGTCGCGCCCTGCTTGCCAGCGGCGATGCGCTGCAACCCGGCGATGGCTTCGTCGAAGGTGGCGGCGGAAACCACGCCGCGGGAACGGCCGTGGTTGTGGCCAGCCAACGCGAGGGCTACACCGCGCAGTTGGTCGGCCTCATCGCCTGCCTTGGTGAAGGATTCCTTGTTCTGCTCCAGGTACGCGGCCAGTGTTTCCGCGGCCTGGCGGCGGCGGGAAGGCAGCAGCCCGCTGACGGGCAGCAGCACGCGCGGGGCCTCGCCCGCAGAGTCCTCGCGGTCCAGGCCGATGGGGGCTGCGGAGTTTGCGCCGGCCGCCCCGATGCCCGCCGCGGCTTCTTCTTCCAGGTCCGGCGCCGCGATGACCACGTGCGCGTTCGTGCCACCGAAGCCGAAACCGGACACGCCGGCGATGGCGCGGCCGGAGTACTCCGGCCATTCGCGCGGATCCTCCACGACCTCCAGGTGCTCACGGTCGAAATCGATGTACGGGTTCGGACCGGTGTAGTTCAAGCTCGGCGGCAGCACGCCCTCGCGCATCGCCAGCACGACCTTCATCACGCCCGCGACACCTGCGGCAGCCTCGGTGTGGCCAAAGTTCGTCTTCGCGCTGCCCAGCAGCAGCGGCTCGGCCACGTCGCGCTGGCGGCCCAGAACAGTACCCAGCGCCGTAGCCTCAATCGGGTCACCCAGGATGGTGCCGGTGCCGTGCGCCTCCACGTAGTCCACGGCCTGCGGATCGATCCGCGCGTCGGCGTAGGCGCTGCGCAACACGTCCACCTGCGCATCCGGATTCGGGGCGGTCAGGCCGTTCGAACGGCCATCGGAGTTCACCGCCGAGCCCTTGATCACGGCCAGCACGTTGTCGCCGTCGCGGCGCGCATCCTCCAGGCGCTTCAACACAACCACGCCCGCGCCGTCGGAACGCACGATGCCGTCGGCATCATCGCTGAAGGCACGAATGCCGCCCGTCGGGCTAAGCACGCCGAGTTCGGAAAACGCCACCGTCGCAAAGGGGCTGCATAGGAGGGTGACGCCACCCGCCACAGCGACCTCAGAATCACCATCGCGCAGGGAGCGCACCGCCTGGTGAATTGCCACCAGCGACGAAGAGCAGGCCGTATCCATCGCCACGGACGGGCCGCGGAAGTCGAAGGCATAGGAAACGCGGTTGGCGATGATGGAGCTGGAGTTACCCGTCAGCGCGTAGGTGTGCGCCTCCGCCGGGTCGGCGGAGATCAACATGCCGTAGTCATTGTTGGTGTTGCCCATAAACACGCCAACGGGCTTGCCGCGCAGCTGGTTGGCGGGGATGTGCGCATCCTCCAGCGCCTCCCACGTCAGCTGCAGGATGATGCGCTGCTGCGGGTCCATGTTCGCAGCTTCCAGCGGGGAGAGTCCGAAGAATTCCGCGTCGAAAGAGGCGATGTCCTCGATGTAACCGCCCGTCAACTGGGCCTGCTCCATACGGCGGGTCATCTCCGGGTCGCGGGAGTACTCCGACCAGCGTCCCGCTGGCAGTTCACCCACGCCGGAGCGGTAGTTGGAGAACAGCTCCCACATCTCATCCGCATTGTCGGCCCCGGGGTAACGCCCCGCCATGCCAACCACAGCAATGTCGCGCTGGCCCAGTGGAAGCGGGCCACCTGCGCTGGACGCCGCTCCGGCGGAGGCGGTGGCGTCACTACCAGAAACAGCGCCAGAACCGCGACCCTGCATCAGGTGCTCGGCCAGGGCGGCGATGGTGTTGAACTCGTAGGCAATCGTCGCGTCGAGGGTGGTGCCCAGCAGGCGCTCCAGGTCGCCGGACAGGACCACGACGTCGCGGGAAGACAGGCCGAAGTCCTGCATCGAGCGCTCGTCGGAGATCTCCGCGGCATCCAAACCGGTGGTGTTCGCCACCCAGGTGCGTAACCACTCCCGCATCTGCTGAATCGTGGCGGGGCGGGATTGCTGGTCAGCCGTGGGGGCGCCCTGCTGGTTGTCTGCCATGGAAGGTCGCGTTTCCTTTCGTGCCGGGATGCCTTAGAGAAGGCGTGAGTGAGTCACCGTAGCGCTATATTTTAACGCGCCCAGGTCGCTTTATGGATTAAGCGCCCAGCGTGCCCTCCAGATACGCTTTCGCAGCCACGCGGCGGGCGATCTTGTTGGCGGAGGAACGCGGCAGGGTGCCCGGCGCGATGATGCGCACATCGGAAGGCTGCACACCATGGGTGGCGGTGACGGCCGCGCGCATGGCCTCGATGGCCTCCGCGTCTCCGTCCTCGCTGGCGTCCGGGTCGCGCTCGGCAACAATGATGAGCCCCTCGACGGACTCACCATCAGCGGCACCGTTTGCGGAACCACCGGCCTCCACGGCGAAGGCGGCGATGACGGCCGGGGCGGTCTGCTTAGTAGCCTCGTCGGCGGTGGCCTCGATGTCCTGCGGGTAGTGGTTACGACCAGCGACGATGATGAGGTCTTTCAGGCGGCCGGTAATGAACAGGTGGCCATCCACGATGACGGCCAGGTCGCCGGTGCGCATCCAATTGTCCTCCGGCGCGTCACCCGCGCGGCTGTCAGAATCCAGGCGGTTGGCAGTAGGCAGGGCGTTGCGGAACGTTTCCTGAGTCTCCTCCGGGCGGTTCAGGTAGCCCGCGGCCATGTTGTCGCCGTGGACCCAGATCTCGCCGACGTTGCCGTCGGTCAGTTCCTTGCTGGTCTCCGGGTCAACAATTGCGAGGGTCTGTGGGAGGCACACCTGACCCAGGGAGACCAGGGAGAGGCTGTCTGCGTCGTCCGCGCTGCCTTCCACGGCGGTGCCGTCGGAAAGCTCATCGCGCTTGAACCACTTCGTCAGCGGACGCTCATCGGTCTGCGGGGTGGTGACGATCAGCGTGGCCTCGGCCAGGCCGTAGGACGGGCGCATGGCTTCCTTCTTGAAGCCGTAGGGCTCGAAGGTATCCAGGAACTTCTGCACCGAACTGTGGTGCACCGGCTCAGAACCGTTGATGATTCCGTCGACGGCAGATAGGTCCAGTTCAGCCAGCTCCGCGACCTTCGCCGGGTCGGCGTAGCGCACGGCCAGCTCCAGGGCGAAGTTAGGCACGACGGTGTAGACGTTCTCGTCTTCGCTCTGGCGGTTCAGCTGACGGATCCAGCGAGTCGGGTCCTGGATGAAGTCACGCGGGGACATCAGGTCGAAAGGCAGGCCCAGGATGATCACAAAAGCGGACAGGATCACGCCCATGTCGTGGTGCAGTGGCAGCCAGGTGCTCAGACGCAGTGGGGACTGCAGGTTCGCCGCCTTGAAAATCTGCAGCACGTTGGTGACGATCGACTTGTGGGTGAGCACCACACCCGCCGGGGTGCGGGTGGAGCCGGAGGTGTACTGCAGGAACGCCTCCTCGCTGGACTTCGGCGCCAGCGAAGGGTCCGCCATGATGGCGGCCATGGGGTTCTGCCAGTCGTCGGCCAGCGCATCCGGCAGCGCGTCCACCGTCAGCACGCGGGGGCGCTCGGTGGTGGGAGTAGAGGCGAAGTGCTTGCGCACGGCCGTGGCGGAGCGCTTGTTCGTCAGCACCACCGTCGGCTCGGAGGAGCCCAGCACGGCGGTCAGGTGGCCGGTGTGGCCCGGCTCGTTCGGGTCATACAGCGGCACGGGCACCATGCGGGCGTACATCGCACCCAGGAAGGCGTACATGTACTCCGGGGAGTTGTTGGCCAGGATGGCCACGCGGTCGCCGGGCTTGGCGATCTGCTGCAGGCGGACGCACACGGCCTTGATGCGGGTGTTTACCTGCGCGCGGGTGATCTCATGCACCGTGCCCTCGCGGGACTCGCTGAAGTCCCAATGGCGGATCAGCACGTTATCTACCGTGCCCTCCATCTGCGCCATAGTGTAAAGCATCTCGCACATACCGGAAAGGGTGAGCTGATCGGGGACATTGATGCCACCCTGCTCATCGTAAAACTGGCCCATTGCTGCAGTGATGTCCACGCGGGTCTCCTCTACTTATCCACTCGGTTCAAACAGTATCGGGTTAGCTACCTAGCTCTAACGCCATAGCTCTAACGCCATAAACATTTAGTTTCACTTGTGAAACACATCGTACCGGGGAGCTCTGCTGTTACCCGGCAATTTCGCATTCCCGTGTGCCGTGTGCCCCCATCGCTCGAGCACACGGCACACAATAACCTCAATATGAGCCCGCCGAAGCAACTGCAGCTACTGCACGCGCTCGTTAATCAGATCCCGCGCCCATCCAACGATGTACTCCGGAACGGTCTGGCCCTCCACGACCTTCCCGTTTGTCGCATACTCCGCATGCACAGCGTTGGCGGCCACCAGGTCCTTGGCTCGCACAAGAGCGTTGCCCAGATCCGCTGGGGCGTCACAAATAAGATCCGCAGGGGCGCAGTAGTTATTCACTCGATCGTTCAGTTCGCCGAACCCATCCGGGCGCGGGCCGCGCATCGTAGCGCCCGGCACGATCGTCTGAATCAGCCCACTGACCGGGTTTAGCGCGATCTCCGCTCCGGTGCCGCGGATGCCCTGCGCACCAACGAGCTTGCCCTTGTCCAGCTCCTGCCTGCCGTCGGCGATCAGCGATACTCCCAGCACCCGGTCGGCGGGCACGGGGCCGCGCCCATTGCCGATCTCTCCCGCCAGGTCGCCGGTAATCACCGCGCCCTGGCTAAAGCCGGTCAGGATGAAGGACGTTGCTGGGCACTTCTCGTGCGTAGCCCGCAGCTCCTCCTTCATCCGCTCGAAGCCCTGGTTGCGGGAGTCGTCATAGCTCATCTCGTGCTTCGCGTTCATGTTGCGGAACTGCGCGGTGTACGGCAGGGTCCACACCTTCACCTTGTCCGGGGAAAACTCGTCGGCCAGCGGGCGGGTGACGTTCAGCATCAGCGAGTGAGGGTTGGCGTGCGGCGCCAACGGATCGTCGTCGGCCTTGGATTCCCACGTGCCCGGCGCGGCCAGCACCTCCACGTCCACGCATCCGGGCGGGTTCTGCGCCTCCGGGGCGGGCGGAGGGGTGGGCTTGCCCGGCCCCGGACCATCAACGTCGCCGGTGAGCAGCCAATTGCCCACGCCCACCACAATGAGCGCGAGCAGGACCAGCACGGCCAGGATGGTCAAAACCTTCTTCATAGCTTCTTTCTAGACCTTCCTCTAGGGGTTCCAGAGCTTCTAAAGCAAAACCAGGCTGCCCTCGCCACCTATGGCGGACAACCTGGTTATGGGAAACGAGTGACCACTAACAATACGCGGATTTCGCAGCCTCGCGAATAGCGTCCTCGGCCTTCTTCGGATCGCCGTCGATCACACCGTTGGCCTCCAGCTGGCCTGCAGCCAACGGGGTGTACACATCGGCCTGCCCACCGCCCTCGGCGGTGCAGTGCGCGTGACCAGCCGCGATGAGCTGATCTTCCAAGCCACCGATCTCCGCTGCATCGTTGGCCTTCGCCAGGTCGATGCCGCTGTCCTTCAGGCGCTTCAGGAAGTCCTTGTCCTGATCGCTACGCTGCGCGCCAGAGGGAATGTCGTCGACCTCGTCCACAGTCCCATCGCTTGCCGGGACACCACCACGGTCGCCGGCGGGCTCTGGGGCGTCATTACCTTCCGAAGAACCAGACTCGCCGTCCTTGTCGTCGGCCCCGTCCTTGCCGTCCTTGTCGTCGGACTTCTCGGTCGCAGACTCCGTCACCGAAGGCACCGTCGTGGACTCCGCCGAATTGTCGACCGTCTCATCACCGCCGCATGCCGTCAGCGTGGCCAGCGATAGTAGCGCCGCGCACGCGGCACCGACGGCCACACGAAACTGCCTATTCTTTGTGACGCCCACAGTTAGAGCACCTCAACGCGTCCGTTGACCTCGCGGATCTCGCCGTGCTGGAACTTGATCCGGGTTCCGCCCGCCGGGATATCCTCGTGGTCGCTGGTCGGGTAGCCGAGCTTGCCCTGCTCCCAGCCGCGCTTACCCCACTCGTCGAACACGTTGCCGTAGTAGATCACGTGTGCGCCGGTGGACGGGGACCAGTAGATGTTGCCGTGCTCGAACTCGGAGAAGCGGCCGCCCTTGATGGCCTTCTCGCCGCTCTTTGGCTTGCCCAGCTTGGAGGTTACGCCACCCAGCTGCAGGTACTTCTCAGCGATCTTGCCCTGGACGTAGTTGGTCTTGTTGTCCTTGTCGCGGATGATCACGCCGTTCTGGTACTTCTGCATGTAGCTATCGCCGACCTTCTCCAGCTCGGAGATCGGGTAGCCCAGCGGGCCGTTCTCCCAGCCGGTCTTGCCCCACTCATCCATGAAGTCCTTAGGCACAGCGTGGGCGCCGGTCTCGTGGGTCCAGTAGATCGCACCGTTCTCGAAGGTGGTGTAGCGGCCGCGACCGTTGGAGATGACATTCTCCTCGGAGGTCGGGTAGCCCAGCCAGGAGTCCGGACCGTTCATGGAGGCGTAGTGGGCGCCGATGCGACCCCACACGTAGTGGGCGCCGGTCTTCGGGGACCAGTAGGCGCGGCCGCCACGGAAGTCCTGAACCTTGCCGCCGTCCTTGGCGTCGTACTCATTGGAGATGCAGGCGCCCAGGGTCTCCGGGGCGTTCTTCATGTTCTCCGCGATGGCACCGCCAATCTTGCACTTCGCACCGCGGTCAGCTTCCGGGACACCCAGGGCGTCCGCGATGTGCGGCCATGCCTGGATCATCTCGTACTGCCAGTACGGCCAGTCGTGGGTTCCGGAGGGGCGGAAGGCCGTGATCGGCTTCACGCCGGCCTTCTTCGCGTACTTGACGAAGGTCTCGGTGGTCATGCGGGACATAGCCTCCAGGCCGAAGCCGGCCATGTTGGAGGGCATGCCCGGGATGGTGCCCGGCTTGTCGTACTTGCCCGCGTTGCCGTTACCTGCGGAGACGTAGACGGTCATGTCCTTCAGCGCATCCACGCCCAGCTTCGGGTCGTGGTCGATCCAGTCCTGGGAGCCGAACTCGCCCCACATCTTCTTGGCGTCGTAGCCGTTGCCGTCGTTGGTGGCGTAGGCGATGGCTTCCGGCATGCCGTAGGAGGTCGTGTCCAGGTAGCCGGAGAAGGAGCCGACGAACTTCCACATCTCCGGGAAGCGCTCGGCCAGGTTCATTGCGGCGGTACCACCCATGGACAGGCCGGTGATCGCGCGATCCTCGTTGGCGCGCCAGCCCTCGCGCAGGACGGGCGGCAGCTCCTTGGTCAGGAAGGTCTCCCACTTGTAGTGCTTGCCGTTCTCCGGCTCGTTCCAGTCCGTGTAGAAGGAGGACTCGCCGCCGACGGGCAGAATCACGTTGACGTTGCGGTCTGCGTACTGGTTGGCGATGTTGGTGGACAGGGTCCAGCCGGACTCATCCTCGCGGGCGCGCAGGCCGTCCAGGGCCCATACGGTCGGGAACTTGCGGTCGGGCTGGGAGTACCAGTCGCGGGCCAGCAGGATCTGCACCTTGATGGGCTTGCCAGGCATGGCGGCGGAGTTAATGAAGACGTTGGCCCAGCGCTCGGTGATCCACTCGACGCGGTCCACGCTCACGCCCTCCGGCAGGCCGTCCAGGTGCTGCTCGGTAACCTCGCGCGGGGTGCGCTTCGGAACGCTGTCCGGGTCCAGGTAGCTGGTGCCGGAGCCTGGGCCCATGGAGCCACCGAGGGAGCTCTGCGCGGTGGCGGCCGGCATCATTGGCATTGCCAGCGCAACGGAAAGCGGCAGAGCCAGGATCGCCGCGCTCTTACGGCGGAGGCTGCTGGCGGAGCGAGTGCGACGGGAGAGGTTCGCTGCTAGGCGCATAGTCTTCATTCTTTCTGTTGCTCTTTGGTTGTATGTGTAGCTTTGTCTAGTGCGTGTCTAAGCGCCGGTTCTTGCGGCCGAAGCAGGTTCCCCTCCTGCTTCGAACACCACCGGGCGCTTCTTCAGGCCATTCTCTATTCACGTTTACGTCTATCGCGACCTGGATCTTCTCAAGCTTTTCGCGCTTGTATCGCAGGTGCGCTTCTAGCACGTGAGCAATTATGGCAAGCAAAAGCGCTTTCACATGGACAACACGCGGAACATTTAAAGTTTTACTTGAGGGTTAGCCTACCATGTTGCCAGTGTTACTTATGTGATTCTTGATGTTCTTTCTTATTGACGCCCCTACACCCCGTTCGTAATAAGCCTCAATACCCCACCAGCGCCACCCGCACCCCAGCCCCTCACGCGCAGCGCCAACCCCAGGCAAGCAAAAGCCACCGCCCCAGGCAGCACCTAGGGCAGTGGCTTTAAGAGTTTAGGAAATCGCTAGAGCGTCCTAAGTTTAGGCACCCAGCGCGCGCAGGATGTGCGGGCGAGCCTTGCTCAGCTCCGCATCCCAGTACGGCCATGCGTGCAGGCCGTTGATTGGGTAGCTCACAACCGGTCGAGCGCCAGCTGCGCGGGCAGCCATCTCGAACTTCGCAGTGGAGGTACGCGCCATCCACTCCAGACCAATACCAGCAGCGACGCCCCTCGGATTCTCCAGGAACTTCTCGCCGCGGGAAGGAACGCCACCGGAGGCGGCCAGGTACAGCGGCATGCCACGGAAACGGCCAGCCTGAACGGTCGGGTCATTACGGAAGCGGCGCGGATCGACCGGGCTGCCCCACATATCCCAGATGTTTGCACCCTGGTCAGCGTCAGACATCGCGTACTGGATTCCGGCATACATACCCGGCCAGGTCGGGTTCAGGTAACCAGACAGGGAGGTCGCCTGCTTGAACTGGTTGCGGTGCCATGCGGCCAGGTTCATTGCGGCAGTACCGCCCATGGAAAGACCGACGATGGAGTTGCGGGTCGGGCTCACGCCGAAGTTGCGCTGCAGGTAGCCCGGCAGCTCGCGGGTCAGGAAGGTCTCCCAACGCGGCTTCTTCGGGCCACCCTTACCGCCGTACGGGCCCATCCAGTCCGTGTAGAACTGAGCCTGCCCGCCGACCGGCATAACCAGGGTCACGTCGTCGTTGACGAACTTCTTCACAGCGTTGCCCGACCAAACCCAGGCGTTCCAGTCCTGGCGTGCACGCAGACCGTCCAGCATGTAGACGCCAGCGTTACCGCCACGGGAAGATGGCTTGATCTGCACCTGGATCTTCTGACCCATCGCCGGGGAGTAAACCCAGCAGTTCTGCAGGTAGTACTTGTGCTTGCTCCAGTGGCAGCCCGGGCGCAGGTGGCCACGGTTGTCAGCAGCAGCGGTGGGTGCAGTAACAACGGCCATGCCCAGCGCAGTGGCAACAGCTACCAGGAACGCAGTGAGCTTGGAGCCCAGACCCTTGGTCTTCTTAGTCGTGTTCATGTAGTCCTAAATGTCTTGAAACGTTCTGACGAGAGACGCGCCGAAGGCTCATCTCGAAACACAGGATGCGTGTACGTTACCAAATCTTTACGATCGCACTCAAAGTATTGATCGAATCTCTTTCACGAAACGCTACATCCCTAGAACCTTCTCAGCGAATCCTTAGAGGCGCCTATTCACACGCCTCCCTCGCTCCACTCACGCCACTGCAACCCCATCACTAGCAAGCTAGAAATCCAGCGCACCCCCCGAAAGTGCAGAACGCCGACTCCCCCGCAAAGGAGAAGTCGGCGTCACAAAGAAAGAACAGAGAGTTAAACCTAGAACAGTGGCACGATGTACACCGCCATCGCCACACAGAACAGCCAGGCCAGAGCCAGCAGCTGCAGGGTGCGATCCTCGAGGGCGATCTCGTCGGGCGCGCCGCCCTCACCGCGGTCAACGTCCGCGGCGTAACGCAGAATCGCGATGGTAAACGGCACCATCGAGACCTGGTACCACACGGCGGCCACACCAGACTCGACCGTCTGCGCCAGGCCAAAGCCCCACAGCGCGTAGCTCAGCACCACGGCGGTGGCGGCCAGGGTCCAGACAAAGCGCAGGTAGGTCGGGGTGTAGCTCTCCAGGGACTTACGGATCTTCGCGCCCGAGCGCAGCGAAAGCTTCAGCTCCGCGTAGCGCTTACCTGCCGCCATGAACAGCGAGCCGAACGCCGCGACCAGCAGGAACCACTGCGAAAGCAGGATAGAGGCAGCCACACCGCCGGCCATCGCACGCAACATGAAACCGGAGCTCACCAGCGCAATGTCGATCACCGGCTGGTGCTTCCAGCCGAAGCAGTAGCCCAGCTGCAGCGCGATATACACCGCCACGACAATCGCCAGGTTCGTACCCGACGAGGCCAACAGCGAGCCACCAATCGCCGCAATGATCAGCACCACCGACATCGCGTACGCCAACCCCACCGGCAGCACACCCGCCGCGATCGGACGGAAGCGCTTGGTCGGGTGCGCGCGGTCGGCCTCCACATCGCGGGCATCGTTGATCAGGTAGATCGAGCTGGCCGCCAGGCAGAAGGCAATGAATGCGATCAGCACGTCCAGTAGTACGCGGCTGTGGAAGAGCAGCTCCCCGCCAGCAGCCGCAGGAGCCGCGATGACCAGCACGTTCTTGACCCACTGCTTCGGACGCAGCGCCTTGATCATCGCCTCCGGCAGGTTGCGCGGCGGGCGCAGCTTCTTAGTTTCGGTGGCGGTGCTGGTCGCCTGGTTGGGATCTTCCAGCCCGGACGTGTGCGGCTCCGTGCCGATCAACGGCTCCGGCCGGCCGTTGCTAGGCTGTTCGCTCACTGACTCTTCTCCTCACTGTTTTTCTTTGTGACGCCCCCACGTCCCCCATCGACAACCCTGCGCACGGCAATGGCCGTGGCAGCGCCGATGCAGCTTCCGAGGGCGACGTCAGAGGGATAGTGTACGCCCAACACCATGCGCGACAGCGCCATCGCCGGGATGCCCACGAGGGGCAGCGCCCCGGTGCGGTTGTTCGCCGACTGGGCAAAGGCCACGAGGGCGGCGGTGGAGCTGGTTGCGTGCGAAGACGGGAAGCTGAGCTTCGAGGGAGTACCGACGCCGATCTTAATGCGCGGATCGTGCGGGCGGGGGCGGCGGATGATGCGCTTGAGCACCACACTGGCGGCGTGCGCCAGGAAGGCGCTGACGCCCACGGTCAGCCATCCGCGGCGTTCCGGCCCGTCAGCGGGCTTGCCTTGCGCGGCGGCCAGGCCGTAGCCCAGGGCGGCGGAACCCATCCAGCCGAGGGCGTGCTCGCCGAAGTGGCTCATGCCCCTGGCGGTGGGCAGCACTCCCGGCTTGCCGGTCAGCTGCTTTTGCAGTGCGACCAGCAGGTCGGATTCGCCCAGCGGATCGCCGCTTATGCGTGTGGAGCTCATTGTTTCTGCGTTGTCCTTAGTTTCAGTAATTCCAGTAATTCCAGTCTGAATCTTGTTCGTTAGTTCCGGGGGGTTACTTTTCAGCCGCGCGCTCGGGCTCGAAGATCTGCGCCCAACCTTCCCGACTGGTCAGGTACGGGTGCGCTGTCCGGTAGGCATCGCGGAGCTCGTCGAAGCGATCCGCGACCTGCTTCTGCAGGCGCATAGACTCCTGTGCCAACGCGAGCATTTGGCCGCGGTCGCGCTTGCGGTACACCACTCCCTTGCCATCAGCGGTGGTCACGGTCGCCCCGTCCACTCGGGAGAGGCTGAACCAGCGCGCCTCGATGGGCGGGAGGTTCACCTGCGGTGCGTGGTGGTGGCGGGCGTCGGCGGGCTTAGCGTTGTTCAGCAGACCCTTGGCAAGCGTGACGATCTTGGCCTTCTTGCTCAGTGGGATGCGTGTGAGGTCGGCCGGGGCGCCCGTCGCGGCGGGCAGGTCGGTGGCCGACGGGATAACGACCGCGTCGGAGTAGTTCTTGCGCAGCTTCGCGATGCGCGGCAGAGAAGTCTCCAGGATGTCGAACAGCTGATCCGGACCAGCCAGGAAGTCCTTCATCGCCTCGTTCTGGATTGCGACGGTGGAGTACTCCAGGCACAGCAGGTGCTTGGCGGCGGCCTTGGCCATCGAGGCAACGATGCCACGCGGGCTGCCATCGTGCTGGATCGCAGCGACAATCAGGCGGTTACGCAGGTGGAAGTATGCCTGCCAGTCGATGGCATCGTCCTTATCGGACCAGGCCATGTGCCAGATCGCGATCCCCGGCCAGGAGGCGGTCGGGAAGCCAGCATCCTTCGCGCGCAGGCCGAACTCGCCATCATCCCACTTGATGAACAGCGGGAGAGGCTGACCAATGGTTTTCGCGACAACGCGCGGGATCATGCACATCCACCAGCCGTTGTAATCAACGTCGATGCGGCGGTGCAGATCCTTGGAGTTCTCCGAACTATTCGGGGTGCCGTAGCCCTTGCTCACCACGTCCCGGGCCACCGGAGCGATGGGCTGGCCTGCCGCGTTGTGGGCCGCACCATCGCCCAGGTCGCGTAGTGGGTGCTGGTAAAAGTCATGGTCGTAGTGGGTGTGGGGTGCGGCGGTCCACATGAAGGAGCCACGGTCGATGACCTCACCCATGGTGTGCAGGTGGCTGCGCTCCTGCAGGTTCAGCATCTGGCCGCCGATCAGCATCGGGGACTTCGCGTAGCGAGCAGCCGCCAGGGCGCGCAGCACGCTATCGGGCTCGATGGCGATGTCGTCGTCCATGTACAGGATGTACGGGCTGGTGGTACCTCGCTCCTCGTGGAGAGCCTCGTACATGATGCGGGAGTAGCCGCCGGATCCGCCCAAGTTGCCCTGTTGCACGATGTGTAGACGGTCGCCGAAGTGCTCCGCAACCTCGTCGAAGTCCGGTTCGTCGGCGGGGTGCTTGTCGCCCTGGTCGGGCATGATGATGGCCTCGATGCGGCCATCGACCTCGGGATCGGAAGCGAGCGCGTGGAGTGCTGCGACCGCGTCGGCCGGACGGTTGAACGTTGGGATGCCGATGGTGACGCTCGGCTCAGCGACCGGCAGCGTCTCCCCTTCGAAGGTCTGCTCGCCGGCATCGACGTTGGCGTACCAGCCCGCGGAGTGCAGGCGGGTTTCCTTCTCGCAGGTCAGGTCGAACCAGATCCAGCCGCCGTCCTCGAACGGGGCCAGGGAGATGGTGAACTCGGCGATTCCGTGGCCGCTTTCATCAGTTTCGATCTGGGCACCCTCGATGCCAATGCGGGAGCCGTCGTACTTGGAGCGGTATAGGTCTACGCGGGCCTCACCAGTGATTTCGATGCGCAGCTTGACCTCGTCCAGCTGGGACCAGCGGCGCCAGTAGGAGGCGGGGAAGGCGTTGAAGTAAGTCTCGAAGGAAGTCTCGCTGCCCGCTGGCAGGATCGCTTCGGTACGGGAGATGGCGTTTACGCGGCCGGGGGTGGTGGCCTCGTTCTCTACGAAGTACAGGGAACGCACGTTGCGTGGTTCGCCGCGCTTCGGCAGCAGAATGCGCGCCAAGCGGGTGGCGTCGAACTCATCGTTGGTATTGGCTTTCACTGGCTGAGCGTTCATTTGCTGAACACAGACCTCCGCATAGGCAATAAAGACATTGGAATATATCCGATTATCCACGAAAGCCCGTCACAAGAGCTTGTGCGACACAGCCCCAGTTCAGCCCGAGTTGGGCTCTTAGTCGAGGCGCCCCCGCTTAGCCGCTGATAACTTCACACCTAACATAACACTGTGGGATGTTAGGCGGGAAGCTAGGTGTTATGCTGTTCCCGCACCCTCATTTAGCTGCAGTTTTCCACTCTTTTCCACTATCTACCAGGGTTCTTCCGATCTTCAAGCATTCGATAACGCTGCTTCGGGCTCCGCGCAGGTTCCGTTCGCTCTACCAAACCTTCACCAATCAGAGCATTGACTGCTTTTTGTACAGCTGTCCGGCTCAACTGGGTTTTCCCTACAATTTCGCTAGTCGAAGAAGAGGACCCCTCTTTTAGAATTGCCAGAACATGGTCCCTCGCCGTTGTATACCTCTCCTGGGTAGCAACCCGCCGACGGTGGAATATTATTGTGAAACTATCAAGCCGATTAATGTACTCAGGTTTTGGCATAAGAGCGTCTTCCAAGGACTGATTAATCGTTGCGATACCCGTACCACGGTTTTCCGCCACGCGCCCCGCCTGATTCCCTTCACCCGGCAGGGAAACTTCCTCCAAGAAACTTGAAATCCGTTGGTTACGAGTGGAGCTAACCCCGGGTTCCCCCAGATGACGAACCGTTACACCACCATATAGGCCGCCTGGACTTGTAATCTCTAGCCGATCTATAAACATATTGATCTGCACCTGACTCCCCTGTGCTGATGGCGAGTAATCTCGGTGCATCAGCGCATTCACTAAAGCCTCACGTACGGCAATTGGCGGATAGTCGGGAAGATCGATCCGAAACTTTTCACTAATCATGGCCCCAGTGCGCATATTCCGCTTGACTATATCGACACCGGCGTCAACCAGTTCGGGGATAGTACCCGTCAGCCTTGCACTGTCGAGAAGCCTCAAACCAGTGGTTACGCTACCTTTACTTGTCCCTGGAAAGAGCGCAAATGTAACAGTCAAGCGTGGGAAGAACTCTTGAGGGTAGTCCCCCATAACCAACAAGGCAGCCAAGGTCGCACTCCCATCCTTGGTGATTCTGAGCCTTCTTAGCGCTACTTCACGACCTTCTTTGAAAGTCTTGGGGCGCTGCCGCTGCTGCACCTGCAGATATTCTCCGAGCACCTCTGGATCTAGATCCTCTACAGTGGCCTCGGGAACTGGCCTTTCGTCCCATTTTGGCTGGGTATGCTCTTCGAGAAGCTTGTCGATTTCGTAATTTGAAAGCTTGGTATCCCCCTCCCCCGTACGAATGTAGCTTCCTCCGTATCGGCCTTGATCCGTTACGTAGCAAGGTTTGTCGAAAGGGCTGAATTCCTCCAGTTCCGCCGCGACGATACGGCCCCCTTCAAAAGGAAGCACCGATATTTGCGGTCGCACTGGTGGCGTCACTTGCCTGCAGCGCGTCTCTAGCGCATCCTGCGCTTTGAGAGCATCGAATTTGTCTACTGGAACAAATCCAGCATCTTCGTCAAGTCCGACAATGATGAGACCGCCACCAGCATTAGCAAAGGCACTCAGAGTTTCACGAATACTCTTGCCGACGTTGCCCTTAACTTCGACAGCTTGAGTGTCTGAACCTACCAGGCGTAGATTCGCGACGATTTCCTTCAAAGAACCTTCGTCCATGGTGGCTCCACCTAAAACAACTTCCCACTCATCTTCACACCTAACATAACACTGTGGGATGTTAGGTGGGAAGCTAGGTGTTATGCTTCTCTTCCCATTCAGTGCAAGAATGACAGACTCGCCGCAAGAAGCCTGCACTGTTTCACATTGGTGAAGCTGTGAACAGATCCTGCGGAGGCAGAATGACTTTGTTTCAGTTCTGTGCATTAAGGGGCGGCGCCAGATCCCGAGATTCCTGGGCTCCGCGCCAGGTAATAACGGCGCCGGCTGTCGCGATCAGGACGATGCCCGTCGCCATAGACCAGGTGAGCTGGTCTCCAGAAAAAGCCCAGCCCAGGACCGCTCCGATCACAGGATCCAGCGCAAAGAGCGTGCCAACAACCGCCGCCGAAACAATTCCAGCAGCGATCGTATCCACTACATAGGGAACAACAGCGCCGATGAAACCAGAGATGACGATGATGCCCCACATCGAGCCGTCAACATGCGGCACCGCCGGGACAGAGAACGGCGCGAGCACAAGTGCCGCGACAACCACAGACAGCGCCAGATCCGCCATGCCACCACCCTCGGTTTTGCCAACGCGGGCAGCAAACAGCGTGTAGGCGCCGAAGAAAATCGCACCGACCGCGCCGAATCCAAGACCGACGATGTCCAGGTCGTTGGAGGGCTGCGCGATCAGAGCAACGCCGACGAAAGCGGCGATGGCCCACAGGCGGGAGCGCCACATGGTCAGTCCTAGAAAAGACACGACGCAGGGGCCAAGGAAGTCGATAGTGACGGCGACGCCTTGGGGCAGGCGGGCGATGGCTGCATAAACCATCATGTTCATCATGGCAATTGCGATGCCGTAGACCACGATGTTGAGGGCGCGGGTGCGCGTCATGCCAGACAGCTTCGGGCGGAAGATGACCACCATGATGATGGCGGCGGCAGTCATGCGCAGGCCCGATACGCCCGGCGCGCCGACCGTAGAAAGCATGTCTGTGACCAGTACCGCCGCGGTTTGGGTGCCAATCGAGCCGATGAGAACCAGGAGGATCGGCGCCACTGGCAGGGTGAGAAACTTGCTCACTCGCCGCGACGATGGCTTTTGCTTGGTTGCCTTTGTTTGGGTTTTCTCACGCGACATCCGTGCAACATTAGTGCAGCTTCCTCTAGTTGAGGCAATCGAGATCTAGCAACAAAATAGTAAAGATAGTAAAAATAGTAAAGATAGTAAGAGATAGTAAGGAGGCAAGATGCCGCCCACTCCAGCTCGACCTAAGAACCCCTTCACGGCAACAGTTGGGAAGACGCCGCTGGTACTTGCGGGACGCAGTGAATACCTCCACGACTTCGACGCTGCCATCCAGGATGGCCCCGGAAGCCATGAACGTATCTCCATCATTACCGGCCCTAGGGGTATCGGCAAGACTGTTTTGTTGAATGAATTTGAAGCGGTCGCAAAGACCCACTCGTGGCACGTTATCTCCGAAACCACGACCCGTGGTTTCAACGACCGCATCCGCGACCGCGCCTTCAGACTCCTACAGGATCTTTCCGATGAGCCCACACGCCGCCTGTCGGGCATCAAGCTCCCTTACCTCGGCTTCGAGACCGAAGCTACTCCCTCCTTTTCGCCCACACCGACGTTGAGGTCGGTACTCGAAGAGCTTTTCGACCGACAGGCTGAGCTTGACACCCGACTCAACCAAGAACCAGTCGGCCTACTTATCACCCTGGACGAGCTGCACTACGCCCACATGGACGAAATCATTGAGTTCGGGACAACCATTCAACATCTCGTCCGCGAAGACCGGGAGATTGCGATTGCGATGGCTGGCATTCCTGGCGCCGTGAAACCACTTCTTGCCGCTGACGAAGGTCGTAACCCTGTGACCTTCTTGCGCCGCGCGAACAAGATTGAAACCGGAATGGTGCCGATCGAAGAAGTACACACAGCGCTTTATAAAACCACCGAACAAGTCGGGGTCTCGTGGACCCTTCAAGCACTCGACAACGCAACCAAAGCGACCGGTGGCTACCCCTTCATGATTCAGCTAGTTGGGCAACACGCTTTCCGTAACTACACCGGCAACGCGATCGACGAAGAAGCAGTATCTCGCGGAATTGGTGACGCCCGGAGAAAGCTCGGACAGCTTGTGCACGAACCTTCGATTGCAGATCTCTCTGAGGTCGACCGGACTTTTCTCATCGCAATGTCGACCGACGACGGCCCCTCGCGCATGTCGGACATTGCAACCAGGATGGGTGTGGACGCGCAATACGCGGGAAAATACCGCAAACGCCTCATTGACGCAGAAATGATTCGCCCAACGGGTCACGGGTTCGTCGATTACGAACTGCCGTATATGCGCGAGTACCTACGCTCCCATCACGCGACCGATGCACTAGAGCAGTTCTCCATCTGGCCGGAGTAGGAACGCCCCGAGCCCGCGCCCTAGTGCCCGCGCTCCTGCTCCAGCGGCTCGCCCGACTCAAAGAACGGCGCCAGCTTGTTGTCGTACATCGACAGCGCAGAACCGATCGCCATGTGCATGTCCAGGTACTGGTAGGTGCCCAGGCGTCCGCCGAAGAGCACCTTGTTCTGTGCGGCTTCCTCAGCGGCCAGCTTGCGGTAGGCCTCCAGCTTCTCGCGGTCTTCCGGGGTGTTGATCGGGTAGTACGGCTCGTCGCCCTCCTCCGCGAAGCGGGAGAACTCCTTCATGATGACCGTCTTGTCCTTCGGGTACTTGTCGCCCCGCTCCGGGTGGAAGTGGCGGAACTCGTGGATGCGGGTGTACGGGAACTCGGCATCGTTGTAGTTCATCACCGGGGTGCCCTGGAAGTCGCCGGTGTTCAGCACCTCGGTCTCGAAGTCGAGGGTGCGCCAGCCCAGGTGGCCTTCGGCGTAGTCGAAGTAGCGGTCCAGCGGGCCGGTGTAGACAACCGGCGCGTCCGGGTTGGCCGCGCGGACCTCGTCGCGGATCTCGAACCAGTCGGTATCCAGGCGCACCTCGATCTTCTCGTCGGCGGCCATGTTCTCCAGCCACGCGGTGTAGCCCTCCACCGGCAGGCCCTCGTAGGTGTCGTTGAAGTAGCGGTTGTTGAAGGTGTAGCGCACCGGCAGGCGGGAGATATTAGAGGCCGGCAGTTCCTTCGGGTCGGTCTGCCACTGCTTGGCGGTGTAGTCGCGCACGAAGGCTTCATACAGCGGGCGGCCAATCAGGGCGATGCCCTTTTCCTCAAGGTTCTTGGCCTCTGCCGGGTCCAGCCCGTCGGTCTGGTCCTTAATCAGCTGGCGAGCCTCGTCCGGGCTGTAGTACTTGCCGAAGAACTGGTTGATCAGTCCCAGCCCCATCGGGAACTGGTAGGCGGTGCCCTTGTGCATTGCAAACACGCGGTGCTGGTAGTCGGTGAAGTCCGTGAACTGGTTGACGTAATCCCACACGCGCTTGTTGGAGGTGTGGAACAGGTGCGCACCGTACTTGTGAATCTCGATGCCGGTCTCCGGCTCGGCCTCGGAGTATGCGTTACCGCCGATGTGGAAACGCTTCTCCACCACCAGCACATTCTTGCCGACCTGGGTTGCCGCGCGCTCGGCCACGGTGAGGCCGAAGAAGCCGCTGCCGACAACGATGAGGTCATACTTGTTATCGCTCATGAAACCCAAGGGTACCGACAGGCGTGTTCACCAACATGGCGACGCGCTTGACTCTGTTAAATTCACCACTTTAGGTAAGGCTCCCCTATACAAATAGGGGGAGTACCCCATATACTTCATTAATGAAGGCTCTGGCGCCCTCGCTGGAGCAAAACAGCAGATCAACGCACTTGGATTTTATCATGAACCTCTCTGCCCTCCCCATGCAAGACCGTCCAGATTCTGAAGTTGGTGGCCACTGGCTTCTTGCACGAGTGGGAAAGAAGGTGCTCCGCCCAGGTGGACTTGAGCTCACCAACCAGATGGTGCAGGCCGCAGATGTCCGAGGTAAGGACATCGTCGAGCTCGCCCCCGGCCTTGGCCTGACCGCGCAACTCCTGACCGAGCAGGGACCGAAGAGCTACACGGGTGTGGACGAGGATCCCGACGCCACCGCCTCCACCACCGAAGCCCTCACTGAGCTCACCGCGTCCATGACCGCCGAGAACAGCAGCGCAGTTTCGACCACCATCCCAGAAATTGCAATGGTCACCGCAAACGCCAAAAGCACGGGACTTCCCGATAGCAGCGTGGACGTTGTCTTCGGCGAGGCCATGCTGACCATGCACGGCGAAAAGGCGAAGTCCGCCATCATGGCCGAGGCGTTCCGTATCCTTCGTCCAGGTGGAAAATACGTCATCCACGAACTATGCCTGGAGCCAGACACTCTGGCCGATGAGGACAAGCTGGAAATCCGGCGCGCCCTAGCTAAGTCCATCCGCGTCAACGCACGCCCGCTCACCACTGAGGAATGGGATCAGTTGGGTAGGGACGCCGGCTTCACCGTCGCCGAGCACCACTACGCCGACATGGCTCTGCTCAAGCCCAAGCGCAACCTGCAGGACGAGGGCATCAAGGGAGTGCTCCGCATTGCCTTCAACCTGATCCGCATGCCGGACGCTCGCAAGCGCGTTCTCAACATGCGCAGTGTGTTCAACAAGTACTCCGACCACCTGCAGGCCATCGGAGTAGTCCTTGAGAAGGCCTAGTTCCCATGTCTGACAATGATCTGACAGGCCCATTTGGAGACTCGGGAAATGTCTCCGAAGGAATTCCGGAGAAGCCTCGGCAGAATGAACAATCCAGCACCAAGAGGATGACTGCCAGCGGGATCAATTGGCCAACCGTGGGAACAAGCGTACTGGCCAGCGCGGTCGTGGCTGCACTGTTCTTGGGATTTGGGCTGCAGGTGGGTCGCGACCGTATGGATAGTGCTGAGGCGCTGGCCAACACCCAGACTGCGCCCGAACAATCGCTCCAGTCTGGCTCAGACTCCCTTCAAGCAGATTCCACTCCGCGTCCTTCCGCAACCCCATCCGCGACTGCCACCCCCACCCCATCAGCAGCTGCGTCAGCGAATGGCGGCAGCAGTAACTCCGGTACAGTGGCCGGAGCTGCAGGAACTGCGGGCGGTGCTGTCACTGTGGGAGCAGAGGACACGGGCGCAACAGGCAATGCTCAGCAAGCACAGTCTGGCGACAACACAGCCGACCCAAACACCGGCTGGTACCCAGCACAAGGCATCAGCGCGTCCTTCGCTGCAACCAACCCAATCCCTTCGCTGGACGACCTCAACGGCGTGATCCACGCACTAGTCGCCACCCCAGGCTCCGACGAAGAAAAAGCCAACAACCTAGAGGGCGGCATCTCCGCGGCCGTAGTCCCACGCACCGTGTACAACCTCGGCATCTTCCGCGAACCACTCGGCTGGAAGCGCGTCTCCGGACCGCTGAGCGTCAACGGCAACACCGCCTCCGCCACGCTGAACGCCAGCTCCGCGGGTAGACCGACCATCTCCATGCGCATCAACTTCATCTACCAGGACGGCCGATGGAAGCTAGCAACAAGCTCGCTGCGCAACGGTGTTCAGGCAGTCGGCCTGCCCGTGGCTGATGCCTTCTAGGTGGCATGATGATTGAAGTAGACAACCTCACCCATACGTTTCGCGCGCGGGGAGACCGCACCACCAGCCCACTCCAAGACGTCAGCTGCACGTTTGAAGACGGGACGATCAACTATCTGCTCGGCCTCAACGGAACGGGCAAGTCCACCCTGCTGGGCTGCATCGCCGGCATCCACCGGCCCACGCACGGATCTGTCCTTATTGATGGACGCGCACTGTCCGAGCTGCGCTATCCACTGCGGTCTGTCGGCAGCCACCTCAGCTCGAACAAATTCCAGAAAACCCACTCAGCGTTGACCCATCTTCGCTGGCTGTGCAAGCTAGCTAATGCTCCGGAGGAACGAGCCGCCGAGCTGCTGAATGCAGTGGAGCTCAACAGTGTGGGCAACACTCCCATTGCTAACTATTCCTTAGGCATGCGTCAACGTCTTGGCATCGCAAGCGTGCTAGTCGGCAATCCACGCAACATCATCTTGGATGAGCCACTCAACGGCCTCGATATCCAAGGCGTGATGTGGCTACGCTCGCTGATTCAAGGCTGGGCGGACGAGGGGCGCTGTGTGCTGATTGCCTCCCACCATCTCAAGGAGGTAGAGGCAACCGCTGGCACCGTCACCGTCCTGAGCCAGGGCAACATTGTGGCCTCTGGAACCACAACCGAGGTGATTCAACAGAATCAGGCCACCGACCTCGAACAGGCGATCGCTCAACTGATCCCGGAGCTAGGGTCATGAACCTTTTCAAGAATTCACTGAACAACCTTCGCACCATTATTTCTGCAGAACGCGTGCGCTTGTCTGGGTCACGTGGCCCACTCGTTCGAGTGGCACTTCCCTTGGGCTTCCTCCTGCCTCTGATCATCACCTTCGTGGTCGCCGCAGTGGCCGAATCCATCCAATCAGCTGGAGGCATCTTTCAGGCCCAAGCCGTCCACACAACTAATTCAGCATACTGGCCCATCCATTTGGGAAGCATCGTGTTTGCCGCCATGGCAGCGCACGCTCAAGCTTCAGCGAACAGCCCCTTTGTCCGCGCAGCGATTCCTTGGCAGAAGACCGATCAACTAGCTCGCTGGCTCTTCCTGAGTGCGCTCGCAGCTTTTTCTACCGTGATTAGCGTGGCCCTGTGTCTGCTCTTGTTGCCGTCTTTCTTCCCAGTGTTATACGGCCAGGTGAACTTCTTTTCTCCAAATGCCACGCGCATGCTCATCACCGCCCCCATCTATTCCTTTTTCGCCGTAGGAATAGGAATCGCAATCGGCAAGGTGCTCAACTCGTCGGCAGCAGCCATCGCCACGCTGACCATTTGGGCTCTGTTGGTGGAAAATGCCGTGTGGCTGGTGCCCGGCGGCGCAAAAATCACCAGTTGGTTGCCGTTCCTCAACGGAGTGTTCGCCACGGGGCAAGACCTGGCACTGTTCCCGCCATGGGGACGGACGGGCGCGATGGTCTACTTCGCCGTGGTTGCGCTTTTGCTCTTTGGGTTGTCGCTCATAAAAAGGTCACGCCCCTAATCACGCGTCCGGCAGTAGCCGGTTCGCGTGACTACAAGTCAAGCCGCACGAAGCTAACCAACCCCTCCGGCAGCTTCTCCAGCAACGGCTGCAGCCAACTCTTCGTCCAGTCCAGCACACCAGTGTTCCAGCCGAGCACAAACAGCGCGATCAGCGTCACCCAAATCAGGATCAGCAGCAGGAACCCCAGCGCTCCCTTGACCAGCTTGCTCTGCTTGTCCCACCACTCGTCGAACTTGTCGTACTGCCGGATACTCCACATCAGCAGGCGGTGCGGCCACTCCAGCTCCAGCGACAGCACACCAATGCCGATGAACACCATGAACCAGCCAGGTGCTGGGAACGGAATCATAATCAGACCAACCAGGACCACCAGCCAGCCGGCCACCAGCGTCAGCGGGCGGACAAGGTAGCCGTGTTTCTTGTCCTTCAGCCGGCCATGATGCGCACGGATTCTCTCCACACGCTCGTGAACGGCGTTGCCCATCTTTGACATGGTTTACAAGATACGCGAGACCGCGCCCCTATGAAGAAAGACCCCAAGAAGAGAACATCCCAACGAATGAGTTGAACAGCGCACCCAGTGACCTGAACAGAGCGTCGAAGACGCTCTGGATTCCACTCAACGAACTTCCGGGCGCGCTGTTCCCACTACTGCCGCTCACTGGTTTGTCGGCAGGCTTCTCACTCGGCTTGTCGGTAGGCTCGTCCGCCGGATCATCCGCAGGCTCATCGGTTGGGAGGTCAGGAAGGTTCTCCTCGGCGTCTACCTTCGAAGGATCACGCAGCAGGTTCAGCTCCGCGTATTCGTTGTACGTCGCGGAATCCACGTAGACGGTCGTGGCCAGCACGTCGCCGTTGTCCTGTGCCACCAGAACTCGTCGGTCGCCGCTGGTTCCCTTGGCATTCGGGATCGTCACGGACCTCTGGATCTCCATCGTGGCCGGATCCACCCAATTCACGGTACCTGTCCCCTCCTCGGAGACTACCGCCGTGCCATCAGGCAGGAAGTCCACGCCCGAGACCTTATACAGGTTGCCCACCTGCTTCGCCTCTCCGTGCGGCACCAGCTGACCGTCCGCGTAAGTGAAGAACTGCACGCGCGAGTCCTGCTTGTAGGCGGCATTGTAGAACGCCACGTTCTCCCCTTAACAGTCATGCCGGACATCAGTCGGCCCAGATCCTCGCCGCCCTCAATCGCGCTGACCTTACCGTCGGTCGTGATCAGCAGCGGATCCACGCGCCAGGTTTTGTTGTCACCGGCGTAGACATTGTTGTTGGCAAAGTAGAGGTAGTTTCCGTCGGACAGCTGGGCGAAGTCGCGCATGGCGTCGAACGAATATCCATCGCCCCAGAATCCGGCCAGCGCGTATTCATCCTTGGCGGCACCGGCGACCTGTGGGATTGTTTCGCGCGGGTCGTCTATTTTCATAATCGACGACGCCCCCGTTGCCCCATCAACCGTCGTCAACTGGGCTTCGCCGCTTGCCTGCTTGGACAGCACCGTGGCACCAACATCTGCGGTGAGCGTGAGGCCGACCGAGGTGTGCTCGATGGCGGTTTCGTCCTTGATGTTCTCAAGGCCGTTAATGCTGACGGTGCCACTCTTGAGGGTGCTGGTGGTGGCATCCACCCACCACAGGCGGTCGTTGTCGGCCAGTGCGTAGAGCACATTCGGTGCGCCGGCCTGCTCGATGATGGTCACTGGTCGCATGGTGCGCAGGTCCACAATGGTGAGGTTCTTGCTGCCAGCAACCACGCCGAATTCCTGGTTGATCAGGGTGCGGATGGCGCCGGGTTCCACCTCGGTGCGTGCGGTGCCGATCAACTTCACGCTGCCTTCGTGGACGGTCGGTTCGCCGCCGATTCCCTGGTAGGTGAAGTTCAGCGACGCCAGTGGGGACTCCAGGTTGTAGAAGCCGGAGAAGGTGTCCACGCCGTCTTGGGTCAGGCGTGGAACCAGGTTCGACCAGGTCACAGTGTTGGAGCCTGCCGCATTCTTGTCAGCTGCGCCGTCGTCAACTGCCGTGCCTCCAGCCGTGAACGTGGCACTGGAAGGGTCGATATCGGCGATTCGAGCGCGCTGCTTCTCGAAGATCGCGCCACCTGGATACTGCTTAGAGCGCACGTCCGCCTCTACGTAGGAGCCCTCGTCGGAGAGGACCACAGTCGGCTTGCTGATGGTCAGCTCCAGATCGCAGTTGCCGCGCTGGGCGGGCTGGCCGTTACAGTACCGGAAGTACTCCACGGTTCCCTTAAAGTCCGCCCGAGTGACGTGGCCGGTCTCCTCATAGGTGGCTTTGTCTAGTTGGAAGCGATAGGCCTGCTCCACCTCGCTGCCCGTGTTGCTGCCGTTGTTTCCGTTGCTGTCGTTGCTGTACATCTTGGTCGCGCCGTCGGAGACGTTGGTGGCGCCGCCGACGTAGCGCAGGAACGAGTCACGCAGAGCCCAGTCCATATACTCGGTCTGCGCTGTAGCATCGCTTGCAACAGTCTCGCTCGCGGCACTATCAGCCGCGGTCGACTCTGGACCTGTCGCGGCCACAGCAGCAGAGTCGTTCGCCTGGTCGGCATCAGTTGCGACGTGTGCTTCAGCGTTCACTGGTGCCGCACCTGCAGCCCCCATAATCAGTGACGTCGATACCCCCGGCACCGCCAACGCCACAGCAATCGCACCCGCAGCAACAGTTCGGGTTACACCCATAGAATTCCTCCTTGAAAGTCATACTCAAAAACAGATTCAAGAAGTTAAGTTAGCCTAACAAAGTTAGGTAATCCTAATTCAGGGTTAGCGTAAATATTTCAGAACCAGCGCGACAGCACCGCAGCCACGCCGTCCTCGTCATTCGTCAGGGTGACCTCGTCGGCGATTTCTTTCAGCGATTCCTCGGCATTGCCCATCGCCACGCCGTGCCCCGCCCAGGTGAGCATCTCCGTGTCGTTGGGCATGTCCCCAAAGGCGATGGTCTGCGCGGCATCCACGCCGATCTGCGCGGCGATCCATTCCAGCGCGGAGCGCTTGGAGATCCCCGCCGCTGCGACCTCCACCAGGCCCCCTTCATAGCTGTAGGTGGCTTTCGCCTGGGTGGCGTCAATAAAAGGGCGCACCGCGGCAAAGAGCTCGGCCGAGGTTCGATTGGGGTCCCGGACCAGCAGCTTCACCACGGGCGTAGCGGCGAGCTCTTCGAGGGACTGGACGGCATGCTCGGTGGAATCCCAGGCGTGGTCGTAGCCGGGAGAGACGGAAAATAGTTCGTCGGCGCGGTCAAAGGCACTGGTCCCGGCGCGCTCAACGGCGAAACCCACCCCAGGGACGGACTCGCTGAGCTGTGCAATGAGAGTGCGGATGAGTTCCGGCTCGAGGGTCGCGGCGTGCACGATCTGATCCCGGTCGGCGTCATAAATAATGGCACCGTTGGCGCAGGCACAGACGGGCCGGACAGGCAGCTGCTCGAAGACGGGCATCAGCCAGCGCGGCGGGCGGCCGGTGGCGATGGTGAAGACGGTGCCTTCGCGCAGCATCGAACTCACCGCGCGGCGCATCCGCTGCGAGACCCGCTCCCTGCTGTTGAGCAGGGTGCCGTCAACGTCGCTGACCACCAGCAACGGGGAATCCTGCATCGCTCGGGCCTACTTTTTGCGCAGACGGTTGATGCGCTGGCGCAGCGGCACCAGGATCTTGTTGATTCCTGTGGCCTGCTCGCGTTCGCGGGCCTCGGTGGCGGCACGGAGCTCGGCCTCGGCCTTCTCCTTGGCGCGCTTCTCCTTGCGAGCCGCGGCATCGGCACGGTCCTGGACGGTAGCTTCCTCCAGCGTCGGAGCGGCTCCGCCGAGGGCGGCCGGCACCCAGAATTCGCCCTTGGGCATGGGGCCGAAGCGCTCCTCCCAACGCTGGCGGGTCAGGTCCATCTGCTCGACCATGGTCTGGTGTAGTCGCTCGGTGGTGGCCTGTGCATCCTCGGTGACCTCGACCGGCTTGCCGACGGTAATCACCAGCTGGGTTTCCTTCGGCCGCCAAATCGGCTTGCGGCCCTTCGTCCACACGCGCTGGGAACCCCAAATGGTCAGCGGGATCAGCGGCACGCCAGCCTCGTAGGCGATGCGTGCGGCGCCCTGGCGGAACTCCTTGATCTCGAAGGACCGGGAGATGGTGGCCTCCGGGAAGATGCCCACCAGGTCGCCGGCCTTCAGCTGCTTGATGGCCTGATCCACCGAGGCCTGCCCGTCCGCGCGGTCGACGGGGATGTGGTTGTAGGAGCTCATGAGCGCGCCCACACCCTTGACGTCGAAGATCTCCTTCTTCGCCATGAAGCGCACCACGCGGCCGCCGCGCACGTGCGCCGGGATGCCGCCGTAGGTGAAGTCCCAGTAGCCGGTGTGATTTACGGCGATCATGGCCGGACCGTCTGCGGGGATGTTTTCCGCGCCGTAGACCGCGCAATCCAGGTGCTGCATGTAGCGGAACCACAGCTTGGCGATGCCGATCGTCGGGAAGCCGTAGGGGAACTCCTTGGCTTCCTTGTGGCCGGTGGTCTTGGGCTGGTAGCCATCGGGGAAGCTGAAGCTATCGAGCAACGACATGGGTGGCGGTTACCTCTCCTGAGTCCTTGGAAACTGTGGCTCAACCAGCGCGCGGGGTCGCACACTGGGCCGAGTCGGCGCTTTAGGCGCCGGATTCGCTGAGCTAATTGCTGGGCTTCAGAATATCTTTACCGACGAAAGGACGCAGCGCCTTCGGCACAACCACGGAGCCGTCGGCCTGCTGGTGATTCTCCAAAATGGCCACCAACCAGCGGGTTGTCGCCAGGGTGCCGTTCAGGGTGGCGGCGGTCTGCGCCTTGCCGTCGGCATCGCGGTAGCGGGTCTTCAGGCGGCGGCCCTGGAAGGTGGTGCAGTTGGAGGTACTGGTCAGCTCGCGGTACGTCTGCTGGGTGGGGACCCACGCCTCCGTGTCGAACTTGCGGGCCGCCGAGGAGCCGAGGTCGCCGCCGGCGACGTCGATCACGCGGTAGGGAACCTCGATGGCCGCCAGCATTTCGCGCTCCATAGCCAACAGCTCCTGGTGCAGCTCCGTGGCCTCCTCCGGCTTGCAGTAAACGAACATCTCCACCTTGTCGAACTGGTGGACGCGGATGATGCCGCGGGTGTCCTTGCCGTAGGAGCCAGCTTCGCGACGGAAGCAGGAGGACCAGCCGGCGTAGCGCAGCGGACCGTTAGAGAGGTCGATGATCTCCTCGGAGTGGTAACCGGCCAGTGCGACCTCGGAGGTGCCGACCAGGTACATGTCGTCTTCCTCCAGGTGGTAAATCTCATCGGCGTGGGCACCCAGGAAACCGGTGCCGGACATAACCTCGGGGCGCACCAGCACCGGCGGGATCATGAGCTGAAAGCCGTGCTCCATGGCCTTCTGGGCAGCCAGCTGCAGCATGCCCAGCTGCAGCAGCGCACCGTCGCCGGTGAGGAAGTAGAAGCGGGCGCCGGAAACCTTCGTACCGCGCTTCATGTCGATTAGCCCCAGGGATTCGCCCAGCTCGAGGTGATCCTTCGGCTCGAAGTCGAACTGCGGCGGCTCGCCCACCACGTCGAGGGTGACGAAGTCCTCCTCGCCACCGGCCGGCGCGCCTTCCTCCACAATGTTGGAGATCTGCATCTGCAGGTCGTAAACGGCCTGCTCGGCGCTGGACTGGGCCTCCTCCAGCTTCTTGACTGCCTCGGCCTTCTGCTTGCCCTCCTCGCGCAGGGCCTGCTTCTCCTCGTCGGAGGCGGAGCGCATCTTCTGCCCCATCTCCTTGGAGAATGCCTTCTGTTCCGCACGGGCCGCGTCGGCGGCGCTGATGGCCTCGCGGCGCTGCGTGTCGGCCTCCAGCAGCTGGTCGATCAGCGCTGGATCCTCCCCACGAGTGCGCTGGGATTCACGGGCTACATCGGGGTTATCGCGCAGAAACTTCAGATCAATCATGGTGCTTAGCTTAGCCGGTTCGCCCTCGTAGTTGTCTGCCCAGTTCCCCCCTATGGCACAACCCCTACTAGACTGGCCTCACAATTAGAGTCCAATACTGTCGTTTACAGTCAAAAACCCGAAGCAGATTTAGAGCGAGCCCATGACCACCAGCGAAGCGAAAACCCGCCGCAGAGCACGCAGCCTCACCATCGCATTGTTCTCCGCCCTGTGCGGTGGTGTCAGCGCTGCAGCGTTCGCCTTCGTCGCGCCCGAGGGCAGCACCCCGCTGGTACCGGCTGATGAAAAGCAGGGGCAGCACGTGAATAACACCACGTTCACCGAAGCCAGCAACGGCGACTGCGTAAATTGGAAGCCCGGCAAAGACGGTGTGAACTCCGGCTTCGCCACCGTCGATTGCGAACAGCCCCACCGCTTCGAGGTCAGCTCCCGCGAAGACCTCGGCCAGTACCCCACCAGCGAGTTTGGCCCATCCGCAAAGCAGCCGGACTTGAAGCGTCAGGAAGAATTGACCAACGAGCTATGCACCGGACCGACGATGCAGTACCTCGAGGGCAAGCTCGACCCGGAGGGGCGCTACTCCATCTCCCCGATCCTGCCCCCGCAATCCGCGTGGAACGACGGCGATCGCACGATGCTGTGCGGCGTGATGGTTCCAGACGCCACCGGCCGCACCACCGAGACGACCGGTTTTGCGGCAAAGCAGGATCAGTCGCGCTACTTCGAAAAGGATCGTTGCGTACGTGCCGATGGCGACCTAACCAACGAAGTTCCGTGCGAGGAGAAGCACGCCTGGCAGGTGACCTCCGTGGTGAACCTCGGCGAGGAGTTCCCTGGCGCCTGGCCGGATACGAAGAAGCAGAATGAGTTCCTGAACAAGGTCTGCACCAAGGCCGCGCAGGATTACCTGGGTGGCGACGATGCGCTGTATAACTCCACGCTCACGCCATTCTGGACCACTCTGCAGCGCCAGTCCTGGGATGCAGGCTCGCGCACCGTGAACTGCGCTTTGACGTTCGGCCGCCCCGGCGGCGGGTTCGCCACCCTCGTCGGCGATGTGCGCAGCGAATTCACCATTGACGGCCACCCGCCGAAGACCCCGCCGAAGCGCAACCCGCTACGCCGGGATGCAGGCTCCGAAAATGCTGACAATGCTGGCGCTCCCGACAACGCCGGCAACCCCGGCGCCGATGCAGCACCAGAGGGCGGCACCCCGGCCGCAGAAGCCCCGAACGCCAACCCAGCCCCAGCGCCGTAGGTGGATACTCCCCATGGCCATCGAAGTTTCCCCAGAGCGCTTCGAAGAGCTCGTTGACCTCGGCCTTCGGCGCATCCCCCGCGAGCTGTTGGATAACGTCAGCAACGTCGCCATCGTCACCGAGGACTACAACCCCGAAAGCCCGGACATCCTGGGTCTCTACGAGGGCATCGCGCTGACAGAGCGCACCTCCGAGTACACCTCTGCCCTGCCCGACAAGATCACGATTTACCGCTATGCCCTCGAGGACATCTGCGACACCGAGGAAGAGCTAGTCGAACAGGTCGCCATCACCGTCATCCACGAGCTCGGCCACCACTTCGGCATCGATGACGACCGCCTGCACGAACTCGGCTGGGGCTAGAGCGTCGCCGCGCCCCACCCCAGCACTTCGAAAGAGCCCTCCAGGCTATCGAGCACCCCGGAGCGCGCCGCCGTTGTCTCGACCCTGTTCGTTTCTGTTTTATTTTGTGACGCCCCAGGCCGGCCCACCGCAACGTCTGCCAACTCGGCAATGTTGTCTGGCACGCGCAGGGTAATGACGTTGCCGTTGGCCAGGTAGTGCATGAAAGCCCACTCCGGATCCACCCCACCCAGGAAGCGGGCGACCAGGCGGATCACGGCACCGTGGCTGACTAGCGCAACATCGGTGGGCTCAGCGCCGTTCTGTACTGCCTCCCGGTTCGCCGCCTCGTTGTCGGCCAGTGCGACCAGCAGCGTGGCCAGGTATTCGCGCAGCACCTCCGCGCCAGACAGACCGCCGGGCACGACCTTGTCGACTCGGCCGAGCATCCAGGCACCCAGGATGGAGTGGTAGGCCTCGTGAGAGTCCTCGTCGTTCTTCATCTCGTACTGCCCGGCGGGAATCTCGGAGACCCGCGGCAGTCGCTGCAGTGCTGCTTGGATGTGATCCGTCGCGCGGGCGGAGGCGGTGGCGTCATCTAAAGATCCCCCGCGGGAAAAGCCCGCAGGAACGATCTCTCCGCCGAAGGCACCGGCCAGTCCCACGGCCGTTTGCTGCGCACGGGCGGCAAAGGAGGAGGCGATCTTCAGGCGCTGGGTGCGCTCGGTGAGCCAGTGGCCGGCTTCGGCGGCCTGCTCCCAGCCCAGCTCGGTGAGGTCGGCGCCGGGTAGCGCGGTATCCAGGGCGTGGATGGCGTTGGAGGTCGTCTGGCCATGCCTGACCAGGAAAAGACGTGTCGATTGTGCCATTGCCTAGCTACCCTTCTGGCCGCTCTTGAGTTCCTCAATCCATCTACTGGATTCAGCGTAGTTCGGCGGGGCACTGCCCGCATGGCGATGCAGCGGATGGCTGGTGGATTCCGCGACCGGCAGAGCCTCCGCCGAGGGCCAGCTGCCCAGGAAGCGCACGTCCTCCGCGCGACGGTACAGGCCAGCCAGGGCTTCGGCCACGGCGGCGTCCTCGATGTGGCCGACGATGCCGATGTGGAAGACGTAATTACCGTTGGCCGCGCCCTCGCCCTTTTCCCCAGTACGGCGGGGGCGGGAGCCGATGCGCGCCATGTCCACCTGGCGGGTGGACAGCTCGGCGATCGCATCCAACAGGCTGGAGGGCACGTTCGGCAGCCAGAGCACCATGCCACTGCGATCGTTGCCCGTGCGCTCGGTGGGCTTACCGGGGTTGCCAACCAGAATGAAGCGGGTCTGGGCGCCAGCGACATCGGCCACCCCCTCGGCCACGGCGTCCAGCTGGTGGATCTCCCCCGCACGGGCCGGTGCTGCGGCGGCATCCGCCTGGCCGGCCTTCACTGCGGCCGCGGCCGCACCGTTACTGGAGGCGGGGACGAAGGAAACGTCAGGCAGGTTCTCCGCCACCCAGTTGCGCACCTGCGCCTCGGCGACGGGGTGGGTGGTCAGCGTCTTGATGTCCTCGAGCTTGGTGCCGGGGCGCACCAGGATAGAGAACACCACCGGTACGAGCACCTCGCGGTAGATCTGCAGCGGCTTACCGTAGGTCAGCGCATCTTCCGTCTGCGAGACCGGACCGTCCACGGAGCTTTCCAACGCCACGCAGGCGAAGTCGGCCTCGCCGTCGCGCACCATGTCCAGCGCCACCCGTGGGGAGGTGACGGGAATCTCGGTGGCGCCCTCCGGCACTGCGCCGAGCTGCTTAAACTGCTTCAGCGCCTCTTCGGTGAAGGTCCCTTCGGGGCCGAGGAACGCTACGCGCCCAAAAGAATCATTTGTGGAACCACTCATGCAACGCAGTCTAGTGGAGAACCCCACCAGGGATTCCCTGCCATTCTCGGAGACTAGGCTTCCCGGGCTATATCCCGGGTATATCCTTGGGAAGCAATGAACCGCACGCCCGACCAGCCCAGCACTTTTGCCGCCCGCCTCGCCCGCGCCCGGCGCGATACTGGGCTCAGCAACGCACAATTGGGCGTGGCCCGCGTCTACGACAACCCCCACAGCTACGACTTCCTGCGCAGTCACCCGGATCTCCCCCTCGGCGGCGAAGAGGTGCTGATCAAAGACCTGCAGCAGGTGGCGGGCGAGGTCACAACCATGGGGTCGGTCCACCACAGCTTCGTGGCCAACTACCACGACACGACCGCCCACCGCCTGCTGGTGGGCGGGGCCACGCTGGTCGGCGCGTCTTCCTCCGCGGAGTACGGCACCACCGCCTATACCGAGCCCGTCGGTATGTCCCAGCCCGTCAACCCGCTGAATTCCGCGATGATGGTCGGCGGTTCCTCCGGCGGGGCGGCCACGGCTGTCGCCCGTGGATTGGTGAACATCGCCCACGCCACCGACGGCGGCGGTTCCATCCGCATCCCCGCGGCCTGCTGCGGGCTCGCCGCGTTGAAGCCCGCCCACAACCACCGGTTCGGCTCGTTCACGCCGGTCGCGCAGGGGTTTATCGCTTCCGACCTGCCCGCTACCGCCCGCGCCTACGGCTTGCCAGCGCCGGATACGGACACGCTGCACCTGGAGCCCGCTCACCCGCCGCGGCCCCTGCGCATCGGCTACACCAACCAGCCCTTCCACACCCGCAGCGTCGTCTCCCCGGACATCGCCGCTGCCACCGCCGCAGCCACGGCATTGGCCACCACGCATCCGCTCGTCGAGTCCGTCACCCAGGCGCCAGCCCCCTATCCCCCGGCTACCTTCCAGCTCTTCCGCGACCTCATCGCCGCCCGCTGTGCGGACCTGCCGGGCACGCTGTCGCCGATAACGACCTGGCTGCGCGACGAAGGCCGGCAGGTGCCGAAATGGCGGCGTCAACAGTTAGAAGAACAGATAGTCGGGCTAGACCCACAACGGGCGTGGCCGCACTTCGATGTGATCGCGACCCCGACCCTCGCCTGCGCGCCGCCACCTCCCGGGGCGTTTTCGCAGCTCACGCCCGCCGATAACTTCTGGGCGCAGACCGCCTGGACCCCGTGGGGCACCCTGTGGAACCTGACGGGATGGGCGGCCGTCACGCTGCCGCTCGTCGCCCCCGAGCGCGTGCCCGGCCGCTGGCCGATCGCCCTGATGCTGGGTGCGGTCGGCAATCGCACGAACGCCGCGACGCTGCTTTCCCTCGCTGCTTTTCTTATGGACGCCGCCTCGCGCCTGCCCGCCGAAAGCCTCAGCGTTGCGGTTCCGGGCGATATAGAGGCCCTGGATTTCCGCGTCAAGCCCGACAACAGCCACAGCCATGAGCATGAGCACTAGCACCAGCGACCGCACGGCACTGCGGTGGGAACTGCTGCTTGTCCTGGGCATCACCTTCGGCACCCCGGGGCTGCGCGCCATCGCCCGGCTGGTGGAGGCAACCGTCAGCCCGGAGACGCTCAACGAGCAAAAAGCCACCCTCAACCAGGCACAATCGGTGCTGCCCTGGCTGGATCCGATACTGCAGCTGCTCTCCAGTGGCGTGCTCTTCGCCTGGGGCGGGTTGGCGATATTCCTGCTGCTACGGCACCTGCCCACCCCGGCGCTGGTGCGCAGCTGGCGGCTGTGGGGCCGCGACTGGCTGCACGGGGCGGGGCTGGCCGCGATCATCGGACTACCGGGGCTGGCGTTTTATCTCGGCGCGGTGCACCTGGGGCTATCGAAACAAGTCGTGCCCACGGGCCTGGACGAATCCTGGTGGCGGATTCCGTTGCTAATTCTGAACTCCTGGGCCAATGGATTCGCCGAGGAACTGGTGGTCGTGGCCTGGCTCAGCACGCGACTGCGGCAGCTGCGCATCAGCTGGGCGTGGGTGTTCGCCGCCAGCGCGCTGCTGCGGGGCAGCTACCACCTCTACCAGGGGTATTCCGCCGGTCTGGGCAACATCATTATGGGTGTCATCTACCTCTGGTATTTCAAGCGAACCGGGCGGATCTGGCCCCTCGTGATCGGCCACGGGCTGATCGATACCGTCGCATTCGTCGGCTACGCTGTGCTGTTTTAGTGCACAGTTGGGCCCTTCGAGCGCCGCTGTACCATTGCATTGACGCCAGCCCTGCCCCCGGAACCCGTTATTATTGTCCCCATGAATTCTCGCGATAATTTCGGCCCCCGCCGCCCCGCCAACAATTCCGGCGGCGCGGACGGTGCCGGGGGTATGGAGATCGCCCGGGACCGTCACGGCAAGCCCATCCTGGATCGCTACGGGCGGCCGGTACGTAAGGGCGTCATCCCTCCGAGCAGCAACGAGCCCAACGGACCCACCGAGTCCACCGGGCGCAAGGAGCCCCAGCGCCGCGAGATCCCGAATCAGCCCGAAGGACCGCGCTACCGCCGTGCCGAGCCGCTCCCGCCACGCGATGCCAACCCCGATGCCAACCGGGGTTACCAGCCGCAGCCGGGCCAATATCAGGGTCAGTATCCGGGCCAACAGCCCCAACAGGGGCAACCTTTCGGCGAGCCGCAATTCGGCGGCTACCCCGAGCGTTCCGGCAGAGGCCGCGCTGGCAGGGGCGAGCCCCCGCGCCCCACTCGGCGCCCCCGTGGGCGGACTACCCAGCGACCGCGGAAGCGCAAGCGCTTCGGCTTCTTCAAGGCGCTAGGTCTGCTGCTGGCCATCGTGCTGGCGTTCAGCATCGGCGCGGCCGTGTGGATCGATACGAAGCTCCAGCGCATCGACGCCCTACAGGATTACGACGGTCGCCTGGGGAACACCTCCGGAACCAACTGGCTGCTAGTTGGCTCGGATTCCCGTGCCGGGCTGAGCCAGGAGGACGCCGACCGTCTGATGGCCGGGGAGCTGGATGAATCGGTGGGGCGCACAGACACGATCATGGTGGTGCACATCCCCCGCTTTGGCGGAGACGCGACCATGCTCTCCCTGCCGCGCGATAGCTGGGTGGACATCCCGGGCTACGGGCAGAACAAGCTCAACCAGGCGTTTTCCCTCGGCGGCCCGGCACTGCTGCAGCAGACCGTGGAACAGGCGACGGGCATCCACCTGGACCACTACGCAGAGATCGGCTTCGGCGGATTCGCCAATGTTGTCGACGCAGTCGGCGGCGTGGAAATGTGCCTGGACGAGCCGCTGGATGACCCGATGGCGGGCATCAACCTGCAGGCCGGCTGCCAGGAACTCGATGGGCCGACCGCGCTGGGGTACGTGCGCTCCCGCTACGCCTCGGCGCAGGGAGACCTGGACCGCGTGGAGCGCCAGCGCAAGTTCCTGGCCGCGCTGTCCAATAAGATCAAGTCCCCCGGCACCCTGCTGAATCCGTTCAAGAACTTGAAGGTCGCGGACGCCCTCAGCGCGAACATGAAGGTCAACGAGGGCGACCACGTGTGGAACCTCGCCTCGCTAGGCCTGGCAATGGCCGGCGGCGCGAAGCAGGAGACCGTGCCGATCGCTGGCTACGAAAACACTTACGCCGGCAACGTCGCACTGTGGGACGAAGCCGGCGCAGAGGAGATGTTCGCGGAGCTGCGTTAGGCAGTAGCTGGCTAACTCGCTAGCCAGCTACAAGCCAGCCGCTGCTAGCGGATGGTTACCTCGCGGGACTGGATGGTCTGCTTGGCCTTCTGCTCGTCGGCAGTCAGCGGAGCATCCTTGGCCAGGGCTTCTGCGATCTTCGGATCCAGCGCCTCCAGGCCTTCCTTCCAGGAAGCGGACTCGCGGCTGCGGTCCAGGTCCCACACCGGAACCAGGATGCCGTGGGTGCGGAACACACCGGCGAACTTGGAGCCCTCGCCCAGGTGCAGTTCACCAGCAGCGTGCAGGCGGGCCAGAGCGTTCAGCAGCTCCTCCTCGCCCTCCTGGCGAACCCAGCGGATGTGCGCCTTGTCGGACGGATCAATCCACCATGCGGCACCCTTGATGTCCGCCTCCACGCGCTCGGAAGGCAGCACGGATTCGTTGGCGCGCTGCAGGGTGGCGGCGATCTGCGGGTTGTTGCGGTTTTCCTCGGTCAGCCACCAGGCGAAGTCCTGGGCGACGGTGATCTCGGAGGCAGCGTCCTTGTTCAGGATGTCCGCCAGGGCGGGCTCAGTGCCGTCGGCCACGCCGACCTCCAGGGACTGGCCCGGCTCGGCCTGCTTTACCCAATTCAGGGCAAATGCCAGGTCACGGTTCGGGTTGTCACCGCGGCGCTGGGTCTGCAGTGCGACGAAGGCCTCGCCGCCGTCTTCCTCCGAGCGGCGCAGTGCTGCGACCGCACCCGGCAGGACGGTAACGATGGAGATCTTGTGCTCCGCGTCCTTCACGTCGGCAACGAAGTGCGCCGAGGGGACGAATTCCTGCAGGGCGATCAGGTCGGCCTCCATGGCGAAACCATCGAAGGGGCGCGGGTCCTTCTGCAGCTTCGCGCGTTCCGCGGCGCGGGCAGCGAGCTTCGCCTGGCGGCGGCTCATGCCCTCGGGCAGGTTCTCTTGATTCTTTTTCTTCTTAGCCACGGTCGTTAATTGTACCTGGCTGCACCAAGGAAAATGCAGCAGCACTGGTTTCTCTAGCTGCTCCCAGCTTGTCTGCTCCCAGCTTGTCCAGCCCCAGCTCGCTGTCGCGCCACATCCGCGCCCGCCCGGGGTAGTTCGTCGCCAGCCAGGTCACTCCCTGGCGCGCAGCCCACCGCACTTCGTCCTCCTTGTCGGCAGTCCACACGTAGGTTCCATCGCCAAAGCGGCCGATGATGTCGGGGCGAATCCGACCACGTGCGACCGACAGGCCGTGGGCGTCCACCACATGCAGCGCCTCAAGCCCCGGGTTGAGCATGCGCTGGTACTCGCGCCGCAGCAGAATGCGGTGAACCGCCGGGTTGATCATCTTGAAGCGCACCAGCGATTGCGGGCTGAAGCTGATCAGATGCACGTGCGCGCTCTCCGCCAGGTGCGCCCGCTGCAGTTCGTAGTGCAGGGCGTGCTCGACCTTAGGCCCGTAGCGGTTCGGGTGCTTGGTCTCGATAAAGATGTCTTTTTTTAGTGACGCCCCCTCTCCAGCGCCTGCCGCCCCAGCCCTCTGGCTATGCTCCTGCCCGGCGTCGATGCGCGAGGAATTCACGTCGTTAAAAAAGGTCAGAAGCTCGCGCAGAGTAAGCACCTGCGCGGGCTCCTCGGGAGTGCCGACGTTCAGCTCCCGCAGCTGCGCCAACGTCATCTCACTGACCACGCCGTTGGATTTCGCGGGCTTGTCCACCGCCACTCGGTCGATGGTGCGGTCGTGCAGGCAGACGAGTTCCCCGTCGCGAGTCAGGCGGATGTCGCATTCGAAGCCGTCCGCTCCCCTTTGCTCGGCCAGTTCATAGGCTGCCAGGGTGTGTTCTGGGCGTTCCTTGGAGGCTCCGCGGTGGGCGACAATTTTCATACCCTCTATTTTTAGTGCTCCGGCGTGCAACCGGCATCCGCTCACGCCCGACAGCCTCCAAGTTTCACTTATTGTTTACTTAAATCAGCCCCGCTTCGCCCATCACCTTGCGCAGCACGTTCGCGGAGTGATCAAACCTCTCCTTTTCTTCGGCGTCCAGTTGCAGCTCCACGGCGTGGCGCACGCCCTGGCGGTTAATCACCGCGGGGGTGCCGATGTAGATGTCCTCGAATCCGTACTCGCCCTGCAGCAGGGTGGAGATCGGCAGCACGACATCCTGGTTGCTGAACACCGCCTGGGTGATGCGCGCCAGCCCCATGCCGATGCCGAAGCTGGTGGAGCCCTTGGCCTGGATGATCTCGTAGGCCGCGTCGCGGGTCTTCACGAAGATCTCGTCGACGTCCTCGTCGGCGGATTCGCCGATCAACTCCAGCCGGTGATGGATGGAGGTGCCCGCCACCGAACCGGCGGAAAGCACCGGCAGCTCGGTATCGCCGTGTTCGCCGATCACGTACGCGTGCACGGAGGTCGGCGCGAGGTCGAAGTAGCGGCCCAGTGCATAGCGGAAGCGCGCGGTATCCAGAATCGTGCCGGAGCCGATCACGCGGCTGGAGTCCATACCGGAGAACTTCCACGTCGCGTAGCTCAGGATGTCCACCGGGTTGCTGGCGACCAGGAAGATGCCGTTGAAACCGTGTTCCATCACGTCGCCGACGATCGTCTTGAAGATTGCGGTGTTCTTGGCAACGAGGTCCAGTCGGGTCTCCCCCGGCTTCTGCGCCGCGCCCGCGCAGATGCAGACCATCGCGGCGTCGCGGCAGTCCTCGTAGGTGCCAACCGAAACGCGGGTGTTGTGGTGCGACCACGGCACTGCGTGGTTGAGGTCCTGTACGTGGCCCCAGGTCTTGCGCTCGTCCAGGTCGATGATGGCCAGGTGGTCGGTCAAACCCTGGTTAACCAGGGTGTATGCGTAGGCGATGCCGACGTCGCCCGCGCCGATGAGAACGATTTTGGAGCCGGGGGTTGGTGGCGTGGTGGTGCCGTTGGTGTCATTGTGCGGTTGTGGAGCAGTCATTGTGGCCTTCTTCCTTCTGGTTGCCCTGTAGGTGCCTTCGTTCTTTATTGACGCCCACGGCCAGCATAGCGCTGTGTCCAGACACGCTCACCACATGATTTTCTGACCGTTGAACTTTTGATACGTGGCGTCCATAACTAATAAGTTCCTAAGAGAAAACCTTGCAGGAACCATATTTTCGCGCCACACTTGTTGTCATAAGCACTTCCGACGTGTGAAAGGAACTTTAGAAACTATGGCTAAGTACGAACTTCCCGAGCTGGACTACGCATACGACGCTCTGGAGCCCCACATCTCCGGCGAGATCATGGAGCTGCACCACACCAAGCACCACCAGAACTACGTTAACGGCGCTAACGCTGCCCTCGAGAAGCTGGAGGCTGCCCGCAAGGACGGCTCCATCGCTGGCGTAGTTACCGCACTGTCCAAGGACCTTGCTTTCAACCTGGGTGGCCACACCAACCACTCCCTGTTCTGGAAGAACCTCTCCCCGAACGGTGGCGGCGAGCCGACCGGCGAGCTGGCTGAGGCTATCAACCGCGACTTCGGTTCCTTCGAGGCATTCCAGGAGCACTTCAACGGCGCTGCTCTGGGCCTGCAGGGCTCCGGCTGGGCAGTCCTGGGTTACGACCACATCGCTGGCCGCCTGGTTATCGAGCAGATGACCGACCAGCAGGGCAACCTGTCCATCAACCTGACCCCGCTACTGCTGCTGGATATGTGGGAGCACGCCTTCTACCTGCAGTACAAGAACGTTAAGGCAGACTACGTGAAGGCTGTCTGGAACGTCTTCAACTGGGACGAGGTTGCAAAGCGCTACGAGGCTGCCCAGAAGTAAAGCTGCATCAAGGGGCGCCCGCGTAGGCGCCGCCCCAGCACTGAAAACTAAATAGAGCTGGCCCTGTATCAGCGCCGGAAGCATCTTCCGGCCATTTGATACAGGGCCTTTTGCGTCCCCAGAAATGTAGCTCCAGAACGCACCCCTAGAAACGCAACGGGCCCGGCGAACGGTTTCTTAAACGAGCACTCACTCAACTCACGCTCGATTGGACTTTCGCAGCTGGCCCACAAGTCACCTACACACTCACCCGAGATTGGAGAAGAACCATGAAGGCTCACGCACGAACCATCCGTTTCAACCACTCCCCCACATCCCATCGCACGCGCGGCGCACGCCGCACCCGCCAGATTGGTGCCGTGGTCGCCTTGACCGGCCTGCTGCTGGGCACCGCAGCCTGCGGCGACGACGGCAACGATGAAGGCGCTCCTGCTGCATCTGCAACCTCCAACGCGGAAGCCGCGGACGTTGGCTCCGCCGACAAGGGCGAAGCGCCCAAGGAAGGCAAGGACCAGAACGCAGAAGGGGCAAACACCGAAAACGCCGCAGCGCCGAACCCCGCCGAAGGTGAGGATGCCGAGGGCGGCGATGGTAACGCCGGCTCTGACGGCGGCAACCAGGACTGCTCCGAACAGCCAGACTCCCCAGAGATCACGAACAACATCAGCAAGCTGCCGCCGAACCAGTTCGGCTGGAAGCCCACGGGCGAGTCAAACTACAACCCCTGCAACGACCTCAGCTACGCGCTGATCACCCAGGCGCAGCAGGGTAACAGCCAGTTTGCGACCCAGCTGATGCTCTTCCATAAGGGCAAGTACATCGGCGTTGGCTCCGACACGGTTCAGCAGACGGAGATCCTCTCCGCCACGGATTCCTCCGTCACGGTGCGCATGCGCGACTGGGAGGCGCTGCAGGAATCTGGTGATGCCAATGTGAATGCTGGTAAGTACTACTCGGACGTCACCTTCCGCTGGGACGGCAGCAAGGTCGTGCCCGAGGGGCGCATTCCGAACCAGAACCTCCCCAAGTAGAGTCCGCAGTCGCTGGCTCGCTAGTCCCCTAGTACCCCGACGGGGCAACTCACGCCGTTAGGCCCGTGGTTGCAGTACCCGTCGGGGTGCTTGTGTAGGTACTGCTGGTGCTCGTCCTCGGCCAGGTAGTACTGCCCGTCGCCAATCTCCGCCAGCTCGGCAACCTCCGTGGTGATCTCCCCGAAGCCCGCGTCGCTAAAGCGCTGCTGCCAGCCTGTGATGGCCTGCCGCACGCGCCCCAACTGCTCGGCATCCTGCGTGTACACACACGAACGGTACTGCGTGCCCACGTCATTGCCCTGCCGGTCGCCCTGCGTCGGGTCGTGGTTCTCGAAGGCGATCTGCAGCAGTTGCTCCAAGCTCACCGCGGCGGCGTCGAAAACAACCCGCACCACCTCGGCGTGGCCGGTCCGCCCGGTGCATACCTCGCGGTAGGTGGGGTTCGGAGTGTATCCGCCCGCGTAGCCCACGGAGGTGCCCCACACTCCGTCCACGCCCCAGAACATGCGCTCCACACCCCAGAAGCAGCCCAGACCCAGGACGATCTGCGCGGGTTGCTCCAGCCCGTCGGCCTCGGCCCAGTAGCTATCCTCCAGGCCGGTCAGCGGCGTGCCCAGAACCACATTCGGCTGCGGATTCTCTAGCACGGGCGTGCGTCCGCCCTTCAGCGCGTCCTTCGGCCCGACTCTTTCAGCCCGGTACGGCCCCTGGCTATTGAGCGCCATGATGCGTTCGAAGAAGTTCGTCATGCCTTGTCCCCTTTCTTATTGACGCCGCAGCTCCCGCAATCCCGGCGCGCCCCGGCGCAGCCACGCGCGAACCGCCGCGGTCGCCACACAGTCGTCGGCGTTGTAGCGCTCCAGCTTACGCCTAGCCGCCTGCGCCGTACTGCGGGATCCGCCGATGGCCTGCTCAAACAGTTCCACCGCCGCCTTGCCGTTGATGCCCGCCTGGCTGAATTCGAACCCCGCCAGCGGAGCGATCGTCTTTAACCCCAGCGAGTCCGTGGGCGCCAGCGCCTTCTTCACCAGGCCGAAGCAGTCGCACCAGTGCTCGGAGGCGACGAAGGCATTCACCTCCTCCAGCGTGGGCATGGTCACCTTCACGTTGGTGCCCGCGACCGCGTAGCGGCGCCCGCCATAGCGCTCGGCGGCGTGGCGCAGCCAGTAGTTTTCCCCTTGCGCGGCATACACCCACACCTGGAAGTTCTTTCCGTTCTCCAGGGCGCGGTCCTTCTGCGATTGCATCCAGTGCCAGAACTCGGCTACGTGTTGGCCTTCGTCGCCTTCCCGGCTGAAGTCTCCGAACCCGATGTAGCGCGAGCCGTCGAAGGTACCCCAGAGGAACGTGCCGCGGTTGGGGTGGGCCTCCATGTCCACGTCGATCTCCACCCAGTCACGCAAGCCCCCGACGGCGTTGCGCGCGCTACCGCCCCAGAGTTCCGGCTGCTCTTGCCAGTTCTTCTTCGGGCGGCGAAGGGCCACTTGCCCGTCCATCCAGGCCTGTGCCAGCTCTGACTGTTCCCCGTTCCCGGAGGCCGCCAGCTGCGGCAGGGTCTCGACCCCCTTCTCCCGCCACTTGCGGGCCTTGTCCCCCGGCAGCAGCAGGCTGATCTCCTGGCTCTGCAGCAATTGGGCCCGGCAGTGATTATGAAACTCGCAGGTCTGGCATTCCTTGATTCTGCGTGGCTTGGTCGGGATCGGTTCCTCCAACGCGGCCTGCAGGCCGGGGAGGACGGAGGGGGCGTCAAAAAAGAAACAACGTGGCCTGCCCGGCCCGGCGCGACCGATCAGTGCGACGGTGCTGGCGGCGAAGCCCCATTGCCGCAGTACGACGTGGGCGATGGCCACCTTTTGGGCGTCCCCGGCGGCGGCGCGATGGCGGAAGTCAATCGGCGCCGGCACCGCCAAACCCAGGGCGCTAATGTCCGTCACCCGGCAATCCGCCATCTGCGTGGCTCGCGCGCGGCGCGCCACAGAGTGTGAGGAGATCGCGACGGGCGTGTACTGCATAAACTCGTCGACCCCCTTGCCACGGTCCGCGCGGACGAGCAGGTCCAGCTCCACCCGGAAAGGCCCTTCGGCCAGCACGGGGCGGGTGATCAGCCGAGCACCGGAAGCCAGCGCTTCCAGAGTCTGCTCGACGGCGGTGTCGGGCTCGCTAGGGTCGATATCCACCCTCGTGGGGAACACTTTGTCGCCGATCCGCGGCTTGTTTGGCAGGCGCCGAAATACCTGCTCCCGCCGGAGCGCGGCGTTGGCTTTGTGCTGAACGGCCTCCACGTAGGCCTCGAGGTCCTGTGCAATGTGGATGCGCGGGGTGACGGGTGGTTCCTGCTGTTCCTTGTGACGCCGCAATACCGCACGGTGGCGGCAGCCCACGAGGTCGCTAGGGCCGAGCGGCGGAAGATCTTCAGGCAGGCTCACAATAGTTTCTAAGCCTAGCGCGTCCCCCGGACAGGCAGCGCGCCTCCCCAGAAGGTTGAGTGCCCAAAAAGTTAAGCCTCCTCCCCGGGGTGTCGGAGTACAGTGAAGCAAGTACAGTAAAGATGTTTCTTAAGTAATCTGGTTGAACAGTAAGACAGATCAAGACAGATCAATTCGCATCGGAGTGACATGGGACTGCTCAGCGGTATGCGCAAGCGCCGTCAGGAAAAGAAGGCCATCGAGAAGGCAGCGAAGGTTCGCGCCAAGGCACAGGTAAAGGCCGACTCGAAGCTGGAGAAGCGCAAGGAGGCCTACCTGCGCAAGACGGCCAAGCAGGTGCGCAAGATGGATGCCAAGGAACTCAAGGCGCAGCGCAAGCACAACGAGAAGATGGCGAAGGCCTCGCTGGAGCAGATCAAGGCCGGTCGTTTCAACGCCAAGAAGGTGTTGAAGATCGCCGGCGCTGCCCGCGTAGCCGCCCCCTTTGCAATCCCGCTGTTCTACCGTGGCGCCACCGCCCTGCAGGAGGCCTCCAACAGCTCCGCAGCTCGCCGCAGTGGCCTGGCTACCAAGGCAACCGCCCAGTTCCCGGGCGATGGCGGCCTGCAGCAGGCGCGCATCAAGAAGATCCGCAAGTCCCTGGACGATGGCGTGCCGACCGGCTTTGCCAAGGACATCTCCGAGCGTATGGACGACCTGGATACGGCCGTCGAGAACTCCCGCTCCATGAACGACGGCCAGGCGAAGCGTGTGCTGCGTTCCGTATCCAACGAGCTGGATCTGGTGGAAGCCCAGATTAAGGCCAAGCGCAAGTAGGGCTTGGGGGGATCTCACCCAGCGAAACCCGTTTGCGCGTGGTTTTATTAGGCTATGACGAACAAGCCTCAGGAAAACTCCACCCCTGCCCAGTCCGGCCAGTTCACCCGCCGCCAGGTTCTACAGACCAGCGCGGCCGGCGCAGCTGCCGTCGGCATCGGCACCGTTGCCGCCAACTCCACCGCCTCTGCCGCGCCGCTGGGCTCCGCCAAGCAGCCGAACCCGCCCATCAACAAGAAGATGGGCAAGGAAGCCTTCCAGCATGGCGTTGCCTCCGGTGACCCCTACCCGGATAGCGTGCTGCTGTGGACCCGCGTGACCTCCAACGAAAACGACTACCCGGGTGACGGCAAGGGCCAGACCACCAACGTGAAGTGGGAAGTCGCCAGCGACGAAAAGTTCACCCAGATCGTCACCTCCGGCACCGCGAAGGCGGAGCCTGCCGGCGACATGACCGTGAAGGTAGAGGCCCGCGGCCTGGAGCCCTACACCGGCTACTTCTACCGCTTCACCACCGTCGACGGCCCCCGCAAGGGTCAGACCTCCCCGGTCGGCAAGACCCGCACCGCACCGGCCAAGGGCGCCGACGTCTCCGAACTGCGCTTCGCGCTGTTTAGCTGCTCCAACTGGGAGGCCGGCTTCTTCAGCGCCTACCGCGATATGGCGAACCGCGGCGACATCGACTACGCGCTGCACGTCGGCGACTACATCTACGAGTACCCGCGCGGCGAGTACACCGGTAAGACCGGCTCCGTCCGCCTGCACGAGCCGGCCAACGAGATCGTCTCCCTGGCCGACTACCGCCAGCGCTATGCTCAGCACCACACCGACCCGGACCTGCAGGCCGCGCACGCTGCGTGCCCGTGGATCGTCACCTGGGATGACCACGAGGTCGCCAACGATAACTGGTCCAACGGCGCGGAGAACCACCAGGCAGACAAGGAGGGCGACTTCATCGCTCGCCGCAACGCCGCCATGCAGGCCTACCTGGAGTGGCTGCCGATCCGCGCCACCCCGCTGTCCGAGAAGGGCCACATCTACCGCAACCTGTCCTTCGGCAACCTGGTCGAGCTGAACATGCTGGATCTGCGCACCTACCGCAACGAAAAGCCCGGCTTCACCGCTGCCCGCAAGACCGACGACGAGTCCCGCACCATGCTGGGCTCCGAGCAGTTCGGCTGGCTGACCAAGAAGCTGTCCACCTCGACTGCCCGCTGGAACTTCATCGGCAACTCCGTGATGTTCAGCCCGGTTCTAATCCCGCCGCTGGATCCAGAGGCCACCAAAGCCGTCACCCAGCTGCTGGGGCTGCCGGAAGAGGGCATGCCCTACAACTTCGACCAGTGGGATGGCTACGCCGCCGAACGTCGCCGAGTGATCAAGTACCTGGTGGACAACAAGATCCGCAACACGGTCTGGCTGACCGGAGACATTCACTCCTCCTGGGCCAACGACATTCCGGCCAAGCCGGGCACCTACCCGAACGGCGGCACCGCCGGCGTGGAGATCGTCTGCACCTCCGTTACCTCCTCCAACATCGACGACATTCTGAAGCTGCCGGAGGATAACGCGCTGTCCCACACAGTCGAGTACGCCTTCACCAACATGAACCGCCACGTGAAGTACCTGGACTTCGACTCCCACGGCTACACCGTCGTGCGCGTGACGAAGGATGCCGTGGACGCGAACTGGATCTTCCTGGCTCCGGACGGCAAGCTGAAGCCGAACCAGCCGCTGCACTTCGGCAAGGCCGCCACCACCAAGTGGGGCGAGGGCATCCACACCTCCAACGTGCGCATCGAACCGGCTAAGCACTCCGCCCGCTAAAAGCCTTAAAGCGCTTTATTACCCTCAGGTACACACCTGGGGGTATTTTATATTTATTCTTTTCTTAATGACGCCACCCTTTCCAGCGCCTTTACAGTTCATTTAGCTTTAAACAAAGCTCATCATTGATACTTGCCTTTAATGGGTTAGACTAGTGTTTGAAAATCTATTAACTAAGTAGCGCAGGTAGCAGCCCGAAAGCTATATGCAACAAACACTTGGAAGAAAGGAATGCCCCGATGGCACGCCGCGAAATTACCCAGTTCTTTGACGATCTGGACAATGCCCCACTTTCCGAGGAGGAGGTCAATGTCGTTGATTTCAGCGTCAACGGAATTGATTACACCCTGGATTTGTCCGCCAAGAACCGTGCGGCTTTTGAAAAGGCTTTGGCTCCTTACATTCAGGTTGCCCGCCGCAAGACCCGCGGTGGTGCCGGGCGCCGCACCACCGGCCGCAGCACCAACCCGGAGCGCAACCGCATGATCCGCGAATGGGCACGCGAGAACAACGTTGCGGTCTCCGAGCGCGGCCGCATTTCCGCCGACGTTATTGAAAAGTTTGAGAAGGCTCAGGGCAAGTAAACGCTTTTCGTTTTAGGAGATTCGAGGTTTTTCGAAGTTGGGGCGTCACAAGATAAAAAGAGCATCCCTAGCGCTGGTGGCAGGCACCGCGCTGGCCTTTAGCATCAGCGCCTGTGGGGGCGCGGAGGACGACAAGCCGACCTCGGAAACCTCCGCAGAACGCACCGTCGACCCGGTCAAGGGCACGGAGCTGCCGATTGACGCCACCCCGGAGCCAGTGGGGCAGGGTGGCCAGGAGGTTTGCCCCTACCTGGACGGCGAGTGGTTGCAGAACACCAACGGCCAGCGCCTCACCGGCACTGGCACGGACGAGCGCTTCGACCCTCCCGCCTGCGTTTTCTGGTCTTACGAGGACTACCCTCAGGCCACGGTGATGGTGCGTCACATGCGCACCAACTCCGATGCGATCGCGGTGGTCGACCATGCCGCGCCGATCGATTCCACGCTCAAGGCTCTTGACCCAGAAGGGTGGAGCGGCGGGCGCCGTGGTGGCGACGGGGAATCCGGCGCAGTGTACGCGGTGTGGAAGGACGAAACGGCCGTGGTGGTCACCACCGCACAGGAACAGTCGGTAAAGGCTCAGAAGATCGCTGAAGAGACGATCAAGAACCTGAAGCTCTAAGCAGTCCCTCCGAGACCCCCACATCGGTCCAGGGCATCATCGGTCCGACCCAAGGGAACACGACCTCCATGAGCAGGAAGAAGATGCCCACCAGCAGCACCAGGACGATCAGTAGCTTGACCCACCAGGGCCCGGGCAGGTTACGCCACAGCAGCGCGTACATTTAAGCTCCCTCCGTCAATTCCTCGGGCACCTCGCCGCCCTTCTTCGGCTCCGAACGGACGAGCGCCGCGTGGACGATCATGCGCTCCTTGTTGGAAAACTGCGGGTGGCAGGTCGTCATCGTCAGCAACGCCGCATCGTCCTTGGGGTGCACCTCGATGCGATCCTGGCCGGGGACGGGGTTGATCACGTTGATGTCGTTCGGGGTGGTGATGTAGCGCCCATTGACGCCCGCGTATTCACCGCTAGAGATCTTCTGCGCCAGCTCTGGGGGCATGCACTTCTCGGCCTCAGCCAGGCGATCGCCCGGGGCCACGTCGATCGGCAGCACACGGTAGATATTCCAGCTACCGGCGGTTTCTACCACGACGGAATCGCAGGTTTTCAGCAGACCCAGGTCATTGAAGGGGGAGCCACGGCCCACGCGGTGGCCGGCCATGGCGAAGTTACCGGGCTTACCTGGGGCTTGGGTTTCCTGGTAGTGGCCCGGCCCCTTGCTTAGGTCCTCGTCGGCCACGCCCTTGACCACAGAGAAGTTAAAGTCCGAGCCGAAAGAAGGGATATACAGGCGAGCAAAGGCAGCGCCTTCGGCCGGCTCGGTCAGCGGGCGGGGGTTCTTCTCGTCCCACTGATCATCCAGCTCTTGGGCGACTGCGGCCTGTTCGCGTCCGGATTGAACATCCGTCCAAAAAACATCCCAGAAACCGAAAAGCAGGGCGAGGACACCAAAGGTGATGAGGACTTCGCCGAAAACACTAATCGGGTCGAGCCGTGTTTTCGTCTGCCGTCGGTGTCGCGCCATGCGTCACATGGTACTACGTCTTGGGGCGTTTCCCCACCGTATCCCGCAGCTATCTCTTTTGGCGGGTAAGCTCTCCCTCATGAAGATTGTCGAGTATCCCGTTGCCCTATTCCTGAAGGCATGGCATTACCTTTTTGCCGATATTTTTGGCTGGGATGCAGCGCAATCTTGGTTGCTGGCACTTGTGCTTCTGATCGTCACCGTTCGGTCGCTGCTTTTGCCTTTCGTCTACCGGCAGTCCTATTCCAGCCGTATTTTGATTAACATCCGTCCAAAGGTTTATCGGCTGGAGCAGGAATACAGCGATGATAAAACGGCGGAAGGGCGCAAAGAGCTGGGAAAGAGGCGACGCGAGCTACAGAAGGAGCACGAATATCGCTTCTCCGATGGTTGCATTCCCGCGCTAATTCAAATTCCGGTCCTGATTGGCCTGTACCGCATGCTCATCCACGTCACCAGTCCGGATCCGGAAATCAACGCTTCCGTCAACGGCTTTGGCCCTCTGAATGCCGAGGAAGTCCAGTCACTGCTTTCCGCAAAGCTCTTCGGGGTGCCCATGGCCGCCTACGTGCAGATGTCGGATTCGCAGTTCGCGGAAATCCACACCACGCAGGAGCAGGTCTTTTGGGTGGTGTTCCCCATGGCCATTCTGGCGGCGATTTTCACCACTTCTAACTGGGGCTATTCCATGTACCGGAATTACCTCACGGTGGATCACAACTCAGGCCTGGCCCGCGGAATGCTGAAGTTGATGTGGCTAATCGGCCCGATCGTGTTGATTGCCCCATTCACTATTGCCCTGGGCGCGGTCGGCCCGGTTGCGTTGATGATCTACTGGGTGGGTAACAACCTGTGGACCACCACCCAGACGATCACCATTCAGCGGATCCTGGACCGCAAAATCCCTTACTCGGAGGAGTTCTTGGAGCACCACAAGCTGATGAAGGATCAGCTGGTGGAGCGGAAGAAGGAAAAGAAGGAAAAGAAGCAGGCTCGTAAGGCCAAGCGAAATAGCTAGATGTTGTAGCTCATCGGTGCCGTTAGCAGCAGCTGCTTCGCCAGGCCACGGGCGGTTTCCAGCGGCACGGTGTTGCGGGACATCTTCGCCCCGTTAAGCCCGCCGTCCATGAATACCATGAGCTGGTCGGCCAGCGTCTGCGAGGCATAGCCGAAGCGTTCTGTAAGCAGCTCGGCCATCGTGTCGCGGCACCAGCGGCGGTACTCCATCGCCGCGCCGCGGATGCGCTGCTCCGAGTCGGTCTCGGGCCGCGGGTATTCGCTGGCCGCGTTCTGGAAGTGCGAACCGCGGAAGTTGTTTTCTGGCTCCTGCTGAATACACAGGTCGAAGAACGCGATGATGCGATCCTCCGGCTTTTCGCGCTGGTCCGCCAGCGCGTGCCAGTCGTCGCGCCACTTCTGATCCAGCTCCTGCAGGTAGGCAACTACTAGGTTGTCCTTCGATCCAAACAGGGAGTACAGGCTGGCCTTCGCCACGTCTGCATCGCGCAGAATTCGGTCGATTCCGATCACGCGGATGCCCTGCGTAGTAAACAGGTTCGTCGCGCTGGCCAGCAGGCGCTGGCGCGGCCCGGGCCGGTTGCGACGGCTGGAGCGAGCAGTCTGCTTGGTGGCCTTTCCGGTTTTCTTGGCAGTCTTCTTTACGGTCTTCTTGGCTACCTTTGCACCGTCTGCCTTGGCCGAGGAGTCAGTAGAGGCCGCGGAGCCCGCCGTGCGGGATTTATCCTCTGCCGTTGCCATCTACTTCTCTCCTTATCCTTGTCATCCTTGTCATCTCTGACTGTCGGCCTTTAGCGCGCTTACTCGCATAAGTCTACAAAATCCTGCAGAGCCCATTGGACTCTACAGGATCTGTATTATCTTGCGCTATTGTTTTGCGCGTGCTTACTTGCGCTTCTTGTCCTTCGGGCGGACAACCATCATCGGGCACGGTGCGTACTGCAGCAGGGTGCGGGAGGTGGAGCCCAGCAGCATGCCCTTGAAGCCGCCACGACCGTGGGAGCCAACGATCAGCAGCTGTGCATCCTTGGCTGCCTCGGTGAGGGACTGCACCGGACGCTCGCGCTCGACGATCTCCTCGACCTGTACGCTCGGGTACTCCTTGATGAGCTCCTTCAGCTCGTCTTCCATCATGTTCTGACGCTCGACGATCATGCGATCCATCTGGTTCTGCGCATCCACCAGGCCAACGTAGGTGGTGTGGATCTGCGTGTCGGTCCAGGAGTGCACGGCGCGCAGCAGGGCGCCACGTGCCTCGGCCTCGCGGAAGGCGATCTTCAGTGCTTGGCGGGAGATCTCGGAGCCATCCACGCCGACCACGACGGGGCCGTACTTGTTATCGACGGTAACGTCGTTGTCCTTGCGCACAACTACCACCGGGCATTCGGCGTGGGCGACAACAGCGCTGGAGACGGAGCCCATGACCAGGCCGGAGAGGCCGCCCAGGCCGCGGGAACCCATGACGATCATCTCCGCAGTCTCGGAGAGATCCAGGAGAGTATCGATCGGGGCGCCTTCCTTGACGAGGTAGCTGACCTCGACGTCGGCACTGAAATCGGTGACGATCTTGCGGGCGTTCTCGATCTTGTCGCCGGCCTCGCTCTCGAGCTCGTCGTACAGCTCCTGCGGCGGAACCATGCCGTCGGCGTACATGAACTGCGGCATGGTGTAAGCGCTGACCAGCTTCAGTGGCTGCTTGCGCTTCAGGGCGGCGTTCGCAGCCCACCTAACGGCTTCGTTGCTGGCGTCAGAGCCATCAACTGCGACGATGATTTCCTTATCGCTCGTGGTAGCCATGGGAAACGATCCTTCCTTGCAAGGGCATTATTTGATTGATCCTCTACCACTTCCCATTATCCTCAAAAGCGCTAATCAATGCAGAAAGGGTGCCCATTTGCCCCCTATTCTCGGGACAAATCGGGCACCCTTGGGTGGGAATTTAGGTTTCAGATTGAGGTACTAGCCCTGGGTGTTGGGCAGCGGAACGTCATCCGCAGCGGGAGCGTTGGACGGGGAGAAGAACTCAAGCAGCGTGCGGAAGATGTTCAGCAGAACAGCGCCGAGGTCGCTCTTGAGCAGGTTAGACAGGGAACCGGTAATTGCAGCAATATCCATGCCGGGTAGCATAACGGATTGATGGGACCTTTACCAGTAAAAAGGGGCTTAAATCCTACGCGGATTCTTGTTCCCCCAGCTACCGACACGCCGTGGGTGGCAAAAGATTTTTTGTGGCACCTTATTTCCTCCCAGCGCCACCGCGCAGAAGATGATAATTTTAGTGCCGTTTTGGAGCGCTTCGCCGCAGGTGAAGTGTGTCTGGATTCCGGTGAAGCGCTCGCCCCGGATGACGTCCTGCGCCCCGGCAGCTTCATCAACTTTTATCGGCGCCCCGCCCCGGAACGCCCCGTCCCCGGCGAGATTACGGTGCTACACCAGGATGCGGACATCGTCGTGGTGGATAAGCCCCCTTTCCTGGCCACCCTCCCACGCGGCCAGCACATTACCGAGACCGCGCTGGTCAAGGCTCGTGTGCAGCTCGGCATTCCGGAGCTTTCCCCCTCGCACCGCCTCGACCGCCTGACCCGCGGGGTGCTGCTGATGACCGCCCGCCCGGAGGTCCGCGGCGCCTACCAGACGATGTTCGAGCGGCGCATCCCCCACAAGGTCTACGAGGCCCTGACTCCCCTGCCCGCGGAAGCCCCCTTCGCCCCCATCGCCCCGCTTGCCGATTGGCGTTCGTGGGATCCCCCTTCACCGGAGCGCCCGTGGCGCCTGGAGCACAGCATGTCCAAGACACGCGGGCACCTCAGCACCATCCTCACCGACGGCCCGCCCAATGCACTTACCCTGGTCACGGGGCTGCGCACCGAGTATCGCGACGGCCGCGAGGTTCTGGTCTGGCGCCTGGAGCCCCGTACCGGCAAGACCCACCAGCTGCGCGTCGTCCTGCGCTCACTGGGGCTGCCGATCCTGAACGATCCTCTGTACACCGAACTCACGGACGCGGCGCTCTTTTCTATTGACGCCCCTACGCCCCGGCCGGTCTATGTGGAGGACGAGGACTTTGCCGCCCCCATGGGCCTAATCGCCAAGGAGCTCCGCTTCCCTGACCCACTGAGCGGCGAGGAGCGGGAGTTCATCAGCCGGTTCTAACTGGCGCTGGATCAATCCTGCAGCTCCACGGTGACGCCGCGCAAGATTCGCGCCGTGTAGAGGCATCCGACCGCCAACACCACCACGACCAGGGCGGTAATCATTGCGAAGGCATGGGAGTAGGCCGTATCTGCGGCAGCTAGCAGCGGTTCGGCCCAGCTGGCGTCCGACAAATGGGCGATGTGCACCGCGGCATGCAGGCTCTCCGTCGCTTCTGCTGGGGCTCCGGCCGGCAGGGTGATCAACGCAGAATAGAAGGCCGTGACCAGGCTGCCGAGAACCGCGATAGAGGTCAAAGATCCGAACTCGTAGCTGACTTCCTCCACCGAGGAAGCCATGCCTGCGCGATGGCTCGGAACGCCTGAGATCATGGCGATGGAGGCTACCGCCATCACCGCGCCTAGCCCCATGCCCTTAATAAATAGGCCGCTGAGAAGAAGGGGCGTCGAATCCAAATAGCCATAAAGGCACACGCATAGAGCACCGATCGTGGCTAGGCCGAACCCGCCGGCGATCAGGCGTCGGATGCCGAAGCGAGTGAGGCGGGCACCGGCGTAGATGGAGGTAAATAGGGCGCCCACGGCTGCGAAGGTCACGTACACGCCGGAGTGCAGCGGGGATAGGCCGTCGGCGAGTTGCAGCTTCTGAGTGATGACGTACTGCAGTCCAGCGAGGGCGAACATGGACAGGGCGGCTCCCAGAGCGCCGGCACGGAACGCGGGGAAGCGGAAGATATCAAAGGTGATCAGGGGTTGCTCGAGCCCGTTCTGACGCCGCGTAAAGGCCCAGCCGCCCAGGAGGAGCAGCACGGCTGCCACGCCGATGACTGGCCAGTTCTGCGGGGAGTGGCTGCCCTCCTTGATGAGCAGGACTGCGCTGACCAGGGTGATCATCGCGTAGAAGGAGGAGATGAAGTCCCAGTGCTTGTCGGGTCGTGGCTGATCCTTCGGGGCGACAAAGGGCACGGCTATGAGCGCTGCGATGACAAGCGGGACGTTAATCAGGAAGCAGGATCCCCACCAGTACAGTTCCAGAAGCAGACCGCCGGCGATTGGGCCAAGGGCGGCCGAGACGGTTGAGAGGCTGCCCCAGATTCCGATGGCGAGATTCAGCTCAGCCGGGTTTGTGAAGGTAAGACGGATGAGCGATAGCGTGGACGGCATCATAGTGGCGCCGCCTACGGCAAGCAGGGCACGGCCGAGGATAAGAACCCCGGGGTTGGGGGCGAACGCCGCGACTAGTGAGGCGAGGCCAAAGATGATGAGGCCGGCGACGAACATGCGACGATGGCCGATCTTGTCCCCGAGGGTGCCGGTGCCGAGCAGTAGGCCGGCGATGACGATGGCGTAGATGTTGACGATCCAGAGCTGTTGCGTGCTGGATGCGCCGAGGTCCTCCACGAGGCTAGGGAGCGCTGTGTAGAGGATGGTGTTGTCGATCGTAATGATGGTGATGCCTACGCCGACTGTGGCTAGCAGCAGCCAGCGTTGTAGGGGCGTGGCGGAGGCTGGCTGTGTATTCATGAATCAGACTTTAGCAATACGGAAATGAGCATGAAAAAAGGGAGTGTGTACGTCGATAACGTACACACTCCCTCATTCTTTAGTTTTAGTGCCGGCGGTGACTTACTCTCCCACACCCTCCCAGGTGCAGTACCATCAGCGCAGGTAGGCTTAGCTTCCGGGTTCGGAAAGGGACCGGGCGTGACCCCACC
>NZ_JAKRMT010000010.1:0-81759 GCF_022346045.1 Corynebacterium sp. ACRQJ | reverse complement strand
GGCACAGCGGGCGAAACCGGGCTGATCGACCACGGATACAACACGCCGGTAACACTGTCCCTATCTAACGAGCATGTTGCGAATGGGCGAGAGTTTAAGTCTGGAAAGAGCGGCGGTATGCCGTCCTGGCGGGGCGAAAACTCCCCGGCTATCAAGTTTCCCTGGGGTTATGTATGGGAGGAGCAACAGTCACCGTCGGTCCTCGACGAGCCGAACTGGGTGACGGGTAGGCCGGGGACGGGCGGGTCGCACCTACGGAACAGCAAGGGCGATTTCACACCGGGAGCTAGCAGGGGTGGCGGCGTGCATATATCCTGCTGGCTTTCAATTTAAGGAGGAAAAATGATTGACCTAACAACCTATTCAGAAGATGAACTACTGGAGCTACAGCAGGCTCTAGCTGACGAACGTAAGCGTCGCGCGGCACTACCCGCGGTGGAGGAAGCCGCGCGTGAGGCGAAGGAAGAGATCGTCGCGGAGGTGGCGGAGAGGCTGGCGGAGAAGGACGTGAAGCTGAAGCCGCCCGCGAAGGCGGATACTAAGGTGCGCCCGTGGAAGGCGTGGCACCCACTGGACACGGCAACTCATTTCTACTACGGCGACCTGGCCACCAATGATGGCAGGACGTGGCGGGACGTTTTGGACGAGACGCGCACGCAGCTAAACGTATGGGAGCCGGGTGGCGCGGGGATTGACGAGCGTTACTGGGTGGAGGTTACGGAAGGCAAGACCGAGCCGGAGACAGACGCGGAGCCGGGCGAGCCTACGGAGGATAACCCCGCCGACGAAACGGAACCAGCCACCCCGGAGGTCGCCCCATACAAACAGCCCACCGGCGCACATGACGCCTACAAGAAGGGCGACAAGGTGACTTTCAACGGGGCGACGTGGGAGTCCACGATAGATAGCAACGTGTGGTCGCCAAGTGACTACCCGCAGGGCTGGAAAAAGGTCTAACAACATCTAACAACCCCCGCTTTTCGGCGGGGTTTAGTCATATCAGGAGAAAGTATGGCTAAGAAAAGCCAGCGCAACATGGTAAAATACAAAACAAAGCGACCCCCGTAAGTGCGCCAACACAAACGAGGGTCTAACCACAACCTAAGTGAGTAGGAGGTGGCTAGGGTGAAGTCTACCCAAGCCGAACAATGGCGACCAATCCCCGGATACGAAGGACACTACGAAGCCTCAAACATGGGGCAGGTGCGGAGTGTAACAAGAATTCTGCCGCACCCGGTTAATGGCTGGAAGACCTATCGGGGGAAGCTACTTAAGCAGGACGTTCATAAATCAGGGCATATTGCGGTATGTCTTTCACTCGATGGAAAATCTCGCTCATACCTAATTCACCGGCTCGTCCTTATGGCGTTCGTTGGGTCGTGCCCCGATGGCATGGAGGCGTGCCACTGGAATGATAATCCGGGGGACAACCGGCTAGAAAACTTACGTTGGGCATCACGCCGGGACAATAATCTCGACCGGGTAAGAAACGGCATTCACCCGATGGCAAACAAGACCCACTGCAAACGCGGGCACGAGTTCACGCCGGAAAACACGAGGGTAGAGGTCAGGTCAACAGGAAAGGCGCGCAGGTGCAGGCAATGTGAAAGAGAACGCAATAGGCGACGTAAAGCGGCACTAAGAAAGAAGACCACAATTCAATAGAGTCGACCGCACCCTTCGGGGTGCTTTATTTATGCCCAAAAGGAGGGCAACATGGTAACAATGCCAGTCCCTAAAGGGTTCTACGTCACAAGCCCGATGGGGCCGAGGTGGGGCCAATATCACTGGGGAGTAGATTACGGTAACGGCGGAAGCGCAGGCGGTAAGCCCATTTATGCGATCAAAGACGGCACGGTCATTCAGGCCGGCCCGGCGAGCGGGTTTGGGCAGTGGATTCGCGTAGATCACCCCGCGAGCGTGGGGGGTAACGAGTCCGTTTATGGGCATGTTATCCCGGAGGTTCAGGCCGGGCAGCGTGTACGTGAGGGGCAGCGGATTGGGCGTATTAACCCCGATTCAAGAACTAACGGCGGTGTGGTGCCTCATGCCCATATCGAGGTTTTTAGGTATTCGTGGGTTCCCGCTAACCGCCGTGTTCTGGGTAAGACGATTCTTGACCCGCAGCAGGTTTTAAAGGGTGCACGGTGGCCGGGGGAGGCCGCCCCACCCGCGCCCGCATCTAAACCTAAACCACAATCTAAGGGAGGTAGCCCGGTGGGCACTTTGTACGGCGTGGACGTGAGTGTTCACCAGGACGGCATGAGTCTGAAACGCGCGGCTAGCGAGGGGATCGACTTTGCGATTATCCGCACCACCGACGGCACCTATAAGGACAAGTGTTACCAGTCGCACCTAGCCGACGCGGAGGGCGCGGGGTTGGTTACGGCGGCCTACCACTACCTACGTAACCCGAGTGAGGGGACGAGCGTAGCCCAGCAGGTGCAAGCATCATTGCAGGTCATGGGGTCGAAGAAGCGGCCTATGTGGATTGACGTGGAAACCAACGCCGGTCTGCATGTGGATCACATTAGGGCGTGTAAGCGCGAGTTCGAGCGACACGGTGTGCGCGTGATCGGCGCGTATTCGTATGTGCCTTATTGGGAGGGGCGGATTCGCCCGGGGGAGCCGGACAGTCACGAGTTCGGCAAGTTTTGGGTGGCTGCATACGGGCGCAATGCAAGTGGTAAGCCCCGTGATATTTACCCCGGCAACAACCACCGACAGTGGGGTTATCCGCTGGGCAACCAGAAGCCGAGCCTGTGGCAGTTCGGCAGTAACGCGCAGGTCGCAGGCTATTCCGTAGACATTAACGCCTTTAGGGGCACCAAGGAAGAATTGCGTGCCCTGTTCTACGGCACTAAAACCACACCACAACACAAGGAGGACTCCATGACCGATTTCGACCAGATCAACCGACGCTACAAGTCCCGCGTGCCGGGATCGCGCGTGACCATGACGCCGCGCGACGCGCTATACAACACCGACGCGCACGCCTACCTGATCCTGCAGAAGCTTGAACAGATGCAGGAGCAGCTAGACCGACTCACGGAAGGAAGGTAAAACCATGCAGCAGCAGAAACTAACCCCCATGGCGTGGGTACGCCTCGTCATCTACGTCATTTCCGCACTAGTAGGCCTCGCAGCGGTCGTGGCAACCACACTGGGTTACACGGACATCGCAGCCTTGCTAGGCACTCTCGCGGGCGCGGGTGCGGCGATCACGGGCGGCACGGCGGTCTACAATCTGCCCAAGGCTCCGGATCAGGACAGGTTCGGCGGTCTCGACCTTGCGGCAGCGCTACAGGCGCTCCCCACTATCGCGGCAGCAGCGCAGACCTACCAGCAGCAGGCAGCCTACGAGCCACGCCACGCAGCGCCAGAGGTAGAGCCGGAGATCGAGGGCGCATACCCGGGACTGGACTCATGACCCGCAACTGGTGGGCAACCGACGCAGCTGGCCTACTGATCTGTGGCATCGCCACCATCGCCCGTGGCGTGTCCTACATGCCCGGCGTTGTAGACCAGGATAGACGCGCAGCGCACTACCTAGAGGATATTTTCCAGCCGTCCGTGTGGAGCGTCGTATGGATCGGTATTGGGCTGGTCTGCCTTATCGCGACACTGTCCCCTAAGCTCATGCCAACGTGCGTGGGGCTGGTTGTAGGCATTCACGCAGCATGGGGCACCAGCTTCATGGCTGGACAGTTTTTCGACGAGCAACTGCCCCGCGCTTGGGTGAGCGCACTATCCTACTACCTGATCTGCGCCCTTATTTTGTGGGCGTTCGGACGAGGGAGAGCTACTGAGGTACGCATAACCGGGAGGGAGTGATGGACGTGAGTGCGATCCTCACAGTCGCGGGAACAGTCGCAGTCGCACTAGTAGGCGGCCTATCCACCCTCATCGGACAGCGAATCTCCGCACGCTCCCAAGAAAAGGCAGCGGAGGTCACCACCCGCGCGGAGGAGTGGTCGAAGCTCCTCGCGGAGACGAAAGCGTACGCGGATGAGCGGTTGGAGGGGCAGCAGCAGCAGATTGAGGAGCTGCAAGCGGACATGCGCACCGTCAAGCAACAATTGGCCGACCTGAAAGCCCGGTATCGTGCAGCACTCGAGACGATCCGCCGGTGGCTGCGCGACCACCCCAACCACCGGCTGCAAATCCCCGAAGAGATCCGGGACGATCTGAAAAACCTTTGATAGACTAACTATGCTGCAAGAGGGCGCGCCCCGCCGACGAAAGCGCCCTCCACCCCCTGCAGCGATCCCCCATAGACCCTCACCACTGGTTGAGCATCAGCTCCCCGTGGTGGGGGTCTTTTTTGCGTTTCAAATCCCGCAAAAATCCCGCACCGCAGCCGATAGCCCCGCCACAATCGTCACCAATGACACTAACGTCATGCCCGCGACCAGCGAAAATAGCGAACCACCAGAACACCAACTACCATCAAAAAAATGATCCTTATCAACGTTAAGTACAAGGTCCGCCCCGAGTTCGCCGACAACTTCCTGCAGGAGGTCTCCTGGTTTACCGAGGCCACCCGCGCCGAGGAAGGCAACATCTTCTTCGACTGGTTCCGCGACCCGGAGAACGCAAACGAGTACCTGCTGATCGAGGCTTTCCAGGACGATGCCGACGTCGCCCACGTAGAGTCCGAGCACTTCAAGCGCGCCTGCGACGAGATGCCGAAGTACCTGTTGGAGACCCCGGAGATCATCAACACGAAGATCCCAGGCAAGACCGAGTGGGACCGCATGGCCGAGTTCCGCGTCGAGAATAACTAGCCCGTAGTCTCGCCCCCCTTAACCCCACCCCCTTAGCACCACTATGACTGTCAGCGTTTTCGACCTCTTCCAGATCGGCGTCGGCCCGTCTTCTTCGCACACCGTCGGGCCGATGCGCGCGGGACTGTCCTTCGCGCGCCGGGTCAAGGCTTTTTTGGGGGATGACGCCACGTCTCCCCGCGCCGCCGACTCAGCAACCGAGGAGGGGCTGCGCCCGCTGGGCTCCGACAAGCTGGCCGACGTGGTGAGCCTGCCCGATGAGGGTGAACACCCGCTGAGCATCAGCGTTGTCCTGTATGGCTCGCTAGCCGCTACGGGTGCCGGACACGGCACGCTGGGAGCCTGCCTGCTGGGCCTGGACGGCGCCGATCCGGCGCAGGTCGATCCGGATTACATGCAGACCCGGCTGGATGAGATCCGCCAGACTCGCACCATTTATCTGGCGGGCGATAAGAACCTGCCCGTCACCTGCGGTTTCGAAGACATTGTGCTGCGGCCGACCGTGCGCCGCTCGATTCACACGAATGCTATGACTTTCGTGGTCAGTGGCCTGTCCGAGCCGCTAAAGCAGACTTTTTATTCCATCGGCGGTGGCTTCATCCGTACCGAGGAGGAAGTCCCCACCCTGGACGAGCTCAGCGGGCAGTGGCTGTTCGAGTCCGGTGACAAGCTGATCTCCCTGGCGGAGCACGCGGGCATCAGCCTGGGGGAGGTGCAGCGGCGCTGCGAGCAGTCGCTGCGCACCGACGAGCAGATCGATGCGAACCTGGATGCCATCGCCCAGGCCATGCAGGATTGCGCCAAGCGCGGAGTAACCTTCGCCGGAGTGCTGCCCGGAGCCTTGATGGTTCGCCGTCGCGCGAAGCGCTGGTACGACCAGCTGATGGAGGAGGACCCGCACCGCACTGCCGAGTTCTCCGAGGACTGGGTAAACCTGATCGCCTTGGCGGTAAACGAGGAGAACGCAGCTGGTGGGCGGGTGGTCACCGCGCCGACGAATGGCGCCGCGGGAATCATCCCCGCCGTGATGTTCTACGCCCGCGAGTTCACGCCCGCCGGCAAGCAGGACCCCTTCCAGGTGAACCGGCGCTTCCTGCTGGCCGCAGGCGCGGTTGGTTCGTTGTACAAGGAGCGCGCCAGCATCTCCGGCGCGGAGGTCGGCTGCCAGGGCGAGGTCGGCTCTGCGGCCTCCATGGCCGCCGCCGGGCTGGCGGAGGTGCTGGGAGGGTCTCCGCGGCAGGTGGCGAACGCGGCGGAGATTGCGATGGAGCATTCGCTGGGGCTCACCTGTGACCCCATTGGGGGATTGGTGCAGATCCCGTGCATCGAAAGAAACGCCATCAGTGCGGGCAAGGCCATCAACGCCGCCAAGATGGCGATGCGCGGCGACGGGGACCATCACGTCACCCTTGACGAGGTCATCGAGACCATGCGGCAGACCGGCAGGGACATGTCCGAGAAGTACAAGGAAACGGCCGGCGGCGGGTTAGCGACGAACGTCTCCGTCAACGTGCCGGAGTGCTAAAGGCAGGGGACTTAAGTCCCAAAGCCCCTTAAGCCCCAGAGCTTGCCTCAGAGTCTGGGGTCTTGTCGAAAGTCTTGCCGCGGTAAAGCGCGAGGCGAACCGTCATCACTAACAGGGCCAAGATTGTCCACCACAGGTAGGAGTTACCCAGGAGCGCCTGCCAGGCGTTCCACTCGAACTCGCGCTGCTCCTGGAAGGGAACGAAAGCGGTGGGTTCGAAGGCGAAGGCGGCAAAGCCCAAGGCAACCAGGGCAACCCACAGCCAGCGCGGGGTGGCCAGCGGGGAAGTGGGGTCCGCGATCGCGTAGCAGGCCAGGGCCACCAGCAGCACCGGAGCCCACGACCAGTGGTGGTTCCAGGAGATCGGGCTGGCCAGCAGTGCAAACAACGAGTTGACGCACAGCGCGACGACCGGCGCCTGTGCCTCCAGCAGCTTGATCATGACGAAGGTGATGACTGCCAGCGAAACGCACACCAGGACTACCCACAACAAGCTGGAGGAATCATCCGTACGCAGGCCGAAGCGGTACAGCAGACCGTTGATGCTCTGGTTCAGGGCGTATTCGTGGTTGCCGATACGCCCGGTTTCGCGCAGCGTGTGCGTCCAATACTCTAGAGAATCCCGCGGCAGGATCAGCCACGCCAAAGCTGTAGTGCCGAGCGTGCCTACGCCCATGCGCAGGATGGAACCCCAGTCCTTGCGCAGAAGGAACCACAGGCCGAAAACTGCGGGCGTCAATTTGATAGCAACCGCAGCACCCGTGAGCAGGCCGCGGTAGCGACGAGGCACGACGAGCGCATCGACGAAGACCATACCCATCAGCAAAACGTTGATCTGCCCATAGGCCAGGGTGGTGTGGATGGGGCTTAAGTGGATCAGCACAGCGGTGAGGATTACCGCGACCCAGCCTGCGGAGGGGCGATCCAGGCGCGCTGCCGCGTACACGGTGTGGGCGAGCACCCACCAGGTGACAGTCACCGTGGCGCAGACCAGCAAAACGGCGGCCAGGTTATAGGGCATCACCGTCAGGGGAGTGAACAAGAGGGCCGAAATCGGCGGGTACGTAAACGGCAGATACGTATCGCCGATGATGTGGAAGTGGCCGCTGTAGAGCTCCTGGCCGTCCAGAACGCGCTGGGCTCCCACCCGGTAGACGTCCAGGTCCAGGTTGTAGTGGAAGCCGCGAGTGTTGAAGATCTTCGGTAGGACAGAAAGCACCAGCAGCACACTCAACGCGATCTTAACCGGGAGGTTGATCTTGAGATGTCTGAAGTTTTCCAATCGCGCCGAAGCGACTTCCTTTGTCTGCATAAGGGCTAATTATTGCACTATCTGTGAGGTCGCTCGCGCCCAGGCTCGGGAACGCCTAAAAGCTAAGAAAATATTAGGTGTTCGGACCGCGAAGAACTAAACTTGGAACAATGAGCAATAGACTTCCCAAGCTGGACAAACAGGCCTATGAAAAGGAGCTCAAAAGGCTCCAAGCGGAACTCGTCGAAATGCAGCAGTGGGTGGTGGAAACCGGAGCCCGCATCGTCATCGTGATGGAGGGGCGCGATGCGGCGGGCAAGGGGTCCGCGATTAAGCGCATCACCCAGTACCTCAGCCCGCGCGTCTGCCGCATTGAGGCTCTGCCAGCCCCCAACTCGCGCGAGAAGGGCCAGTGGTACTTCCAGCGCTACATCGAGAAGCTGCCCACCGCCGGAGAGATCGTCATCTTCGACCGCTCTTGGTACAACCGCGCCGGCGTGGAGCGCGTGATGGGCTTCTGCACCACCCAGGAATACCGCCGCTTCCTGCACCAGGCTCCGATCTTCGAGCGCCTGCTGGTTGAGGACGGCATCATCCTGCGCAAGTACTGGTTCTCCGTGTCCGACGAAGAGCAGATCCGCCGCTTCCAGTCCCGCCAGTCCGACCCGCTGCGCCAGTGGAAGCTGTCCCCGATGGACCTGCAGTCCATCACGCGCTGGGAGGACTACTCGCGCGCGAAGGATGAGATGTTCGTGCACACCGACATCCCGTCTGCCCCGTGGTACACCGTGGAGTCCGAGGACAAGAAGCGCTCCCGCATCAACGTGATCAACCACCTGCTGAACACGATCCCGTGGGAGTACGTGGAGAAGAACGTGCCGAAGATTCCGGAGCGCCCGGCATCCGAGTCCACCTACGAGCGCCCGCCGCGCACCCAGTTCCGCTACGTGCCCGACGTGGCGAAGCTGCTGGAGAAGGACCTGTTGAAGAAGCAGGCCGAGGAAGCCAAGCAGGCCAAGGAAGCTGAGTCCGAGGAGAACTCCAAGAAGGATTCGAAGTCCAAGGACAAGGAGGCTGCGGCGTCCAAAAAGAACAAGGGCGACAAAAAGAAGAAGGGCAAGAAGTCCAAGAAGGGCAAGAAATCTAAGTAGACCTTAGATTTAAATTAGGCTGCACTTCCTTGTCGTTCCTGTAATTATGGTGACATGGCAGACAAGAGAAGGAAGCACCCGACGTACGACCCGGATGCGGAAGTAACGACCGTCGTTGCAGGTCACGTCGGGGTTATCGAGCTGAATCGCCCTAAGGCTCTGAACTCCTTAAACGTGGAGATGATCCGCCTAATCCGCGAGGCGGTCGACAAATGGGCCGACGATGATTGGATTCAGTTCATCGTGATCAAGTCGTCCTCCGACCGGGCCTTCTGCGCAGGCGGGGACGTGCGCTACGTGCGGATGCGAGACATGAAGCGCATGTACCGCTTCGGGGACTCCTTCTTTGAGGAGGAATACGACCTCAATGAGCGGCTGTCGCGGGTAAACAAGCCCGTGATCGCGCTGCTGGAAGGCATCGTGATGGGCGGCGGCATGGGTATTTCCATGCATGGCTCGCACCGCGTGATCACCCCGCGCACCCTGGGGGCAATGCCGGAGGCTGCGATCGGGTTTGTGCCCGACGTGGGTATGTCTTACCGGCTGACGCACCTGGATTGCTCGCCCGCAGTGGGGCTCTTTATCGCCGCCACGGGTTGGCGCCTAAGCCCTGCGGACATGTTGTACACCGGCCTGGCCACGAACCTGGTGGCCGATGTGCATGCTTTCGAATCCGACCTGCATTCGGGCGATCTTCCAGAGGCACTGCGGTCTAACGCTCTCGACCCGCAGAAGCTGGAGGAGCCCACGTCTACGCTGCAGCAGCACGCGGAGTGGATCGAGCGGACCTTCGCCGAAGGTACTTGGGCAGACATCGAAGCTCGGATCGTGCGGGATGCGGGTTCTGTTTCGGACGCCGAATTGGCGCAGTTTATAACCAAGGTGACCGATTCCCTGAAGGGTGCCAACCCGGAGAGTCTTGTGGCCACGGTGGAGCTTTTCCGCCGCGCGGAGGGTGCAACGCTGCGCGAGGCGTTGGATATGGAATTCAAGGTCGGTGGCGAGCTGCGCCGGGGGCCGAACTTCATCGAGGGAGTGCGCGCAGTGCTGGAGCACAAGGATCACAACGCGCAGTTCGAGCCGGCTTCCACGGATGACGTGGACGTGGAGAAATGGCGGGCGCTGCTGGGCTAGGTACTAGCTGCTGGCGGCGCCTGCGGCGCCGGTGTTTTTCGTGCGCTGCACCCGCAACCACACGAAGAATCCCCACAGCACGAACGCGCCGTAGACCACGTATAGCGCCGCGGAGGGGTAGTAGCCCGCGGCGAGCAGCAGGGGTACTCCGACAATATCCACGCCGATCCAGATCAGCCAGAACTCCGTCCAGCCGCGGGCCATGCCGAACGTGGCCAGGATGGAGCCGGTGAAGATCCAGGCGTCTGCCCACGGTCCCCACGAACCTAGCGCGTCGAAGATCAGTGCGAAGACTACGGTGCCGATCACCGCAAAGGCGAGCATCCCGAGGCGTTCCTTGGTGCTGGCCCAGCTGGGCTGCACTGCCGCGCTGTCGGCGGCGGGCTCGCTGACGATGGAGCGGGAGGGGTCGGTGTTATCAGGCTCGCGCATGCCGGCAGTGCGGGCGCGGCTCCATTGATACCAGCCGTACAGCGAGACGATGAGGAACATCACCTGGCGGCCTGCCTGGCCGTAAAGGTCCAGATCCTGTGGGGTGTGGAACAGTCCACCCAGGAACACCGTGAACAGCAGCACATTGCCGACGATTCCCACGGGCCAGGCCCACACCACGCGCTTCATCCCGCCGACGGCGGAGGCTAGGCCGAAGAGATTGCCGATGATTTCGCGCCAGAGGATCGGGTAGCCACCGATGATCAGCGTTGCGTTGAGAAGCGTTGTAAAGATTCCCTCTGATTCCACAGTGCCCATCTTCCCTTATCGGGTCTGGGCAAAGGAAACCGGGTTTGATTCTTGGTGAGGCGACTACTTTTCGTCCTCAATGCGGTCGACACGGGCTAGCATGTCGAAGGCCTGGTTGTAGAGCTCCTCGGGGCTGAGGCCACCGGATAGCCGCTCGTCCGCAGCTGCCTCTACGGCGCGCATGGCGATGCTGAAGGAAACATCCAGCAACAGGAATGCCTTGAAAGGGGAGAGGTCGGGGGCGACATCGCACAGCGCCTTGGTTCCAGGTTCTGTGAGGGTAGGTAGGTCCACATCCAGGTGCTCACTGCTGCCCTTATCCTGCGGATTCTCCAGCATGATGAGCAGGGGTTTGAACTTGCGGATATCCGGTGTAACGGGATCCACTAGCTCGGAAACCTCGGCAGAGTCGGCCGAGCCCGTCTGGCTGACCGAGGCGCCTTGATCACCGTGTGGCGGGAAGCAGTAGATCCACATTGCATCGCGCATGATGTCCACGATTCGGCCGGTGGGATGGTCCACCGCAATCTCGCGGATGCGTTGGGCGAAGTGATCGAAGACTTCATGCAGGTAGTAGGCGAAGACATCGTCGCGACGCTCGAAGTAGTTGTGGAATGTGCGTGTGGATACGCCCGCTCGCTTAGTAATGGCCTGGACCGTCGCTTCCTCCGGGCCGTAGCTCATGAACAGCTCAATAGCTGCATCGATGAGATTCTGCTTTGTTTCGGCCTTCTTCTGTTCGCGCCGGGAAGCGGAGGGCTCGGGGATCGTCGAACTCGATGACATGTGAGTGAGAAACCTTTCAATATGCCCAGATGATCCGATTTGATGGACATCGTACGATGCGGGCTAGCGTAGCAAATCTGATATTAACAAAACGGAGGTCGGGTATTTAACTGTTTCTCATCTCAGCTAGCCGAGCTGCGAAAGCCCTCCCGCTAGTAGTTGGAAAGCGCCTCGAATCTCTTCTTCCGTCGCACATTCCCCACTCTCGTTGAGTTCCACGAAAACTGTGGGTACAACCATGATCGAATTGATGAGCAACAGCGCGTGGGCGGTGTTGAGCGTCCGACCTTCGCGCTCGCTGTACTGCTGAAAAGCCTGTACGAGCGGAGAGAAGAACTCCACGGCGTTGCGGGGAAGGCCATCGTTCTCTGTGAAAAGCTCTGTACGAGCTTGGGCGGGGATAGAGAGTAAGTGGTCCGCAAGGCGGGAGAGGGTTTGAATGCTGTTCGGGCTGCCCGTCGTTCGGTTAAAGAAGTCCACCGCGATATTCTCGCCAATCGATATCAATTGTTGCCCAGGTTGTGCAGTATCCACCATGCCAACCATTTCCTCAACGAATTGATTAATCGTGAATAGTAAAGCAGCGTCTCGATGAGGGAAATAGTTGTGAAAAGTGCGCGGGGAAATATCAGCTCTTTCTGCGATCTTCGCGATGGTAGCATTCTCCGCTCCCTCGTTGACTAGCAAGTCAACGGCGGCACAGGCGATGCGCTCACGGGTTTCGGCCTTTTTGCGATCCCGTAGGCTCGGCGTTGCTGCCTCTACGCTCTTTCCGCCTTCGAAGTTCACTTTCACAACCTTTCTCGAGTGACGACTTACTTTACGGCTGCCTGTGCGTCTCGCGGACCTGCTTCACTTGATTCGGTAAGTGTATCCGAAGTGCGGCTACCGTCAGCGTTCAATCCCACCAGGCTCTCGCCCTCGACGTCGACAGCGGGAACGATCTTCGCTAGCCACTTGGGGAACTTCCACGCGTGCTCACCGAGAAGGAACATCGTTGCTGGAATAAAGGTCATGCGGACGATGAAGGCGTCAAAAAATACGGCGGCAGCCAGGGCAAAGCCCATCACCTTAATAAACGGCTCGTCGGCCATCATGAAGGCGGCGAAGACCGAAATCATGATGAGCGCGGCTGCAGTGACCACGCGCGCGCCGTGCTTGAAACCGTTGGCGGTGGCGTTGCCGGCGGTCTTGCCGTGCGCCCAGCCCTCGCGCATGCGGGTAACCAGGAAGACCTGGTAGTCCATGGCCAGGCCAAAGACGATGCCGATCAGCATGATGGGCAGGAAGGAGATGATGGGCTGCGGGTCGTCGATGATGCCGCCGAAGCCCTCCTGCCACAGTGCGACGGTGACGCCGAACGTGGCGGCCACCGACAGGCCGAAGCCCAGTGCCGCGATCAGTGGCACCCAGATGGAACGGAAGACGACCATCAGCAGGATGAAAGCCAACACGAGGACGATGGCGATGTAGGGGATGAGGACGTCCGACAGGCGCTGTGAAATGTCCTCGTACATCGGGGTGACGCCGGTGATGGCGTAGGATGCGCCGGTCTTTTCGGTATAGCCGGCTTCCTCGGCGCGCATCTGCTCAAGGACATCGGCGGCACGGGCGTCCGTCGCGCCGTAGGACGGGGTGATCATCACCTGAGCCGCAGTACCCAGGTCGGCTGGGTTGCGCGGATCGCCGTTGGTCTGCACTACCTGGGCGTTCTCCACGCCTTCGGTGCCCTGGAGGGTCGCGACGGCCTCCTGGGTGGCGGCAGCCTTCTCCTTGTCGTTGAGGTCGGGGTATTCAACGAGGGCGACCATCGGGGCATTGCGGCCAGCTCCGAAGCCCTCCTCCGTCATTTCGTAGGCGACGCGGTTGGGGGTGCCCTTGGCCATAGAACCATCGGAGGGCATGGCCAGACGCAGGTTCATTGCGGGGATGGCCAGCAGAATCAACAACACTGCAGAGCCTACCAACCACAGGGCGGGCTTCTTGCGGATGATGCGCACCCACTTCAGCCCCATGGTCGGCTTCTCGTTCTCTGGGTCCGGAGCCTTGACGAAAGGCGCGCGTCCTGCGAAGACCTTCGTGCCAATGAGGCCCATGATGGCGGGCAGAAGCGTGATCGCGACGATCACGGCAATGGCAACGGTACCGGCGGCGGCCAAGGCCATCGCGGTGAGGAACGGAATGTTGATGATGGACAGTGCTGCCAGTGCAATCAGGACCGTAAGGCCAGCGAAGACAACTGCGGAACCGGCCTTGCCGACTGCGAGGCCGGCCAGGTGGGCGCGTTCCTTGACGGGAATCGTCTTGAGTTTCTGGTGTAGTTCCTTCGGTTCCAGATCCTGGCCATCCACATGGGCGACCAGCTCGTTGCGGAAGCGGGAGAGGATAAACAGCGCATAGTCGATGCCCACGGCCAGGCCGATCATGGAGGCCAGGGTGGGGGTCATGGAGTTGATGCTGTCCGTGACGGAGGTGGCTGCCATGACGATGCCGATGCCGGTGCCCACACCAATCACTGCGGAGAGCAGCGGCAGGCCTGCAGCCACGAGGCTGCCAAAGGTGACGATCAGAACGATGGCAGCGACCGCCAGGCCGATGGCTTCGGAGGCCATGCTCATCTCCGGCTGCTGGAATGCGTTACCGCTCCATCCAACCTTGAGGTTGCCTTCGTTGTTCTTTACTGCATCCTCGAACTTCTGCACATCCTCTGCGGGCACGTCTGCTGCAGTTTCCGCATCGAAGGAAACCTCGATGGTGCCAGTGCGCTTGTCGGGGCTCAGCGGGCTTAGAGCAGCGATGTCGGAGGTGATCTGCTCCTTCGGCATTCCCTGCTTCTGCTTCATGGGAGCCATTTGCTGGTGCATGCCTTCGCTGGCCAGCACGGGGGAGACGAGCTTTTCCTTGTCCTTCAGGAAATCGAGCTCTTGCAGCGCCTGAAGGATGTCTTCGGTCGATTGTGCAGCCTCGCCCTCGGCAAGGGTTTGGCCTTCAGGGGCCTGTAGCACGAGCTTGCCCGTGGCTGCCTCTAACTGGTCAGAATCTTCGCCATTGGGGGAACTCCTCTTTGATCCTCTCCTGAGTCTCAATGGATTCCAGACCAGGGATGGTGAAGGACTGCGAGGTTGGTTTGGTTAACAGTGCGGAGGCGGTGCCCACGCCGATCAGCACGATCAGCCAGACGGCGAGGAAGCGCCACTTGTGGAGGTAGGCGGAGCGGCCTACTCGATACAGGAATTTAGCCATGCACAAGATATTTGCACAAGTAGTGCAATGTTGCAAGAGTTGTGCAAATATTTCGATAGGGTCGCGACGAATAGCTACTCCGCCTAGTCGGCGACCAACGTCTCCATCGTCAGCTCCGGGTGTTCCTTCTCCACGAAGGCTAGCTTCCACTTGTCGCCGAATAGGGCAATCAGCTCCCCGTCTGTGCGGGTGAAGATCTCCACGCCTCGCTGCTTGGCCAGCACCGGCGCGGACTCGGCGTCAGTACGACGAGCGACAGAATAAGGGACGGGGTCGGCCACGGTCTCCACGTTGTACTCAACGTCCATTCGAGCCTGCATAACCTCAAACTGCATCGGGCCGACGGCGGCCATGACCGGGTTCGCGTCACCACGCGCGTCGTTGCGCAGAATCTGTACAACGCCTTCGGAATCCAGCTGCTCGAGGGCCTTGCGGAACTGCTTGTACTTGCCCAGCGACTTGGCCCGCAGTGTGCGGAAGTGCTCCGGTGCGAATTGCGGCATGGGCGGGAACTGCACCTTCTTGCCGGCGTAAATCGTGTCTCCCGGGGCGAGTGAACCCGCGTTGACCAGCCCCACGATATCGCCGGGGTAGGCGGCCTCCACGGTGGCACGGGTGCGGCCGAAGACGGTCAGCGCGTACTTCGTGGAGAAAGACCGGCCGGACTGAGCATGTGTGACCTGCATGCCGCGCTCGAACACACCTGAGACCACGCGCATGAAGGCCAGGGAGTCACGGTGGTTGCGGTCCATGCCTGCCTGCACCTTGAACACCACGCCCGAAAAATCGTCGGTGGGGTCGCGGTGCTCCTCCACCGCGACGGAGTTTCCGCCCGCGGCGGCCTCGATCACCTTCGGGTCAGAATCGCGACCCGCTGGGGCGGGCGCCAAAGCGCAGAGGGTATCCAGAATCTGGTGCACGCCGAAATTCAGCATCGCGGAGGCGAAAATCAGCGGGGAAGTGGTGCACTCCAGGAACAGCTCCTGGTCGTGCAGCGCGCCGTCGGCGGCCAACAGCTCCACCTCTTCGGCGGCGGTTTCCCATACGTCTTCCTCCCGCTCTGCGGCCTGCTCCGGGGTGTAGTGCTCCTCCGGAGCGATGGTCGAACCACCGGCGGTGCGGAGGAAGTGGATGTACTCCTCGGCCTCTCCGTCGTCGTTGATACGCGCCAATCCGCGGAAGTCGCCGGCCTCGCCGACTGGCCAGAACAGGGGAGTGGGCTGCAGCTGGATCTCGTTGACGATCTCATCTACCAGCTCCAGCGGGCTGCGGCCCGGACGGTCCCACTTGTTCACGACGGTCACGATCGGCAGGCCGCGGGCCTTGCACACACGGAACAGCTTCAGCGTCTGCGGCTCCAGGCCCTTCGCGCCATCAATGAGCATCACCGCGGCATCCACGGCGGAAAGAACTCGGTAGGTATCCTCCGAAAAGTCCGCGTGACCCGGGGTATCGACCAGGTTGATCATGAAGGGTTCGCCGTCGTGGCCCTCCGGAGCGTACTCAAACTGCAGTGCGGAGGAGGCGATGGAAATGCCACGGTCTTTTTCCATGTCCATCCAGTCAGAGACGGTGGACTTACGTCCGGCCTTGCCGTGTACGGCGCCGGCCTCCTTGATCATGTGGGCGTGCAGCGCGAGCGCCTCGGTGAGGGTGGATTTACCGGCATCCGGGTGGGCGATGACGGCGAATGTGCGGCGGCGCGAGGCTTCGGATGCGGTTGAACTCATAATGCCCACAAGTCTAGCGGGTGGGCATTAGGCGCAGGTAGTCGTGGTCTTCTTCTCGTGGTTCGCGGCCTGGGCCAGCGCCTCATCGAAGGATTTCGCGTATTCCTGCGCGCCCTCGGGCATCGGGTGCACACCATCCTCGAACAACAGATCCTGGTGGGACTGCGCATGGCCGCACCAGTCCGCGATGTAAACGTTGTCGTGGGTTTTTGCTGCGTCCAGCACTTCCTGGCGGGACTGCGCCATCCACTCACGATCGCCGTAAGGCATGGCCATGAAGATCTGGCGGTCGGGGCCGATGAGGTTGATCATCTCCTCCAACTGGTTCGGGAAGGCCGGGCCGTTGGTGCCGAAGCCGAGGAATATGTTCTTGCGCAACTTGCCGGAATCGTTCAGCTGCCGCAGCACGTCCATACCGGCGGTGTAGTGGCGGGAAACGTCCGCATCGATGTAGATGCCCGGGTAGTTGGTGTTCAGCGCTTCGCTGGCTGCCAGCATCACGGAGTCACCCACGGCGGTGATGTCCTTGCCCTGCACGGCCGCGGCCTTCTCTTCCTTCGGCGGCGGTGGAGTAGCGGGGGCGGGGGCATTGCCCTTGTTGGCCTCCTGGTTCATGCGCTGCAGTTGGTCCAGTTCCTGCTCCAGCTCGGTCTTGTCGTTGGAGTTCACCACGCCGTAGACCACACCGCCCACGCAAGCTACGACGAGCAGTGGCACAACAGGCCACGCGACCTTCTTGAACCCCTCGTTGATCTCGTGGAAGCTCGGGCGGGAAGCCCAGTAGTCCTTCCACGTCTGTTTGTAGCCGCGGCGGCGGAAGGGGTTTTCCACGTGCTGGTAGGAAATCTCGGAGATCAGCAGAGCGATCGGCACCGCTGCCAGCCCGAGAATCCACTTGTGGTCCATGTGACCGTCGGCGTCAAAAAGAGCACGCAGAATCATGATGACCGGCCAGTGCCACAGGTACAACGAGAACGAGCGTTGGCCGAGCCAGCGCATGACATTGGTGCGGAAGATCCACGTCAGCGGGCCGGTTTCGCGGATCACGCCCCAGATCATCAGTACGCCCAGCACGCTGGTCAGCAGCAGACCGCCCTGGTAGGTCACCGCCAGGTCGTCGCCCATAAACAGCAGCTGGATGACGTAGCCGACAAGCGCCAGGGCACCGATGGCTCCGGCAACGCGAGCCTCAAACTTTCCTGCCGACGGCCAGGAATCCACTCGTGGATCGTTGCGCGTGGAGGTTACAGCCAGCGAGAGGAAAGCGCCGATGAGCAGGCCGAAAGCGTGCGTATCCGTACCGTAGTAGACGCGCGTCGGATCCTCGCCGGGGGTGAAAAGCAGCGCCATGGCCGCAGCGGAAAGCACGGCCAGCAGCGCCGTCACCAGCATCGGGACGCGGCGCGGACTGCGGCGGAGCCGGCGCTGGGTGAACACGAAAATTCCGAGTGTCACCAGCGGCCAGATGATGTAGAACTGCTCTTCGACCGCCAGCGACCAGTAGTGGGCGAAAACCTGGACCTCGTTTTCCGCAAAGTACGACTGGGAGGTGGCGATCTGCGTCCAGTTGTTGACGAAGAACAGCGTGCCCAGGAATTGCTCGCGGATGCCCACGGCGATGTCCCCACCTATGGCGGTGACGATTGCGGTGACGATAAACAGCGTGACCAGCGCGGCGGGGAGGATACGGCGGAAACGCCTGATCCAGAAGTCTTTCAGGCTGATCGTGTTGTTTACCCGGTACTCGCGCACCAGCAGCGAGGTGATCAGGAAGCCCGATAGGACGAAAAACAGGTCCACGCCCAGGTAGCCACCGGGCAGAATATCGCCGAAGAAGTGGTAGATCACCACGGCGAGCACGGCGAGGCCACGCAGGCCATCTAGTCCCTTCACCTGGCGCAGGCGCGCACGGCGATCCTTCTTAACCGTCTTGTTCTCGGGCGGGATCGCCAGCGCTTCCGGAACGTTGTTCTGCTGTGGTGCAGGGTGCTGCTGTGGCGCAGGTTGTGCCGTTGCCACCTGCTTTGGTTCGGGCAGATTCTTTGGTTGTGACGCCGACTTTTCCGCCGCTGGCGGTACCGGCTTCGGCTCCGTCTTCGCGGCTGGCGGCACCGGCTTCGGCTCCGCCTTCGCGGCTGGCTTGGGCGCCTGCTTTGCAGCTGGCGCGGGTACCGGCTTTTGCTCCGCTTTCGGCTTCGCGGGTGGCGTGGCCTTTGCTGCAGGCGCCTGCTTGGGAGCGGGCTTGGCGACCTGCTTGGGCGCCGTCTTCGCGGCCTCCTTGGGTGCAGGCTTCGCTGCGGGTGACTTCGCCGCTTGCTTGGGCTCCTGTTTGGGCTCCTGTTTGGGAGCAGGCTTCGCGGCGGCCGCCTCCTTGGCAGCCGGGGTCTTTCGCGTCGTGCCAGGGGCAGCCCCCGGGGCAGGCGGCGCACCTACGCTACCGAGTTTGATGGCCGGAGCAGCCGCAGCTGGCCGGGCAGTAGCAGCCTGCTTGGGGCTAGTGCTTGTCTGCTTCTTGTTTTTGTCTGTTTTAGGGGCCTTCGCAGTCGTAGTGGATTTCTTGGGATCCTGCGAGGCTGCGGTTGCCTTCGGCGGCTCCTGCCTCTGAGAAGCGGAAGCCTTTGGTGGCTTCGGAGCGGAGGGAGCCTTGGGGGCACCGACTGCGGAGAGCTTGATCGGCGGCTGCGCGGGCTTCGCCGGAGCTACCTCCTTTGGTTCCGCCTTCGCAGGAGCCGCCTTCTTCGCCTCGGAAGGTTTGGAAGCCGCAGACGGTTTGGAGGCCGCTGACGGTTCGGAATTCGCAGACGGCTTAGAAGGCACAGAAGGCCCGGAAGCCGCACCAGATTTCTGGCGTTTCTGCTGGTCGGGAGACGACTTCGCTGAACCTGTTCGTGCGTTACGAACAGCGCGCAGTAGTCCAAAAACCTGCTTCACTTTGCATCTCCCAAAGGCAATATCGAGTGCATTGATTCATCAATACTAACGCTAGGAGGCTCGAAAACCCGCGAGTATTCTCGTTACTGCGCGCTACCTGCACCGCAGCATTTATTAGTGCTTGCGTGTGTGGATATCGTTTCGCGCAATGTCTGTGCCATTGTTCACGATGAGCGTCACTGAGTCCACCGAATCTTGAAGCGTGTTCTCCATCCACCCGCTCTCCAGGTCGATGTCTGCATCCTCGAACGGGCTCAAAACGAAATCAATCACAGACGTGCCCTTAGGCGGGCGGCCGATGCCCATGCGGACGCGCACGTAGTGCTGGGTGCCCAGCTCGGCAGTCATTGAACGCAGCCCATTGTGGCCACCCTCGCCACCTTTATCCTTGATACGCACCTGGCCAGTGGCGATATCCAGCTCATCGTGGCAAACAATGACCCGCTCCGCCGGCAGGCTCAAAGCAGAAGCCAGCGGCTCCACCGCCTCACCGGAGTTGTTCATGTACGTCGTGGAGCGGAGCAGCACCACGGGAGTTTCCTCCACCGTGATCAACGCTGCGTGAGCCTTCTGACCCTCCACCGGTAGCCACTGAGCCCCATAGCGCTCAATCAGACGATCAATCGGCCAATAGCCGATATTGTGCCGGGTTTCCGCGTACTTGGCACCGGGATTGCCCAGGCCGATCACAATCCATTCAGGGGCGAACTCTCGCAGCTGCTCGACGGTGAGCTTGGCACGCTTCGCAGGCTTAGCTGGCCTAGCACCAGCACTTTTATCTACATGCGCCTGCGGTGCGGGGTTCTTTCGGAAAACGGAAAATAGAGATTGGAGGAAAGACACAGTCACTAGTTTCCCACACCGAGGGTGCGTTCAACCTCGTCGGCTGCGTCAGCGCACATGATCGCCACATCCGCCGCCTCCGACTTGGGGAAGGGCTTCAACACATAGGCCGCCGGATCCATGCGCCCGGGCGGCCGTCCAATGCCGCACGAAAGGCGCCAGTAGTCCTTCGTGCCCAGGGACTTCGTAATGGACTTCAACCCGTTATGCCCCTTGTCGCCACCGGACTGCCGCAGCTTCACCGCCCCCGGATCGCCCTCGAGGTCGTCGTAGGCGACGATGATGTTACCCGCCGGGATCTTGAAAAACGCCGCCAGCTGCTGCACCGGCCCGCCCGACACATTCATGTAGGTCCGCGGCTGCGCCAGCACCACCTTGCGCCCCGCGATAGTCACCTCGGCGATGTCCGTGTTCGTCTTCTTGTGGGCATTCAGGCTGGCTGCCGGTACCTGTCGATCCAGCAGTTCGCCGATCACCATTCGTCCAACGTTGTGCCTGGTATTGGCGTATTTATCGCCGGGGTTGCCCAGGCCGACGATCAGCCACGTGTCGCTGTTGGTGTGTTGTTTCTTGTTTGGTGACGCCACCGTCTCCCAGCCCTCTCTCTAGCTCACTGACGGTTATTGTACTGTCCACCCCGGACAGCCCCCGCGGCCGTGGGGTGGGCGTCAATGAAAAAGAGCAACAAAAAGGGCCACCCGGTGTGAAAAGTGCACGCGGAGTGGCCCAGTGTGTGAAGGGGGAGTGAATTACTCCTCGGACTCGCCCTCTGCAGCCTCGTCCCCGGCTGCCTCGGCAGCCTCGCCCTCGGCGCCTTCGCCCTCTTCGTCCGGCTCCGGCAGTTCCTCTTCCTCCGGCTCCACAACGTTGATGATCAGGGTGTCTTCCTCGGATACCAGGGTTGCGTTGCCCGGCATCTGCAGGTCGCCGGCCAGAACCTGGTCGCCGATTTCCTTGCCCTCGATGTCGACGGTGATCTCTTCCGGAATGTTCAGAACGTCGGCCAGGATGGTGATGACGTCTGCCTCCTGGGTGACCAGGGCGCCCGGAGCAGGCTGACCGGTGAAGATAACCGGAACGTCAACCTCAACCTTCTCGCCGCGCTTAACGTTCAGCAGGTCAGCGTGGTCCACGTCCAGGGTCAGCACGTTCTGGTCCACAGCCTTGATCATGACCAGGTGGTCCTGGCCCTCGATCTCCAGCTCCAGAACGGCGTTCACGCCCTCGTTACGCAGGATTGCCTGGAACTCCAGGATGTCCACGTGAACGTGCATCGGGTCCAGCTTGTTGCCGTAGACAACAGCTGGAACGCGGAAGTCACGACGCAGGCGGCGGGAAGCGCCCTTGCCGAACTCGGTGCGCAGCTCGCCCTTCAGGCGGGTAATGTCAGCCATGATTTTCTCCTTCAAATTTTGTGTTTCAGATTGCTCTGAATCGCTCTTGCGTTTCTACCGCGGACATAAAAAATGCCGCGATATCTCGCGGCGTGTATGCATCCCACAGTTTCATTGGTCACGCACCCGCACACGAGCGGACTCGCTTTGAAAGGTTACGTCACACAAAAAGAAGGGGGAGTGTGCTTTTCGCGCCGATAACGGCCAAATTCTATGTAGGAATTCAGCCCTCGCCGAGATTCGAAAGTATGTTAGCACACCCCCAACCGGGGATTAAAACTACTCAAACAGCGTGGTCACGGAGCCATTCTCGAAGATCTCGTGAATGGTCTTGGCCACCAGTGGGGCGATCGGCAGAACCGTCAGGTTATCCCAGCCCTCGGTGGACTGCGGCAGGGTATCGGTGGTGATGATCTCGCGGGCGCCACAGCTGCTCAGACGCTCGCGCGCCGGACCGCTGAATACGCCGTGGGTGGTGGCGATGATCACGTCGCCCGCACCAGCCTCGCGCAGCACGCCGACGGCGCCGGCGATGGTTCCACCGGTATCGATCATGTCGTCCAGCAGCACACAGGTGCGCCCCTTCACGTCACCGACCACGCGGTTGGCGGTGACCTTGTTGGCCACGTCCACGTCGCGGGTCTTGTGGATGAACGCCAGCGGGGCATCGCCCAGCACGTTGGCCCACTTCTCGGCCACCTTCACGCGACCAGCGTCGGGGGAGACCACGCAGATGTTGTCCAGGTTGTAGTTGGCCTTCACGTAGTCGGTCAGGATCGGCATGGCGTGCATGTGATCCACCGGGCCGTCGAAGAAGCCCTGGATCTGGTCGGTGTGCAGATCCACGGAGACGATGCGGTCCGCACCGGCGGTCTTCAGCAGGTCGGCAACCAGGCGGGCGGAGATCGGCTCGCGGCCGCGGTGCTTCTTGTCCTGGCGGGCGTAGGGGTAGAAGGGCAGGATCGCGGTGATGCGCTTGGCGGAGCCACGCTTTAGTGCATCGATCATGATCAGCTGCTCCATCAGCCAGTTATTCAGCGGCTGCGGGTGGGACTGCAGCACGAAGGCATCGGAACCGCGGACGGACTCTTCGAAGCGGACGAAGATCTCGCCGTTAGCGAAGTCGCGGGCGGTGGTCGGAGTGACCTCGATGCCCAATTCGCGGGCAACAGCCTCCCCCAATTCCGGATGAGCCCGGCCGCTAAACAGCATCAGGTTCTTTTGATTGTCGATCCAGTGGGTGGTGGACACTTGTGCTTTAACCTTCCGGTCGAAGAGCTGGACTATTCACTTTTACTAGGCGCTCCCTATTTTAGGGCGCGCCCAGACATATCAACAAAAACCAGCGTAGCTTGCGTGCGCTACTTCTGGTCTGCCTGCTGGTCTGCCTGCGGTGTGGAAGCCGGGGAACCACCTTCCGCCACACGCTTGGCTGCGGCCTCGCCGGCCTCCGCCGCCGGGGTTCCGGGGCGCTTCTTAGCCACCCAGCCCTCGACGTTGCGCTGCTTGCCGCCGGATACCACCAGGGCGCCCGGTGGCACGTCTTCCTTGATGACGGTACCGGCACCGGAGTACGCACCATCGCCCACCACGACCGGGGCGATGAACATCGAATCGGAACCGGTGCGCACGTGGGAACCTACGGTGGTGTGGTGCTTGTTCACACCGTCGTAGTTCACGAACACGCTAGAGGCGCCGATGTTGGAGTACTCGCCGATCGTCGCATCGCCGACGTAGGTCAGGTGCGGGACCTTCGAGCCGCGACCGATGTTCGCCTTCTTCGCCTCGACGAAGCCGCCGAGCTTGCCATCTTCGCCCAGCACCGTGCCGGGGCGGATGTAGGTGAAGGGGCCTACCTCGGCGCGCGGGCCGATGGTGGAATCGAACCCGTGGGTGCGCACCACCTGCGCGCCTTCGCCGACCGTGACGTTTTCCAGAGTGGTATCCGGCCCGATCTGCGCGTTATCGCCGATGGTGGTGGTGCCCAGCAGCTGCGTTCCCGGCAGGATGGTGACGTCCTGGCCGACCTGTACGTCCACGTCGATCCAGGTCGTCGCCGGGTCCACGACGGTGGCCCCGCCCCGCATCGCGGCGGTCACGGTGCGGCGGTTGAGTTCAGCGCCGGCGGCGGCAAGCTGTACTCGGTCGTTGACGCCCGCGAGTTCCGCCGCGTCGGCGGCAATGTGGGCCCGAACGGGGTGACCCGCCCGGCGGGCGATGCTCAGCACGTCCGTCAAGTACAGCTCGCCCTGGGCGTTATCCGTGTTCAACTGCGCCAGGCCATCGCGCAGGATGGCCGCGTCGAAGGCGAACACGCCGGAGTTAACCTCGGTGATTGCCTTCTGCTTTTCCGTCGCGTCCTTTTCCTCCACGATGGCGGTGACCATCCCGTCGTTGGTGCGCAGGATGCGGCCGTAGCCGGTGGGGTTGTCCTGGTTGACGGAGAGCACGGTCACGCTGGCGCCGTCGTGGGTGGCAGTAAGTTCCTGCAGGGTCTCCGGAGACAGCAGTGGCACGTCCGCGTTGGTGACCACTACGGTGCCCTCGAAGCCCTCCAGCTCCTCCATTGCGCACTGCACGGCGTGGCCGGTGCCGTTCTGCTGCTCCTGGATCGCAGTGTCGATGCTGCGCCCCAGCTGCTCGGCTACCTCTTCCACCGCCGGGCCGACCTGCTCGCGCCCGTGGCCGATAACAGCCACGATGCGGGCGGGGTCGATGCCAGCGGCAGCGTGCAGGCTGTGGGAAAGCAGGGTGCGCCCGCCGATGGAGTGCAGGGTCTTTTGGGTCGCGGACTTCATCCGCGTGCCCGCCCCTGCGGCCAGTACGATCACTGCCACAGGCTTGTCTTGGGCCTTTGGTTGAGCTTCGGGGTTCTGAGCAGCATCAGTCACGTTGTTGGCATTCCTTACTTCCGGTTAAAAGCGAATACCAGCATAGCGCCGCTTAGCTACCGCATCGGGGAGGGGCGCCCGCGGGCGTTTAGGAAATCTTGTTTTTGCCCACCGAGACTTCCGGCAGGGTCTTCGACAGCGCGGCGCCGAGTAGCCCGAAAAGCGCCAGCGCAGCCAGTGCGACCTCGGGGGAAACCAGTGCCAACACACTGGTCAGCGCACCCACAATCAGAAGCAACACGCCCATCAGGGTGTTCGCCACCGAGACATAGCGGGTGCGTTGCGTGCCCTCTGCCATGTCCACGATGTAGGTAGAGCGGGCGACCCTAATCGCGGGGTGGGCAAGCGAGATGATGAAGAACGCGATGGGCAGCCACCACACCAGGGCGGTGGTCCACGCATGGGCGTCACTAAGCGAAGAAACATAACTCAGCACCACAGTGACGATTAGGACGATCGTGGCCAACAGCGCGGCGCCGGACAGGGTGTTGCGGGAGCTCACATCGGACAGTAAGCCGGAGATCCTGCCCGCGAGCAGCGAGGCCACGCCGGAGGCGATCACGAACGTTCCCAGGCCCGTGAAGATGGCGCTGGCCAGCGAGGATTCCTCCGTCACGCTCTGCTGGTTCGCCATCGTCACCAGGAACGTCGGCGACAGTGCAGAGGCCAGCAGCAGCGAGCGAACCAGCACGAAGCGCCTAAAGTCACGGTCAGAGCGTACGAGGTCCACGATGTCGTCGAACACATCGCGTAGGTAGTTCGTGCCCTGCGGTAGCCCTTTTTGTTCTTGTTTAGTGACGCCCTCACGGATCCCCTTAAACAGCCATGCGCTGGCCAGCCAGGCTGCGGTGGCGATGGCGAAAAGCACTGCGAAGAGGGTAGGGGTGAGCTCCCCGCGGGCGGCCTGAATGGCCACACCCACCAGGATCGCCACCGCACCAGACAGGGTGGTGGCAAAACCGGTCAGGCGCCCGCGGAAGCCCTTCGGCACGGTGCGCCCGGCGATATCTTTACTGGTCAGCGAAACCAAAGAACGGCAGGTGGACAGCAGGGCGAGGGCGAACAGAATGATCAACCCGGCCAGCAGCCCGTCGGTCAGAAGCGCGGCGGCGACCATGATCGCGCACGCCAGCGCCTGGCCGAGCGTGCCGACAAGCATGAAACCCAGCCGCGAGGTCTTCGTCTGCAGCCACGGGCGGAACAGGGCCTGGGGCAGCATCGAGCCGGACTCGCGGATCGGCACCAGCAGCGGAATGACCCACGCCGGGGCGGCGACGACAGACAGGAACCACGGCAGAACCGTCTTAGCGGAAACGATCTGATCGCCGATGTTCTGTGTGCCGAAGCCCAGGGAATAGCGACCCGCGTTTTCCTCGACGTGCTTCAGGTCGCTCTTGGGTGGTGTGCCGATGAATTTCGTGGTGAATGTGTGCCAGAACTTGCTGGATTCTGTGTTGGACTTGCCGGACATGTATCGCCCCACCCTTCCAAATGAAAAAGCTCTCCCACCAGGACTCGAACCTAGAATGACGGTACCAAAAACCGTAGTGTTGCCAATTACACCATGGGAGAAGCGCACTTATTAATGTGCAGCGAACACTTTACAGCATGCCCAACCGGGCGCATAAACCGCAGAGTGGCGCGGGAGATAGACTGTTGGCCATGAGTCAGACCGCCACGCCCAAAGCCAACGCCAACCGCTCTTCGAACCCGGCGCCTAGCCTGGCGGGGCTGCTGAAAGCCGCTGCGCAGGACGGGAAACTGCGCGGAATGATGACGCACCTGGGGGAGCGTTCCTTGCACATGCAAGCTCCCGAGGGCGCGTGGCCTTTCGCGGTCGGCACGCTGGCGCAGCGCACCCCGCTGCTGGTGGTGACGGCCACGGGGCGCCAGGCCCAGGACCTCACCACGGTGTTGCGCTACATGTTGGGCGACAGGGTGGAGCTTTTCCCTTCGTGGGAGACCCTGCCGCACGAGAAGCTGTCCCCGGCCGCGGAGACGGTGTCCACCCGCATGCGCGTGCTGCGCCGCCTGCATAAGGGCGATGAGAACCTGCAGGTGGTGGTGGCTCCGACCCGCGCAGCTGTGCAGCCCGTGCAGTCCAACCTGGGCGAGGTCACCCCGGTGCAGCTGAAAGTGGGCGCGGAGATCGACTTCGACTCCCTGACCCACCGTCTGCAAGAACTCGGCTACACGCACGTCGACGTGGTCGGCAAGCGCGGCCACTTCGCCATTCGCGGCGGCATTGTGGACATCTTCCCCGCGACCGAGGAAATGCCCGTCCGCGTGGACTTCTGGGGCGACGAGATCACGGAGGTGCGCGCCTTTAGCGTCGGCGACCAGCGGACCATCCCCGGGGTGGAGCCGGACCAGGTGATGGTCTATGCGTGCCGGGAATTGGTTGTCACGGACGAGGTGGCGTCCAAAGCAAAAAACCTTGCCCAAGAGCACGCCGGCAACGCGGAATTGGCCGAGATCCTCGACAAGATCAGCCAGAAGATCCAGGTGCAGGGGATGGAATCGCTGATCCCGGCGCTGCACACGGCCGAGCTAGTGGCGCTGCCGGAGCTTATGCCGGAAGGTACGCACACGCTGGTGATGGCGCCCGCAGCCGTCGAACGCCGTGCTCACGACCTGCGCGAAACCGGCCAGCAGTTCCTCGAGGCCGGCTGGGATGTTGCGGCGATGGGAGGTTCGGCGCCGATGGAGGGCGTGGCTTACCTATCGATCGACGCGGTGCAGAAGGTGCAGCAGAAGCTGGGGCGGCCCTGGTGGACGTTGTCTACGCTCGGGATGGCCGATTTTGACGCCGACACTTCCGATGTTCTGGAACTCAACTACGACTCGGCGCCCCGACCGCACGGCGAGATGGAGGCCATCGGTGCGCTGATGAGCGACATCCGCAAGCGCGTCGAATCCGGCGGAAGGGTGGCCTTCGCGGCCCCAACCCCGGCCGTGGCGGCCCGCATGCTGCGGCGCTTCCAAGAAGCCGGCATTGCGGCCGAGGCGATCGGCGTGGACCTCAGCGGCAGCCGGGGCCTGGGGCGGATCAAGAAGTCCAAGCACACCACCGCCGACGAGCCCGCGCCGCACCAGGTGAGCATCTACCACGCGGTGGCCTACGAGGGGCTGGTGTTCCCCTTCGCCGGGGACGACAAGCGCCCTAGCCTGCTGTTCTTCACGGAAACGGATCTGACCGGCAACCGCGTGGACGCGAAGGCCACGGGTAAGCGCAAGCCCGCGAAGAAGCGTAACCGCGTGGATCCGCTGGCGCTGGAGCCGGGTGATCTGGTGGTGCACGATTCCCACGGCATCGGAAAGTTCGTGAAGATGACGGAACGCACGGTGGGCAAGGGGCCGGACGCCTCCCGCCGTGAATACCTGGTGCTGGAATACGCTCCCAGCAAGCGGGGTGGGCCGGGCGATCAACTCTATGTGCCGATGGATCAGCTGGATATGCTGTCGCGCTACGTCGGCGGGGAGAAGCCCGCGCTGTCGAAGATGGGCGGCGCGGATTGGAAGAACACCAAGCGTAAGGCCCGCGGTGCTGTGCGCGAGATCGCGGGCGAATTGGTGCAGCTCTACGCCAGCCGCCAGGCCGCGCCGGGCTATGCCTTTGCCCCGGATACGCCCTGGCAGCGGGAGATGGAAGATGCCTTCCCGTTCACAGAGACCGAGGACCAGTACAACGCCATCGAGGCCGTGAAGGCCGACATGGAAAAGCCGGTGCCGATGGACCGCGTGATCGTCGGCGACGTGGGCTACGGCAAAACCGAGGTGGCGGTGCGCGCCGCATTCAAGGCCGTGCAGTCGGGCAAGCAGGTGGCCGTGCTGGTGCCTACCACCCTGCTGGCGCAGCAGCACTTCAACACGTTCAGCGAGCGCATGCAGGACTTTCCCACCACCATCAAGGAGCTGTCCCGCTTTACCACCCCGGCGGAGTCCAAGAAGGTTATCAATGGCATGGCCGACGGCACGGTGGACATCGTGATCGGTACCCACCGCCTGCTGCAGACGGGCGTGCACTGGAAGAACCTGGGGCTGATCATCGTGGACGAGGAGCAGCGCTTCGGCGTGGAGCACAAGGAGCACATCAAGTCGCTGCGCACCCACGTGGACGTGCTGACGATGTCCGCAACCCCGATTCCCCGCACGCTGGAGATGTCGATGGCGGGCATCCGCGAGATGTCGACGATCCTCACCCCGCCGGAGGATCGCCACCCGGTGCTGACGTATGTGGGTGCGCAGGAGGATAAGCACGTGGCCGCGGCCATCCGCCGCGAGCTGTTGCGCGACGGGCAGGTGTTCTACGTCCACAACAAGGTTCGCAGCATCGAGCAGACCGCTGCGGACATTCGCCGCCTGGTACCGGAGGCCCGGGTAGTGGTCGCACACGGCCAGATGAGCGAGGAACAGCTGGAGACCACGGTGAAGGGCTTCTGGGATCGCGAGTTCGACGTGCTGGTGTGTACCACCATCGTGGAGACTGGCCTGGACATCGCCAACGCCAACACCTTGATCGTGGAAAATGCCCACCACATGGGCCTTTCCCAGCTGCACCAGCTGCGCGGGCGCGTGGGGCGTTCCCGTGAGCGCGGCTACGCCTACTTCCTCTACCCGAAGGGGGAGGTGCTGACCGAGACCTCCTACGACCGCCTGACCACCATCGCCCAGAACAACGACCTGGGCGCGGGCATGGCGGTGGCCATGAAGGACCTGGAGATGCGCGGTGCCGGCAACGTTCTGGGCGCCGAGCAATCCGGACACATCGCGGGCGTGGGCTTCGACCTCTACGTGCGCCTGGTCGGCGAGGCCGTGGAAGCGTTCCGCGCGATGGCCGACGGCAAGCCCGTCGACGGCCGGGAGGAGGAAAAGAAGGAGATCCGCATCGACCTGCCGGTGGATGCGCACATCCCGGCCGAATACATCGCTTCGGAGCGCCTGCGCCTGGAGGCCTACCGCAAGTTCGCCGAGGTGCAGGACGAGGAGCAGATCGAGAAGGTCCTCGAGGAGTTGCGTGACCGCTACGGCGAGCCGCCGGAGCAGATTCAGATGCTCGCAGTGTTGTCGCGCCTGCGCCTGCTGTGCCGCGATCTGCAGGTCACGGAGGTGGTGGCCACGGGCTCGAAGATCAGTTTCAGCCCCATCGAGCTGCAGGATTCCACCCAGGTGCGCCTGAAGCGCCTGTTCCCCGCGGCGAACTACCGCGCGACCACCAAGATTGTGCTGATCCCGGCTCCGAAGCGCGGCCAGGGCATGCGCGCGGTTCCGCTGCGCGATACGGAGCTGGTGCAGTGGTGCGCCGATGCGTTGACGCAGCTGGCCGGCATCCCGATTCGCAGCATGACGGGTGGCGCCGGCAAGGGGGCTGGCAAGGGCTCAAGTAAGGGGGCAGGCAAGGATAAGGGCACGTCCTAAACACCGACGCGCTAGAATAACCGCCATGTCAGTCGTATTACTAGATCCCCGTTTCCCCGCGATGATTCCCGTGGAGGCCGTCGATCTGCTCCGTGGAGATGTGTGCTACACGGAGGAGGTGCCCATCCGCGTCCGCTGGGTTATCGCGGATCTGGGCGGCCACACGGTCGATGAGTCCGACATTATCGTCACGACGGATCTGGAAAACGAAGCTGTCGTTACCCGCATCGAGGCTGGTGAGGAGCTCATTACCGCACCGAGCCTCAAGGTGCACATGGAGCCCGCCCGCGAGCTGGAGGCCGGTAGCTCTTCTGTTAGTGACGCCACCGACGGGGAAAACGCAGCCGAGATCACCCACTCGGGCGATGGCGTGGTGGACGGCGAGATCGTCGGGACCGACGAGCACACTGCGGCCGTGGCCGGCCTGCGCCGCACGACGCGCACCGAGGTGCCGGCTTCCGTGATGGATGAAATCGAGGACGCGGTGGCGCTGATGGCACGTGCTCTGCGCCAGGGGGAGTGGGAGCAGTCCATGACCCACACCAGCCTGGTGAAGTTCCTGCGGGAGGAAACAGAGGAGCTGGCTCGCACCATCGAACTGATGGAGAGCTGGAAGCCCGAGGGCGAGGGTGAGGCTGCTGCGCGCCCGGAGTGGATAGAGCAGGATCTGTGCTCCGAACTGTCGGACGTGTTTCTGCAGGTGCTCTTCCACGCGGAGATCGCCAACCGCCGTGGCGCCTTCGACATTGGCCACGTGGCCGGGGCGTTTTCGGCGAAGCTGCGCGCCCGCGCCCCCTACCTGTTTGAGGAGGTCGAGCGCCAGGTTCCGCGCCAGGAGCAGGACCGCCTGTGGGAGGAGGGCAAGAAGGAAGAGGAAGCCCAGCGAATCCGTAGTTTCGGCGAGGATTACCTGCGCTACAGCGAGGCCAAGAAGGAAGCTGAGCGGAAGGCGGCCGAGAAGCAGGCTGAGCCTGCACAGCCTGCACAGCCTGCTCAGTCTGCACAGCCCCGCCAGGAGCCGCACGCGGAACAGTTCCCGGCCGTCCAAGCGCTCGCTGAAACGGCAGGTCCGGCAGTCCCCGCCGGCTCTGTTGGCACAGCTGTCGGCTCGACTGGCACCAGCGCCCTGACCGCAGCGGAGGCCGTCATCGCTGAGGCGCGGGAGCAGGGAATCCCGGATAAAGACATCCCGACCGACATCCGCTACCCGATGGTTGGCCTGGAGCTAGATAGCCCCGGTGAGGCAGAGCGCCGCCTACACGATGCTGTTGCGGCGTTCCGCGAGAAGCTGCAGTCCCAACAGCACAAGCCTCAGCATCCCAACCCCCAGCAGCCAGGGAGCCAGCAGCAGGGCAACTAGCGCCGCGTTAGAAAACTGCGTACCAGGCCTTCACGTGGGGCGAAGAGGTACGTCAGCCCGAAGATGGCCGACTGTACCAGCACGATGGTGCCGCCAGTGGATACGTCTACGTTGAAGCTCAGCAGGATGCCCGTGATGCAGCTGACCCACGCCACCAACGGGGCAATAAGCAGCATGTGGCGGAAGCGGCGCGTCCACAGGTAAGCGGTTGCGCCGGGGGTAATCAGCATTGCTACCACCAAGATCACGCCAACGGCCTGGGCGCTGGCCACCACCACGCACGCCAGGCACGCCAACAGTGCCCACCGTATGGCCTTCGTATTGAAGCCCATGGTTCTGGAGTGTTCGGCGTCAAAAGCCCACAGAGTAAACGTGCGTGCATTCGCCAGCAACACCACAAACGCGATGCCTCCAATGGCCAGGATCTGCCACAGCGCGGACTGCGTTATGCCCAGCAGGTTGCCGAACAGGATCTCCTGTAAGTGCGTGCCGCTAGGCGTCACAGAAAGAAGCACTAGTCCGAGGGCGAAGAAGGTGGTGAAGACAATGCCGATGGAGGTGTCCTCCCGCAGGGTGGTTCTTTCCTTTACCGAGCCGACCAGGCCGACGGCGATGAGTGCGGCCAGCATCGCACCGACGGCGAAGGGCGCTCCGGTGATGTAGGCCAGCACCACACCGGGCAGCACGGCGTGGGAGACCGCATCGCCTAGCAGTGACCAGCCCACCAAGATCAGCCAGCAGCTCAGTAGTCCCGCGACCACGGCCATCACGCTGGCGGCGAGCACCGCCCGCTGTACGAAGCTGTAGCTCAGGGGCACCAGGATTGGGTCGAAAAGAGTCGAAAGTGTGCTCATCGCTGCGCCTCCTCACTAGCGACCAGCTGTGCGTCCGCCGTGTTGGTGCTGAAGGTGCGCGCGAGGTTCTCTGCTGTCAGAACCTCTTCCAGCGCCCCTTCGGCCACGATCCGCCGGTTGAGCATAGCCACGTTGTCGCACAGTTCCGGCAGCCGGTCCAAATCGTGTGTGGAGATCAGTAGCGCTGTCCCGGCCTCGGCGAGCTCGTGTAGCAGTGCGGTGATCTGCGATTGTGACTGCGTATCCACCCCTGCGAAGGGTTCGTCCAGCAGCATGATTTTCGCCTCCTGCGCGATGCCGCGTGCTACGAAAACGCGCTTGCGCTGGCCACCTGATAGCGCGCCGACGGGGCGGTTCTGCAGGTCGGTCAGTCCGGTCTGCCGCAATGCCGCGTCGATGATGCGGTTGTTTTCTCTTTTCTCTTGACGCCAACTCTTCAGCCCCCATAGCGCCGAACCCTGCGGTAGCAGGCCTACCTTGGAGCGTGCGCGGCGCCGTCCGCTGGCAACAATGTCGCGCACGCTGATGGGGAAGTTCCAGTCCACGTGGTCGTGTTGAGGGACGTAGGCCACCGTGCCGCGTGAGCCGGTGGCGTTGACCGTTATGCTCCCGGAAGTGGGGCGCACCAGCCCCATGATGGCTTTGAACAGGGTGGACTTGCCCGCGCCGTTCATGCCGATCAAGGCGGTGATCTGGCCGAAGCCGAGCTGCAGGTTTACGCCGGTGAGAGCATCGACGTGGCCGTAACTCACGTGCACATTGTCGACGACCAGCGCGGGGGAGGGGGAAGAGTGTGGCGAGTTCATTTATTCCTTCGGATTCTTGCCCGTGAGTCCGCTGACGATGGTTTGGGCGTCGTAAGAAAGAAGGTCGAGGTAGGTCGGTACAGGACCGTCGGCTTCGGAGAGCGAGTCGACGTACAGTGTACCGCCGTCGCGGGCACCGGTATCTCGCATGAGCTGTTCCTTCGGCCCGGGCTCCACTGTAGATTCGCAGAAAACAGCGGGGACGTCATTGTCCTTGACGAAATCGGCTGCCTGGGTGATTTGCTGGGGAGTGATCTCGCCCTCGGTGTTGACAGGCCAGATGTAGCCCTCCTTCATGCCGGCATCGTGGGTGAGGTAGCTGAAGGCACCCTCACAGCTCATCAGTGTCCGCTGGTGGCGGGGCAGGGATTTCAGGCCGTCCTGGAGCTCGGTCTGCACGTCGTCGAGCTTGTCTTTGTACTTCTTGCCGTTGTCCTCGTAGGTCTTTGCGTTTTCCGGACGCAGGTCGCTCAAGGCCTGGACGATGTTGTCCACATAGGTTTTGGCGAGGGTGGGGCTCATCCAGGCGTGTGGGTTGGGCTGATCGGTGCCCTTGATGTTGATGGGCTTCACGCCGTCGCTGGCAGTGGTGCGCTGGGCGGAGCTGTCTGCGGTCAGCTTGTCCAGCCAGTGTTCCAGTCCCAGTCCGTTGTTGATGATGAGCTCCGCTTCGGACGCGGCGGCGATGTCGCTGGGGGTGGGGTCGTAGCCGTGAACCTCCGCGCCGGGTTGGGTCAGTGAGCGCACGGTGAGGGTATCGCCGGCGATGTTGGAGGTGATGTCTTCCAAGATGGTGAAAGTCGTTAGAACCTCGGCTTTTTCATCGGGTGTGTTCTCGCTATTGCAGGCGGTGGTGCCTGCAACTGCGAGGATTGTGGTGCACAGAGTTGCCACTAGCTTCTTACTGGGCTTCATTTTCAAGGTAATAAAACTTCCGATAGTGAGGGGCATAATGTTCAATGTATTGAACAATATAGTGCAGCTTAATCCACACCCTTGAGTTCTTAAAACCCCGATTACCCCCGTACACTGGTCGACATGCATGTCACAGACCTTCCCGAGAGGTCCCAGGATTACCTGAAGAAGATCTTCGATCTGCAGGAGTGGTCCGGAGGTGGGGTTTCCCTCTCCGTCTTAGCCAGCCACATGGACCAGCGACCTTCTACTGCCTCGGAGGCGATCAAGCGCCTCGCCACCCAAGGGCTCGTCGACCACGCCCCTTATGGGGACATCGAGCTCAGTGAAGCGGGTCGCAGAATCGCCCTTACCATGGTTCGCCGCCACCGCCTGATCGAGACTTTTCTGTGCAACCACTTGGGCTACGGCCTGGATGAGGTGCACGACGAGGCCGAGGTTTTAGAGCATGCGGTCTCCGACACCTTCGTCGATCGCATCGCCAGCCTGCTAAATAACCCCACCCGTGACCCGCACGGTGACCCTATTCCCGACGAGGGTGGACACATTCCTGCGAGCTCGGCTTTCCTTCTTTCGGACGCCCACACGGGCGAGCAGCTTATCGTGGATCGCATCAGCGACAGGGATGCTGCCCTGGTGCGTTATCTCACCGAGCATGGCGTGCTCCCCGGGGTTCACATCACCGTCGGCGAGCGTGTGTTTGCAGATATGGCGGAGTTGCACATCGCCGAGTCGGAAACACGGGTCCAACTTCCGGCTAGTAGCCTAAGCGCAGTGTTGGTAAGTGCAGCCGATAAGAACTCGCAGAGCGATCGCACTGAGAAGCCCAAGAAGGCATGAGAAGGCATAAGAAGGCTTAGGAAGTAGGAAGGATATTCATGGCGTCGAACCACTATCGCCGCCCGCAGAGGATCGAACCAAACGATTCTGTGTGGGATGACGACGCAGTCGGAAGCCGCCCGAACCGGGGGCTGCTGGGTGGTTGCGGATTCTTCGTCGTGGTCATCGCACTGCTGGGTATCATCGCCCTGGTCGGTTACCTGGTGGCAGGGTTCGTCACCAGTGACCGCGGCTCCGAATCCGACCGCCTGCCGGTGCCCACGGATATCCCGCCGAAGGCTGCGAGTCCGGCGCCGGACTTCGACCCGAACGACAGCGACCGCGCATACCAGCAGGCGCTGGACTGGGCTAAACCGAAGTCCGAGGAACTGCATATCCCTCTGCAGGCTCTCATGGCCTACGGAAAGGCCGAAGGCTTCGCCCGGAAGGAAACCCCCGACTGCAATCTGTCCTGGAATACGCTGGCCGGGCTCGGTTACGTAGAGACCCGCCACGGGACTTATGACGGCCAGCGCTTCGGGGCGTCCAAACTCAACGACGACGGCATCGCCGAACCTGACATCATCGGCCCGCAGCTCAACGGCCGCGAGTTCGCCAAGGTGGAGGACACCGACGACGGGCGCCTGGACGGCGACCGCGAGTACGACCGAGCGCTGGGGCCGATGCAGTTCATCCCCGAATCCTGGAAGATCTACGGGGTGGACGCGGACGGCGATGGCAAGAAGAATCCGCAAAGCGTCTATGATGCTGCCGCCACCGCGGCAAAGCTGCTGTGCAACGAGGGACGCGACCTCGGCACCGAAAGCGGCTGGAAGAGCGCGATCAAGGGCTACAACCTCTCCAACGAATACGTCATGCAGGTACGCGACGCAGCGGCGAACTACGCGATCGGCCAGTCGCCGCAGTAGGCCATTCCCCCTTTAGGGAGGGGTGGTTTTAGCCAGGATTTGCCCGCGTGACGGCGAAAAAATTCTGGCGGTGCCACAATGGGAGTAGACCGCTGTGCTCGGTGCCACCTGTGGGCTACCCAGCGCTGCGGTAGAGACCTTTGTTAGCTGTTAACCCAAGAACAGATAATCAACAGTTTGGCACCCAATGCCACATGCCAAGGAGGCAGACACATGGCCCTGATCCTCAACATTGATGCACGCGAAATCATCGATTCCCGCGGTAACCCGACCGTCGAGGTAGACGTACTTCTGGACGACGGCTCCTTCGGTCGCGCAGCCGTTCCCTCCGGCGCTTCCACCGGTGTGCACGAGGCGCACGAGCTGCGCGATGGCGGCGAGCGCTACCAGGGCAAGGGCGTTCTCAACGCCGTCAAGAACGTTATTGAAGACATCGACGAAGAGCTAATGGGTGTGGAGGCAGACGATCAGCGTCTGATCGACCAGCTGATGCGCGACCTGGACGGTACTGAGAACAAGTCCAAGCTGGGCGCCAACGCTATCCTGGGCGTTTCCATGGCTGTTGCTCGTGCCGCTGCAGAGTCCGCCGACCTGCCGCTGTTCCGCTACGTCGGTGGCCCGAACGCCCACGTACTGCCGGTACCGATGATGAACATCCTCAACGGTGGCGCACACGCAGACTCCGGCGTGGACGTCCAGGAGTTCATGATCGCGCCGATCGGTGCAGAGACTTTCTCTGAGGCACTGCGCGTTGGTGCCGAGGTTTACCACACCCTGAAGAAGGTCATTAAGGACAAGGGGCTGTCCACCGGCCTGGGCGACGAGGGCGGCTTCGCCCCGTCCGTCGACTCCACCAAGGCGGCCCTGGACCTGATCGTCGAGGCCATCGAAAAGGCCGGCTTTAAGGTCGGCGAGGACGTCGCACTGGCGCTGGACGTTGCCTCCTCCGAGTTCTTTAAGGATGGCAAGTACCACTTCGAGGGCGGCGAGCACACCGCTGAGGAGATGGCGAAGGTCTACGAGGATCTGATCGAGGAGTACCCGATCGTCTCCATCGAGGACCCGCTGCAGGAGGATGACTGGGAGGGCTACACCGCCCTGACCGCCAAGATCGGCGACAAGGTTCAGCTGGTTGGCGATGACTTCTTCGTCACCAACCCGCAGCGCCTGGCCAAGGGCATCGAGGAGAAGGCAGCCAACGCGCTGCTGGTGAAGGTAAACCAGATCGGTACCCTGACCGAGACCTTCGACGCTGTCGAACTGGCACACCGCAACGGCTACCGCAGCATGATGTCCCACCGCTCCGGTGAGACTGAGGACACCACCATCGCCGACCTGGCCGTCGCCCTGAACTGCGGCCAGATCAAGACCGGTGCTCCGGCTCGCTCCGAGCGTGTTGCCAAGTACAACCAGCTGCTGCGTATCGAGGAGATCCTGGGAGATGCAGCCGTCTACGCAGGCCGCTCCGCCTTCCCTCGTTTCACCAAGTAAGTGTTAGGCGCTCCCCAAGGAGCGCAAGGCTCAGTAGCCCCAGGTAGCCCACAGCCATCCAGCCGATGGCCGTGGGCTACTCGCATTTCAGCCTCGCTTCGCTAGACTCTGTAGACCATGAGCAAATCGACCAAGGGCGAACCGGACAAGGAGCCGGAGGATCAGCCACGCGCAGACGTGGCGTCCGAAAAAGAGGGGCCAGAAAACAGCCGCCCCGAGTCCGCCCGCCTGCCTCGGGCACGGTCGATCGAGCGGCGCGAGAGGCGTCGAGCCCGCGCGCAAACTGCGCCGAGACGCATGGCGCGCTCCTTTGTAGAGGTGCCGAAGAACATGAGCCCCACAACGTGGCTTGTGACGTTGGTACTGGTGATTTTCCTGGCGGTTTCCATCGCCAACCCGCTGCGTAACTACTTCGAGCAACGCGCCGAGCTGGCGCAGCTGAACCAGAAGATCGAGATGCAGGAGAAAGAGAAAGCGGAGCTCACCAGCGAGCTTAACCGCTACAGCGACGAGGATTTCATCAAGGAACAGGCACGCACGCGGCTGGGGCTGATCGAGCCGGGGGAGTCGGCATATCGCATCATCTCCCCGAAGATCCACTCCGACGAGCTCGGCACCGAAACGGACGAAGAATCCAAGGGCGAAGGCGAAGGAAACCGCGACTGGTACGCCCAGCTGTGGGACTCGATCTCCACGCCGGAGGAAGAATTGCAGGAAGACGATCCGGCGAGCGAAGACCACAAGCTGCCGACTGTGCCGGAAGAGAATCCGGAGCAGGAACAGCCCGCAGCGCCCGCGCCTGAGGGGCAACCTGCAGCGCCAGAACAGGCGCCAGCACCCGCACCAGCTAACTAGAGCACCAAACTAGAGCGACAACTCCAACAGAGGAACTGAGGGATCCCATGACCAACCAACGCCAGCCCGGCCCGCCAACCGAAGACGACCTGGAGATAATGCGCCAGCAGCTCGGTCGCCCGCTTCGCGGTGTGGTCGAGGTCAGCTACTACACTCCGGATGGGGTTCCCGCCGTGGTGAAAACCCAGCCGAAGCTGCCGGATGGCACTCCGTTCCCCACGCTGTACTACCTGACGGATCCGCGCCTGACCGCCGAAGCTTCCCGCCTGGAGGTTGCAGGCGTGATGAAGACGATGCAGGCGCGGCTGCCCGAAGACGAAGAGCTGGCCGCCGACTACCAGGCCGCGCACGAGCACTACCTGGCCGAGCGCAACAAGATGGAGGATCTGGGCACGGATTTCTCCGGCGGCGGCATGCCCGACCGCGTGAAGTGCCTGCACGTGCTGATTGCCTATGCGCTGGCGGAGGGGCCACAGCGGGTGCGCCTGGGCACCGAGGCCGTCGCGTTGGCCATCGAGAACAATCCGAAGCTAAAGGGCACGGCGCTGCCAGCGGGCTGGCCGACGTCGGCCTCGCTGGGTACGTCCATGGATGCCGCGAGCATCGCGGAGTAGTCGCAAGGCTGCCGCAGAGTGACCGCAGCGTAACCCCAGGGCTGTCGCGGGGTAGCCTGGGTACCATGAGCACCGCCCAGAACCAGCCCCAGAACGAGTCCCAGACTCCCCGCTTCGCCGCCATCGACTGCGGCACGAATTCCATCCGCCTACTGATCAGCGAGCGCACCCCGGACGGGCAGATTAACGAGCTCAACAGGGATAACATCATCGTGCGCCTGGGTCAGGGCGTGGATGCCACGGGTCGCTTCGCCGACGAGGCCCTGCAGCGCGTGGACAAGGCTCTGCAGATCTACGCCGACCGCATGGTCGAGTACAGCGTGGTTGACGTAATGATGGGGGCGACCTCCGCCACCCGCGATGCGGCAAACCGCGAGGAGTTCTTCGACATCACCCGCCGGCACCTGGGTCGCGTGCTCGAAGGGGCGGTGGCGCAGGTGATCTCCGGCGAGCAGGAGGCGGAGCTGAGCTTCCGCGGAGCCATCACGGATCTGCCGGATGCACAGGACCGCACCGTGTGCGTCATCGACCTGGGTGGCGGCTCCACTGAGTTCGTCGTGCACGGCCCGGGGCGCGAGACGCAGGCTTTCTCGGCAGACATGGGCTGCGTGCGCCTGACAGAGCGATTCCTACACGACCAGCCACCGGCGGAGCAGCAGGTCGCCGAGGCTCGCGCCTTTGTTGGGGAGCTGATGGAGCAGGTGCGTTCTAACGTGGATCTGCGCGACGTGGATCAGGTCGTGGGTGTGGCGGGCACGATGACTACCCTCGCCGCCATTACCCTGGGGCTTTCCGAGTACGACTCGCGGGCTATCCACATGGCCACCCTGTCGCTGGAGGACTTCCGCGCCACGGCGCGTAATCTTTTGGGATTGACGCCACCCCAGCGCTGCGAGTACGGGCCTATGCACCCGGGCCGCGCGGATGTGATCGGTGGCGGTTCTATCGTGGTGGATGCCTTCACGAGCCAGTTCCTTGATTGGGGGCTTAGTGAGATCACGGTCAGCGAGAAGGATATATTGGACGGGATGCTGGCTGAGGTCATGGCACGCCCCCTATAGCCCAATTGGCAGAGGCAGCGGACTTAAAATCCGTTCAGTGTCGGTTCGAGTCCGACTGGGGGGACTTTTTGTTTTTCTTTTAGAACTTCTTCTCGAAAGTGAGCCAGCTCACGATCATACTGTTGTAGCGTTATTCCCGAGAAAGTATTTCGCTGGCAAAATCACATGCCGGCGTTTCAATTCACTTTTGAGGGAGCCATCGACATGATTCTGGATAACTACCGCGCACCTTGGGAAACCGAGGAAACTGACGCCCTACGCCTGCACGCCCGCGAGTTCATCGCCAGGGAGGTGACTCCCAACGAGCTGAAGTGGGAAGAAAACCACCAGGTCGAGCGCGAGTTCTGGAACAAAGCTGGCGATGCTGGCCTGCTGTGCGCCTCCATCCCCGAGGAGTACGGCGGAGGTGGCGGCACCTTTGCCCACGAGGCCGTGATCCAGCAGGAGCTCGCCCTGGCTGGCGACTCCGCCTGGCACAACGGTGTGCACTCCGTGATCGTCGCCCACTACATCTACCAACTCGGCACGGAGGAGCAGCGTAAGCGCTGGCTGCCGGGAATGGCTAGCGGTGAGCTGGTCGGCGCTATCGCCATGACCGAGCCCGGCACCGGTTCCGACCTGCAGGCCATCAAGACCCGCGCGGAGCTGGATGGCGACGAGTGGGTAATCAACGGCTCGAAGACCTTCATCACTAACGGCACGCACTGCGACGTTGTGGTGATCGTCGCCCGCACCAACGACCAGCCGGGCGGCAGGGGACTGTCCCTGATCGTCGCCGAAACCAAGGATCTCGAGGGCTTCGAGCGTGGCCGCGTGCTGGACAAGATCGGCCAGCGTGGTCAGGATACCCGCGAGCTCTTCTTCACCGACATGCGCGTGCCCGCCGACAACTTGCTGGGCGGCAAGGAAGGTATGGGCTTCGTGCAGTTGATGCAGCAGCTGCCGCAAGAGCGCTTGATCCTAGCTATCGCCGGTTCATCCGCGTGCGAGGGTGCTGTGCGCGAAACCATCCGCTACGTCAATGAGCGCGAGGCGTTTGGATGTCCGATCCTAGGGTTCCAGAACACCCAGTTCGTTCTAGCCGAGTGCGCGAGCGAGACGCTGGCGGCGAAGACGCTGACCGACCACTGCACGGCGCTACACATTGAGGGCAAGCTGACGCCCGCACAGGCCTCGGCAGCGAAGTACCTGGCCTCCGACCTGCAGAGCTCCGTGGCGGACCGCTGCCTGCAGCTGTTCGGCGGCTACGGCTTCATGCGCGAGTACCCGATCTCCCGCATGTACACGGATGCTCGCGTGCAGCGCATCTACGGCGGCACGAACGAGATTATGAAGCTGCTGATCGCCCGCGAGTTTAAGCAGGACTAGAGACTGCGCCAGGGGTCAGAGGAAGGTTGGCGGCTCGGCCAGTTCAAAGTCCGTGCCGCCGTTCCAGGTCAGGTAGACCTGCGTGCGCTGGGAGGGGGAGGACGCCGGGTCTGAATCGCCGTACCCAAGGTAATCGACGAACAGCTTTCCATCCTCGATCTTTACCTCGTCGGCCGTCTGGCCACGCCGACCCATCGTCGGCAGATCCTCGTCGAGGTCATCCACCTGGGTGTAGCCCATCGGGGTGAGGTTCTTGTCGTACACCACGAAGTGGTTGACGAAGCTGTTTCCTCCCCGGTTGCTGTACATTTGCACAACAATCTCGTCCTCCCCGTCACCGTTAAGGTCGCCTTGAGCGTAGATCGGGGAGATTTTGTCACGATCGCCGCTTGGATCGTTGCTGCCGAGTCTGATGTTGAAGCCATAGCCGGGTTCGCCGTATACGCCATCGTTCAAAGTGACTGCTGGAAAATTCGTTTCATCGGAGCGTTCGGCATCTTCCAGCACGCTGAAGTCGGGCACCGTCATGGAGGCCATCCGTGGGACCAGGTCGGCGGCGTCGAACTGCTCCCCGGACTCGTCAGCCCCATCGGAGTCGCCCCCGTCGTCGGAGTCATCCGCAGCTGGCTCCGCATCAGATCCTGCACCAGTCTCTGCGTCAGGCGCCGCCCCTGAGGCTGCGGAGGGCTTGCCGGGGTCAGCTTCGTTACCGGAGGGCTCGGTGAGCTTTTTGTATCCGAACAGGCCACCTGCCAGCAGCAGGACGCAGACGATGAAGGTGACGATTGCTGGCAGAAGTGCCGAGCTTTTCTTCGGAGGCTGAACCTGCGCCATGGCCTGCGCTGCCGCAGGTGGGGGAGCCATGCCCGGGCCGAACACGGGTGCGGGGCCTGCGCTGGGGCTGGTACCTGGGGCTGAAATGGGATTGAAAGCTGGCTGTTGGGGCGGCGATACCGGCTCGAAAGGCTCCGTGGAGGGGTGCGTGGTGGAGCCGGTTTTCGCATCGGTGTCGGCGGCCGGGGTCTCGTCCGAGCGCACCACGGTCTTCCACTCGTTCCGCGAACTCCACTCGTTCCGCGAGTCGCGTGAGCTGCGAGTGTTATTCGATGGCCCTGAGCTCTGCGAGTTCCACTGGTTTCTTTGGCTTCGCTGGTCTCGCTGGTTCCGGCTGCCGTTTTCCGGTGATTCCACGCCTGGGCTCCTACACGTTGGACTGCTTATGGGCGCTAATCTCACGAGCGTTGCATAAGCATTGCATTAAAGAAGAACGTACAGAAGCTTAGTGTGTTTCCGCACGTTCTTGGGAGTTTACGTTCTTGGGGGGTTTGCTCCTACAGTCCGGAGATCACCACCAACTCGTCGGAGGGCTGGCCGCCCTTCGACTTCGGGTAGGCCTTGGCCAGGGCAGCGGGGAAGCGCTCGGCGCGCTGGCTGTTGCCCTCGGGGCCGTAGTGGGCGAAATCGCCCTCGGCAAACCACTCGGGCTTCGCCTCGGCGGCCCAGTCGTAGATCCGCAGGTTCGGGTAATCCTTCTGCGCGTCACGCAGCGCCTGGTTGAACTCCTCCATGTTGGAGTTCGCGTAGTAGCCCTCGTCGGTGTTGGTGGTGACCGTCGGCCACATGACCTTCTGGTCGCCCAGAATGTCCATCATGATCTTGATGCGCTCCGGGGCTGCCAGGTTTGCGCCCGCCGCGTAGTTAGCCGCATCGTTCACACCGGTAGCGATAACCCAGCAGGTATCCGGGCCAGCGGCGGTGGGCAGCAGCTCCTGCACGGAGTCGATGGCCGGCGGGTAGCTCTGTGAACCGTCCTCGGACTGCCATCCCTCGGTGGTGTTGCGCGCGCCGAAGACACTGTCGATGACTTCCTCTGCGCCGTACTTCAGATACGTCTCGAAGGCCGTGTTCTCGGGGTCATTCACCATGTCGTTGGCGAACATGCCGATGGACGTGGAATCGCCGACATGCACCACGCGCTTGCAGCTCATCAGCTTGGAATCCGGTTCCTGGTCGACATCTTCGGCAGGCCCCTCAGCATTGGGGTTCTGCGACCCCGCAGCCTTCCCAGCGCCACCCGGGCGCTGCGAAGGATCCAGTTCCATTGCGGGCTCACCGCCCTTGCCCGCGCCAGCTTCCTGCTGGGATGCCGTGGGGTTGATGCTAATGGGCGTCGCACCAATAGCGACCACCGCGGCCAGCACCACAGCGGCACCGGAAGTGAAGTAGGTGGGGAACGGCTGGCGGAAAATGCCCACAGGCGTGCCAGAGCTGTCGCGGTTGTCGCCGACCTCGCGGTCTGCCTTGCGGCTGCGCATCCATGCCTTGATCGGCGGGATCACGCCGTGCTTGCGGATCGGATCCTCGATCAGCGTCCAGCTGATGGCGGCCAGAGCCACGCTCACGCCGATGGTGATGATGCTGGCCAGCAGCTTGTTGTTCTCCAGCCATGACTGCGGCATGAAGGCAATTACCGGCATGTGCCACAGGTAAATGCCATAGGAACGCTCGCCGAGCCAGCGGATCGGGCCAAAGCCCAACACCCGGCTCCACAGGCTCTGCGGGTGCAGAACGGAGAAGATCGCCAGCACGGAAGCTACGGAAAGCAGAATTAGCCCGCCGTGGTACAGGAACATCGATTCCTGCTCCACCAGCACAACAAGCGCCACGATGCCCGCCAGGCCGATAAGGCCAAACAGGTTCGCGGTGCTTTTCGCAGGTTCGACGGACTTACCCGCTTGGCGGCGGGAGGATAGCCAAATCGCCAGGCACGCACCCAGCAGCAGGCCGCCGGCACGGGTATCGGTGCCTTCGTATGCGCGGGTGTTGTCCATCCCCGGGGTTGCCAGCACCCACATCCAGGCGAAGGAGGCGCCCGTCAGCAGCAAAGAGCCAATCAGTGCACCAACCCGCGAGCGGGTAACAACCAGAAGCACAAGCAGCACCAGAGGCCAGAGCAGATAAAACTGCTCTTCGACGGACAGCGACCACATGTGGCTCAGCGGGCTCGGCCCGCCGAAGTTATCCCAGTAGGACTTTTCCTGGAAGATGGTGTGCCAGTTGTTCACGTAGAACAGGGCGGAAAGCGCTTCCCAGAAACGATTGGTGAGCTCGTCGCGGGCAAGCGCCGCAGTCAGAATCAGAGTGGCAAGCAGCGTGACTATCACCGCCGGCATAAGGCGCCGGAACCTGCGCAGCCAGAAGGTGCGGAGCGTCAGGTTGCCCTTCTTGTCCCACGAACGCATGAGGTTCGCGGTGATGAGGTAACCCGACAGCGTGAAGAACACGCCCACGCCCATAAGGCCCCCGACGAAGCCGGGAACGTGCAGGTGGTACAGCACAACCACGGCAACTGCGATCGTCCGCAGCCCGTCGAGTCCGGATACGTACCGCTGATTCTTGTTTATTGGGCGAGGCATGTGAAGCGAATGAACCTTTTTCCAAAAGTGAGGCGCTTATGAGGTTTTATGGGCGCCGCCGGCGCGTCAGTTCAGACTATGCAGTCTAGCCCTTTGGGGAACCTTTGGGAAACGATTTTTTTAGGACGCCCTCACGCGGGCGGGGCTTGGGGTCTGGTTCGAGCGCAGGGTAGGTGCGTTGCACACCTATCGTGGGAAGTATGCGCACTCTCTACACAGCCCAGGACATCCGCACCGCAGAGGCCGCTTTGTTCCCCCGCGAGCAGCGGGAGGACGAGCTGATGCAGTCCGCCGCGCACGCAGTGGCGGTCGTGGCGGAAAAGATGCTTGCCCAGGCAGAAGAGCCGGCGGGCGCTGCAGAGGGGTCCGTGTTGCTGCTGGTCGGCCCGGGTGGCAACGGCGGCGATGCGCTGTACGCCGGCGCGGTTCTTGCGATGCAGGGAAGGAAGGTCGAGGCCTTCCCGCTCGAAGGCGCCGACCGCGTGCACGAGCGCGCCGCGCGGGCCTTCACTGCGGCGGGTGGCAGCTTCGTCGGCCTGGAGCGAGCAGACAGCTATCTCGTGATCGTCGACGGGATGTTCGGCCTCGGCGGACGTGACGAGATCCCGGTGGAGGTCGATGAGTTCCTGCGGGAGGCCCAGGGGGTTCGCACCGGCGGGAAGCGCCGGCCGCGCGTGCTGGCCATCGACCTTCCCAGCGGTGTGGTCGCCGATACCGGGAAGGCGCCGGGCAGGCACGTTAGTGCCGACGTGACCGTCACTTTCGGTGGGTTGCGCCGGGCGCACGGCCTCAGTGCCGAGTGCGGGACGGTGCTGTGCGAGGACATCGGCCTGGACGATGGTTCTATGCTTTCCGCCGAGCTGTCCAGGCTCGAAAGCACTGTCTCTTTGTGGCACACGCCGGTCGAACGCCTAGCGCCGGAAGACATGGCTGCACAGCTGCTCGGCAGCCCGGAACCCTTGCCTGGGGAACTGCCCGCCGAACCGGGCGCAGTGGACGACAAATACTCCGGCGGGGTAGTGGGCATCTGCGCGGGTAGCAAGAACTATCTGGGAGCAGGCGTGCTGGCCACGCTCGCGGCGGTGAACACCACCAGCTCGATGGTGCGCTACATCGGCGAACACCCCGAATACGTTCTGGCGACCACCCCGGAAGTCGTCGTGCACCCCGTCGTCCGCGGGGCCGGGCAGGTGCAGGCGCGCATGGTCGGCTCCGGTCGCGGCACGGATCGCGATGCCCGCGACGAACTGCTCGCCGTACTAGACATGGTGCAGCCCTTGGTTCTGGACGCCGACGCGATCACCGTCCTGGCGAAGAACCCTGACGTTCTAGAGATCCTGCGTGCTCGCAACGCTCCCACGCTGCTCACCCCGCACGACGGGGAGTTTGACCGGCTGGCTAAGGCGGCCGGACTGCCGGCGGAATCGCCGGACCGGATCACCTCCACAGAACGGCTGGCACGTGAACTGAACTGCACGGTTTTGCTGAAGGGCCGCTTCACCATCATCGCCAACCCACAGCGCACTGTGGTTGTCGATACCGCATCGTCCTGGGCCGCTACTCCCGGATCCGGCGACGTATTAGCGGGAATTCTGGGCGCGCTGGTGGCGCGCGATGCCGGCAAGCGGGCTCGGGACACCGGATACACAGAAGCCGGCCAGTACGAGTTGGAGGCGCACGAGGCAGACTACGTGGTCGATTCGGCTGCGATCGGCGTAGCGATCCACGCTGCGGCGTCATATATATCCTCCCTTACCCCGTACGGCCCGGCACCGACCTCGGCGCTGAAGATCGCGCAGCACATCCCGCATGCGACGGCGTGGCTGGGCACAGTGGTGCAGGGGTAGGCGCCCGACCACGAATAACGCGAGAACGCGCAAGGGCACAGAGCAAGAGAACACGAGAGCAATAGAAGGGAAAGCAACAATGGATCGCAAGATCGCACTGATCACCGGCGGCACGCGAGGCATCGGCCTGGCGATTGCCCGCGAACTGCAGGACGACTACCACCTGATCATCGGCGGAAGCTCGGAGAAGGCCTACGACGTTGCCTCCCAGTTCCCAAGCGCGCAAGGCTTCGTGGCGGATCTCGCCGATACGGAAGGCATCGGTGCAGCTGTGGCAGAACTGGGGCTGGACAGCCTGGACGTGCTGGTGCACTCCGCGGGCGTGGTGGCGCACGATCCGGTCACCGAAACCACTCCTGAACAGTGGAAACACGCCTTCGACATCAACCTGTTTGCCGTCGCGGAGCTTACACGGCAGCTGCTCGGCGCGCTGCAGGCGGTGCACGGAACCGTGGTGACGATCAACTCCGGCGCGGGCTACCGCTCCAGCGTGGGCTTCGGGCCGTACGCCACCACGAAGTTCGCCCTGCGCGCCTACACCGATGCGCTGCGGGAGGAGCAGCGCAACAAGATCCGCGTGAGCTCCATCCACCCGGGCAAGGTTGATTCCGACATGCAGCGCCAGATCCAGTCCCACCGCGGTGTGGCCGAAGCGGATTATGACGAAACCCAGTACCTGCGCCCGGAGTCGGTGGCGAAGGCCGTGCGCCTCGCCGTTGATGCGACGGACGATGCGATGATCGAGTCTCTGACGATCCGCCCGGCCAACGGGCGCTAAGTATTACATGGCACGCCCAGAATCTGACCTAAACCGCGATCCAAACCGCATCCTGGACTGCGCCATTGTCGGCGGCGGCCAGTCCGCACTGGCCACGGCCTTCTACCTGCGCCGGGAGGGAAGGCGGAGCCGCAAAGCTCCCGACTTTGCGGTGTTCGACGATCAGCCGGAACCGGGTGGGGCCTGGCGGCACATGTGGCCGTCGATGACGTTGTTCTCCGCCGCCAACTTCTCCAACCTTCCGGGTATGCCGATGCCCAGTTACGAAGGGTCTAAGGGCTATCCACCGCCCGGCCATGTGGTCGACTACCTGCGCGAATACGAGCGCCGTTACGATCTGCCCGTCATCCGTCCCGTGCATATCGACCGGGTGGAGTACGACGAGCCGACCGGGCTGTTTCATCTGCACGCCCGCCCGGGTAGCGGCGCTGCCCGCCCGACTAGCTCCTCCCACACCCTGCGCTCCCACACCTGGCGTGCCCGCACCGTCGTCGCCGCCACGGGCACGTGGTCCGCGCCTTTCGTTCCCTATTATCCCGGCAAGTTTGCTGGCCAGCAGTGGCACACCGCCACCTACCCGGGGCCGGAGCCGTTCGCCGGTTCCTCCGTGGCCGTCGTGGGAGCGGCTAACTCGGGAGCACAGATCGCCGCCGACCTGGCCGACGGCGCCGACGTCGCCGACGTCACCTGGTTCGTCCGCCACCCGCCCCGCTGGATGCCGGACGACGTCGATGGCGCGGAGCTCTTCCGCCGCAACCGCGAACGCTACCTCGCCATTTCCGCAGGTAAGGAAGACCCCGGCGCCGATTCCAGCCTCGGGGACATCGTCATGCTTCCCGCGGTCCGCCGCGCTCGAGACTCCGGACACCTGCGCCCCACCCCGATGTTCTCCTCCCTCGACGAAGTCACCACCGACCACCTGATCTGGTGCACCGGCTTCCGCCCCGCCCTCGGCCCTTTTCGCGGGTTGCTCTCTTTTCGTGGTGACGCCCCCTCGCCCCAGCACCCCGGCCTCTTCCTCGTGGGCTATGGCGATTGGGTGGGTCCAGGCTCCGCCACCATCACTGGCGTTGGAGTGCATGCAAAAAGGGTGGCCGCCGAGGTAGTGGCGGCCACCCGAGGGTGACGGTCGCGCGAGCATCGCGTGGCGGGCTTTGCCGCAAGGCCTACTGTGAAACTACGGCGCAGTTTCGGCGCTACTTCAGCACAGTTACGGCAGCATGCGGAAGGTCTTGCCGGCCTTCAGCAGGGTGAGCATGACCTTGGAGAAGCTCTTCCGGCTGAGGGACTCCGGTCCGCGGAAGTACATGAAGCGCTGCGAGGTGACGTTCTGTGTTGCCGTGTACTTCTGCAGCCCCTCCGCGCCGTGGCGGTGGGAGACACCGGATTCCTTCATGCCGCCCATGGGGTTATCGATGGCCGCCCAGCTGGAGGTGTAGCCATCGTTCAGAGCCACCGAACCGGACTCGATCTTCGGGCCGATCTTCCAGGCAGTGTCGTCGGCGGCAAACACAGAAGCGTTCAGGCCGTAGTCCGTGTCATTGGCCAGCTCGATCGCGTCGTACAGATCCTCCACCGGCTCGATGTACACCACCGGCCCGAAGACCTCCTCGGTGCGCAGCAGCGCATCCTCTGGAACGTCCACCATGACCGTCGGCTCGTAGAAGTACGGCCCCAGATCTGGGCGCTTCTTGCCACCGCACAGGATGTTCGCGCCCTTCTCGCGGGCGTCCTCCACGTACTTCTCCACGGTCTCTAGCTGGCTGGCGGAAGCCAGCGAACCCATCTGCGTCTCCCACTCGAAGCCGCTGCCTAGGCTCATGGATTGCACGCGAGAGGAAAACGCGCCCACGAAATCCTCGTAGGATGCACGCTCGACGTAGATGCGCTCGATGGAAACACACAGCTGACCGGAGTTAGAGAAGCACGCATCGATAGCTCCGCGGGCTGCGTAGTTGACGTCCGCGTCGTTGGCGATGATCAGCGGGTTCTTACCGCCCAGCTCGGCGGAGTAGCCGATCAGGCGACGGCCAACCTGCTCGCCCAAAACCTTGCCCGTTGCGGTGGAGCCAGTGAACATCAAGAAGTCGCACTGATCCGCAATGGTATTACCAACCACGCGGCCGGACCCGGTAACTAACTGCACCAGGTCGCGCGGCAGTCCGGCGTCAAAAAGAAGCTTAAAGACCAAAAGCGAGGTAAAAGGCGTAGCAGAGTCGGGCTTAGCGACCACAGCGTTTCCGGCGAGGAGCGCGGGGATCGCGTCGCCAATGCCGAGGGACAGCGGGTAATTCCACGGGCTGATCTGGCCGACCGCGCCCAGCGGGTGACGGTACTCGATGGACTTCGCCATGATCGACATCGCCGAGGCGCGCTTGCGCGGCTTCATGAACTTCTCCACGTTGTTGGAGTAGTAGCGCGCATTGTTGGCGACGTCCATGACCTCGTCGAAGGCGCTGGCGCGGTTCTTGCCGGTCTCCAGCTGCACCATGTCGCAGAGCAGCTCGGCGTTCTTTAAAACCAGGTCGTGGAAGCGGCGGAAGATGCGCTTGCGCTCGGCGAAGGGGACATGCACCCAGGACTGCTGGGCGCGGCGGGCGAAGCGGAAGGCTTCGGTGACATCGTCGGCGTCACCGCTGGCGACCCAGCCGATCGTCTCGCCGAGGAAGGGAGCCTCGATCTCCAGGCGCTTGCCGTCGTAATCGTCGTTGAGGTTGTGCAGGCGGGCGTTGGTGGTGAGCTCGCGCAGCTCTACTTCCAGGTCGGCGGGCAGAGCGGCTACGGATAGGCGCTTGTAGTTGGTTCGTTTCATGTTTGGGAGACTACCTAAAAGGCCGGGGGAGTGTGTTCGATCTAGAACATTTCTAAGCAAATGAATAGTCGCGAGAGCACGAACTTTTGCTTGCGGGAACCTTTAAGCAGGCTTAGCCGTTGGTAGGATGTACGCGAAAGCGCCGGTGGCTTATTGCTAGGCTCCGGCACCGAAAATGACCTGCACAACTTTGGAGTACTAAAGAATGAAGAGCTCGAACCCGTTCATGGGGTCGCTGGCCAAGAACCAGGGCCAGCACCCGTTCGCACAACAGGGCAACCAGGGTGGCTACGGCCAGCAGGGCGGTTATGGTCAGCAGGGGATGAACCCCTACGCGACCTCCGCTCACGGTGGTGTGCAGACTGCCGCTATGGGTTACGGCATGCAGGACGCAGCCAACTACGGCCAGGCTGGCAGTGCCGACCGTCCGATGACCGTCGATGACGTTGTTACCAAGACCGGCATCACGTTGGCCGTGATCATTGCTCTGGCAGTGGTGAACTTCATCATTGGCCTGAGCAACCCCGGCATTGCGATGGGGCTGACCTTCGTCGGCATGATCGGTGGTCTGATCGCCGTTCTGGTTTCTGCCTTCGGCAAGAAGTACGACTCCGCGCCGGTCACGCTGACCTACGCAGCCTTCGAGGGCCTGTTTGTTGGTGGCTTTACGTTCCTGGTTTCTGGCGCTGCGGTTGGCGATACTGACGCCGGCATGCTCATCGCCCAGGCGGTTCTGGGAACCATTGGCGTGTTCATTGGCATGCTGTTTGTGTACAAGACCGGTGCTATCCGCGTGACTCCGAAGTTCACTCGCTTCCTGGTGGGCGCCATGATCGGCATCCTGGTTTTGGCGCTGGGCAACCTGGTGTTTGCGCTGGTTACGGGATCCGCAGGCATCCTGCGCGACGGTGGCCCGATCGCCATCATCTTCTCCCTGGTCTGCATCGGAATCGCGGCCATGAGCTTCCTGCTGGACTTCGACCAGGCGGATCGTCTGGTTCGCGCTGGCGCTCCGTCCAAGATGGCCTGGGGTGTGGCACTGGGTCTGGCCGTCACCCTGGTCTGGCTGTACACCGAGATCCTGCGCCTCCTGTCCTACTTCAGGGACTAGCGCTTTAGGAGCTAGCGCTGGGGCGCTGTTAGTTGAGGGGCTTCCGGTTTACCGGGAGCCTTTTTCTGCTGCCGGTGTGCGGAGAGGGGGAGTTGGCTGCTCTTGTGCGGGGGATATTGCCGCTAGGGCGGGGAATTTTGCTGTCTGTATGCGGGAGGTTTCGCAGCTAAGGGGGGAAGTGTCGCTAGATCGGGAATACGTGGGTGCCGGCAGGGGGAAGTGTCGCTAGATCGGGAATACGTGGGCGTGGACATGGACAGATGTCGCTAGATCGGGAATACGCGGGCGCGACCAATCAGCCTGACAAAAGCGCAGCGCTCTGACCTGCATTTTCTTATAGTTGAGAATGGTTATCAAGAATGTATTCCCGTTCTAGCGACATCCAGCCCGGTATTGCCCTGATTTGGCGGGGTTCCCTCCTGCGTATTCCCGAACTAGCGACACTTCCCCCTGCGTATTCTCGATCTGGCGACATCTGGAGGTTTAACCTCTTTCAGGAAGGGGCTAAGGGGAATGGCGGGGTAGAGAAAAGGGGAGTGCGGGACGGGAGAATGTCGGAAAAATTGCAGTTCTCAGGCCTAGATGTCGGAAAAGTTGCAAAACTAAAATTCCTGCTATCGATGCGTGAATACCAAAACGCTCTGACCTGCAAGTTTAGGTAAGTGAGAATGTCTCCCAATAACAAATTGCAACTTTTCCGACATTTAACCCTCCGAGGGGGCGCACAGGGCGCTGCCTGGGTGGGAAAAGTGCAGCCGGGGTGGCATTGGATCCTGTAGGGGCAAGCATTGAGCCCGGGAGGTAGTGGGGCGCGCCGGAGTGGCATTGGACCCTGCAGGGGGAGGCCCGCAAGGCAGAGGAAAACAAGAAGGGCGCCCGCAGCGCCCTTCATAAATGCAACCGGCTCAGCCAGCCCCAGCTAAAAGCCCAGCCGCAAACTAGCCCGGGCAAGCCCAGCCAGCCGCAAACTAGCCCAGCTAAAGCCCAGCTAAAGCCCAGCTCAACCAGCAGAAACTACTGCTCCGCGCGCGGAACGTCCAGGTCCGGGTCGTAAGGCTCAGCTGCCACGATCGTCACAGATACAGTATCGCCAGTAGGGGTCTGGTACTCGCGGGTTTCGCCGACCTTGGCGCCGACGATGGCCGCACCCAGCGGAGCATCGGTGGAGTAGGTCTCCAGGTCCGGGTTAGAAGACTCCAGGCCACGGGTGCCGATCAGGAAGGTCTCCTTATCGTCCTCGTCGCCGTCGTAGTAAACGTGGATCACGGAACCAACCAGTGCCACGCCGGACTCCTGCGGAGCCTCACCGATGGTGGCGTTATCCAGCAGTTCCTCCAGGTAGGTGATGCGAGCCTCCTCCTGGCCCTGCTGCTCGCGGGCTGCGTGGTAGCCGCCGTTCTCCTTGAGGTCGCCCTCTTCGCGGCGCTCGTTAATCTCGGCTGCCAGCACCGGACGGTTCTCCTTCAGAGCCGTCAGCTCTGCATTCAGTCGGTCGTAAGATTCCTGGGTCAGCCAGCGAGTCTGGTTCTCGGCCATTGGGTTCTCCCATCTTCGTTGAAGGTTGACGCGGTCTCTCACGTGGGCGTCAATAGATTATTAAGTAGGCGTGCAAAGTGTAGCACCTGGGCGCCAGGCTACCTGGGCTGCCCGGCCTAGTCGCGCGGGTCGGCTTAGCCTTCCGGCCTAGTCGCGCGGGTCGAGGTGCGGCGGCAGCGTGGCGGAGCAACCGTAGGCCGTGGCTGCATAGCCGCGTTCGCGGGTGGGGATGTCCACCAGAAAGCGCTCTACTTCTTCGCCGCCGCGTGGCACGACAAACTCGCGGCGCCCGACTTCGTTCTTGTCGTAGTCCAGGGCGGTGACGATGCAGTACGCGGGCTTGGAGGGATCCTTGCGGGTGACGTCGATGCTCATGGTCATGCGCTCGTCCGAGACGATCTCGCCGCCGGATTCCTGCGCCGTGACATCCGCTTCCGAATTACGCATGAACTGCGTGACCGCATAAGTCAGCGCCGCTGCCAGCATTACGGCCAGGATTACTACAACGATTTTCCCGGAGAATTTCTGGTTGCGCGTTTCGCCGTAGCGCTCTTCTTGGATGCTCTTCTTCGCCGCGTTCATGATGTCTCTAGTCTAGCCCACCCTTTTATTATTGACGCCCACGTCCCCGGCCTGCCCGGACCGGTGGCTCTATTGGGTAGGGGAGGGCTGGGTAGTAGATTGTATTGGCGTGAGTGAAAAGACATCTTCCGTAGATACGCCGCGTTATCGCCTGCTGGCGATTCACGCGCACCCGGACGACGAATCCAGCAAGGGTGCAGCCACGATGGCCCGCTATGTTGATGAGGGGCACCGGGTGAAGGTGCTGACGTGCACCGGCGGTGAGCGCGGGGACATTCTGAACCCAGAGATGCAGGAGCTGGCCGACCAGGGCATCGGAGATCTGATCGAGGTGCGCCGCGAGGAGATGGCTCAGGCGGCCTCCATCCTGGGGGTGGAGCATGAGTGGTTGGGTTATGTGGATTCCGGCCTGCCGGAGGGCGACCCGAAGCCGCCGCTGCCGGAGGGATGCTTTGCACTGCAGGACACGGAAGAGGTCACGAAGAACGTTGTGCGGGTGGTGCGTGAGTTCCGTCCGCACGTCCTCATCACCTACGACGAGTACGGCGGTTACCCACACCCGGATCACATCAAGGTGCATGCGGTTTCCGTCCGTGCTTGGGAGGCTGCCGGCGACCCGAACTACCACCCGGAGCTGGGCGAACCTTGGGAGGTAAAGAAGCTGTACTACACCCACGGGTTCATCCGCGAGCGTTTCGAGAACCTGGCCACCGCCATGTACGAGCGCGGCGCGCAGCTGCCGGAGCACGTCCTGCGGCACTTGGAGCTGTGGAAGCAGCTGCCGGATATCTTTTCTCGCGTGACCACCCGCGTGAATGTAGCCGACTGGTTTGAGCGCCGCGACGATGCGCTGCGTGCCCACCGCACTCAGATTGACCCGAAGGGGGCGTTCTTCCTGGCGGACATGGACTTGCAGCAGCAGGTGTGGCCGACCGAGGAGTTCGAGCTCGCGCAGTCGCGCGTGCATAGCGAGCTGCCGGAGTCGGAACTTTTCGCCGGGTTGGAATCAGCGGATTAGTGCAGTACTGGGCTGATTCACGCAGCGCAGGGTTGACTGGCGCAGAGCAGGGCTGATTCACGCCGCGCAGGGTTTCCCCACAGGCGGGCGACTAACTACAGTTAATGGGCAGATAACAAGAAGGAGTTTCCAGCGATGAACACCGCCACCTGGATCATTGCGCAGGCAGAGCGCACCGGCCCGAAGGGCGCCGAGTTCGGTAAGGCCGCCCCAGTCGGCCTGTTCGTGATCGTCATCTTGCTGCTGGTTGTGCTGCTCATCGGCTTCGCCATGAACAAGCGCATCCGCCGCCTGGAACGCCGCCGAGCATTCGCCGACGCGCGTGGCATCGACCTGTTCGACACCGAGAAGCTGGAAGCAGCCATGAAGGCCGAGGGCTTCGACGATACTGCCAGCAAGCGTTCCATGTTTGCCCGCACTGAGGTGCCGCAGACCGATGAGCGTTTCTTGCCCTCCTCCGGCACACTGACCGGCCCGGCTGCTATTGACGCTGAACGGGCGCGGGCTAAGGGCGTCAATAAGGATGGCGAAGAACCCCCGAACCAGCATCAGTAGGATCAACACCGTGAACCGCATCCCCCAGCTGCTATACCCAGCGTACGAGGCCAGCCTGGCGCGCTCGCTGCGCGATAAGCCGCGGCCGAAGCACGTCGCCATCATGGCCGACGGCAACCGCCGCTGGGCGCGCGAGAACGGGTTTACGGATGTATCGCACGGCCACCGCGTGGGGGCGAAGAAGATCGCGGAAATGTGCGGATGGTGCGACGAGCTGGGGATCGAAACCGTCACGGTGTACCTGCTCAGCACCGAAAATTTGAAGCGCTCTCCGGAGGAGCTGTCGTTGCTGTGCAGCATAATTGGTGATGTTGCCGAGGAATTGGCGGATTCTGACGCCGGGTTCCAGCTGCGCACCGTCGGCCACCTAGAGCTACTGCCTGAACAGCTGCGCATTCGCCTCGAGGAAAACCAGGCCAAGACGGACGATCACACGGGTGTGCGCGTGAATGTGGCGGTGGGCTACGGCGGACGCCAGGAGATCGTGGATGCGGTGCAGACCCTCGTGGCTGAGCTGGCAGATCAGGGGACCGCGCCGGAGGACATGGCGGAGGCAATCACCGCCGAGGCGCTGGGGAACCACATGTACACCTCGGGTCAGCCGGACCCAGACCTGGTGATTCGCACGTCGGGGGAGCAGCGCCTATCTGGTTTCCTGCTGTGGCAGTCCGCGTACTCGGAGATCTGGTTTACCGATACTTATTGGCCGGCTTTCCGTCGCGTGGATTTCCTGCGCGCGCTGCGCGACTACTCGCAGCGGCACCGGCGCTTCGGGCTTTAAGCCGGGGATAGCCGGCGATAGGGCGCGGACGATAACTGCCCGCGATAGAGCGCGGGGCTAGATCTTCCGCATCCGCACTTTTTGCACCAGGTGGTCTGGGCCCTTCCGCAGAACCAGAGAGGCGCGCACGCGGGTGGGCAGGATGTTCTCCATGAGGTTCGGCAGGTTCACGGTCTGCCAGATCTCCCTGGCGACCACGGTGGCCTCTTCATCGCTGAAGTTGGCGAAGTGGTGGAAATGCGCCTTCGGATCCTTAAACGCGGTGTTCTTCAGGCGCAGGAAGCGGTCGATGTACCAATCCTCGATGTCCTCGCGCCGGGCATCGACGTAAACGGAGAAGTCGAAGAGGTCGGAGACCATGAGGGTGGGGCCAGTCTGCAAAACGTTCAGCCCCTCGACGATGAGGATGTCCGGGCGGTCGACGGTGATGGTCTGGTCCGGAATGCGGTCGTAGGCCTCGTGGGAGTACACCGGGGCCTGCACCTTTTGCGTGCCGGACTTCACCTTGGTGATGAAGCTCAGCAGTTCTGCCTGGTCGTAGGATTCCGGGAAGCCCTTGCGGTGCATGAGCTTGCGGCGCTCGAGTTCTGCGGTGGGCAGCAGGAAGCCGTCGGTGGTCACGAGGTCCACCCGTGGGTTTGTCTCCCAGCGCTGTAGTAGTACCTGTAGCACGCGGGCCGTAGTGGACTTACCGACAGCGACGGAGCCACAGACGCCGATGATGTAAGGGATCGGCGGCATTGCCTCGCCGAGGAACGTTTCGGTGGCGGCGTTGAGCCTGCGGTGCGCCTCGACGCGCAGGAAGATCAGGCGAGACAGTGGCAGGTAGACCTCGGAGACTTCTTCTAGGTCGATTTCGTCGCCGATACCGCGGAGCTGTTCCAGTTCATCTTCGGTGAGGACCTGGGGCATCGACTTTCTCAAGGTGCGCCACTGAGTACGGTCCAGCTCAATGTAAGGGCTGGGGGAAGTCATAGCACCCATTGTGCCCCGAAAATGGGGCAAGGTGAAATTGGATCGCTTTGGGTCGGCCGGAGGACCGCAATGGGATGGCTGTGGGTTGGGTATGGGGTGTCACGGGCACTCGCTATGATGGTGAGGCAGATAAGCAACCGGTTTTATCTTTCTTAGATTCATCCACAATGGAAGGCCTTGGTAGACGTGACTTCTCCGCAGAATTCGTCCACTCAGAACTCGCAACAGCACAACACTCCTTTGGCGGAGCTGGATCCTCAGGTCGCAGAAGCCATCGCAGGTGAGCTGCGCCGCCAGCGCACCACCCTGGAGATGATTGCCTCGGAGAACTTCGTGCCGCGCGCCGTGCTGCAGGCACAGGGTTCGGTGCTCACCAACAAGTACGCCGAGGGCTACCCGGGCCGTCGTTACTACGGTGGTTGCGAGCACGTGGACGTCGTCGAGGATCTGGCCCGCGACCGCGCCAAGCAGGTCTTCGGTGCAGAGTTCGCCAACGTGCAGCCGCACGCTGGTGCACAGGCCAACGCAGCAGTCCTGATGTCCCTGGCTAACCCGGGCGACAAGATCATGGGTCTGTCCCTGGCACACGGTGGCCACCTGACCCACGGCATGCACCTGAACTTCTCCGGCAAGCTCTACGAGGTCGCCGCTTACGAGGTGGATCCGGAGACCTTCCGCCTGGATATGGACAAGATCCGCGAGCAGGCCATTGCAGAGAAGCCACAGGTGCTGATCGCCGGCTGGTCCGCCTACCCGCGCCACCAGGACTTCGCAGCTTTCAAGTCCATCGCCGATGAGGTCGGGGCGAAGCTGTGGGTGGACATGGCTCACTTCGCTGGCCTGGTTGCCGCGGACCTGCACCCGTCCCCGGTTCCGCACGCCGACGTGGTCTCCACCACCGTGCACAAGACCCTGGGTGGCCCCCGTTCCGGCATGATTCTGGCTAAGCAGGAGTACGCCAAGAAGCTGAATTCTTCCGTATTCCCGGGACAGCAGGGTGGCCCGCTGATGCACGCCGTCGCAGCCAAGGCTGTCGCCATGAAGGTCGCACAGACCGACGAGTTCCGCGACCGTCAGCAGCGCACCCTCGAGGGTGCGAAGATCCTGGCTGAGCGACTGAACGCTCAGGATACGAAGGACGCTGGCGTGCAGGTGCTCACCGGCGGCACTGACGTGCACCTGGTGCTGGTGGATCTGCGCAACTCTCAGCTGGACGGCCAGCAGGGCGAAGACCTGCTGCACGAGGTCGGCATCACCGTCAACCGCAACGCAGTGCCTTTCGACCCGCGCCCGCCGATGGTTACCTCCGGCCTGCGCATTGGTACTTCCGCCCTGGCTTCCCGTGGCCTGGATACCGAGGCTTTCACCGAGGTTGCGGACATCATTGGTACTGCTCTGGCCGGCAACGCGGACATTGCTGCGCTGCGCGCCCGCGTGGATAAGATTGCCGCGGACTTCCCGCTGTACGAGGGCCTGGAAGACTGGAAGCTGGTCTAAGAAGCCCGGCGGCTATAAGGATTGGGGTTTAGCACTATGGTCAGCACGCAGGTGAAGGATGCAATCATCGTCGTCGACGTTCAAAACGACTTCGTCGATGGTTCCCTGGGAACCGACCGGGGCCTAGAGGTGGCGCGGGGGATCAACGCCTGGCTGGGCGACCTGGTGCACACCGAGGGGCAGGAAGCTGGAACAGGCGACGGCTCTTCCGTGGCCGCCCGCCCGCTTATCGTCGGCACAAAGGATTGGCACATCAAGCCCGAAGGCCACTTCGCGCCAGAGGGGGAGGAGCCGGACTACAAGGACACCTGGCCGGTCCACTGCGTAGCCGACACGCACGGCGCGCAGGTCTGTGCCGAGCTGAACCCCGAGCTGGTGGACGCCTGGTTCCACAAGGGCGAATACACCGCCGCATATTCTGGCTTCGAAGGTCATCTCGCGGGCGAGGAGCAGACACTTGAGCAGTGGCTGAACTCCCACGAGGTAGAAAACGTGACGATCGTGGGCATCGCCACCGACTTCTGCGTGCGCGCTACAGCCGAAGATGCGCTCCGGGCGGGCTTCGGCGTGACGGTCATCGAGGATCTTTGCGCCGCGGTGAGCGAGGACGGCGCTACCCAGGCTCTGGACGCCCTCAAGGCTGCCGGCGCCGAGGTTATTGCTCAACCACGCTAGCCATCCCGCGCTAGCGGGTACATAAGAGGGCGATGGCGAGGGGGCGTCACTAGACAAGAAACCACGACAGCATCTGCCCAAAGCACAGCTTTACGCAGCCGCTCCACGTAGCGTATCCAGTATGAGCGAAAACACTAATCTTGTACTGGTCGAAGACAAAGCCGGCGTACGTTACATCACCATCAACCGCGCAGAAGCATACAACTCCCTAGACCAAGGGCTGCGTCTCGCGCTGATCGAGGCATTCCGCAATGCGCAAAAGGATTCGGAAGAACTCGGCTCCGCAGTGCGCGCAGTGGTTCTGCGTGCCAATGGCAAGGCGTTCTGCTCTGGGCAGGATCTGAAGGAACAGCTGCAGGATACGCACAACCGCACGGGGATGGAAAAGGTGGTGGAGGAGTACAACCCGATGACTGAGCTCCTCGCTGGGATCAGCGTGCCTACGATCGCCGCGCTGCAGGGGCCGGCGGCAGGCGCGGGCTGGGGACTGGCCATGGCCTGCGACTTCCGCGTGATGTCTACGGCAGCCTCTTTCAAGGGCGCCTTCACGGGCGTGGGGCTGGCGGCGGACTCCGGGCTGTCGCAGACCCTCGTCGACTGCGTGGGCCGTGCGAAGGCCTTGCAGTTGCTGCTCTTGGACCGCAAGGTGCCCGCCGAGGAAGCCGCGGAGCTGGGCTTGGTAGAACAGCTCGTGGAGCCGACGGAGCTCGAGGCGACGGTGGAGGAGCTGGCGAACAACTTCGCCGCCGGCCCGACCGCGGCGTACAAGGAGATGAAGGCACTGGTGAAGAACACTGCGGCGATCAGCGAGGCTGCCGCAGCGGAGGCAGAGGCACAGCTGCGCCTGTTTAACACCGCCGACCATAGCGAAGCGGTGGCCGCCTTCCTAGGAAAGCGACCACCGCAGTTTAAGGGGGAGTAAGGCTAGACCCTAGCTATCGCCCTTGGCCAGGCGGCGAGAGATGATCTCGATCATGATCTCGTTCGGGCCGCCGTAGATCGGCTGGACGCGGGAGTCCAGGTAGTGGGTGGAGATCGGGTACTCCAGCATGAAGCCGTAGCCGCCGTGCAGCTGCAGAGCCTCGTTGACAACCTCGATCTGCAGCTCGGTGGTCTGGTACTTAGCCATTGCACCGGTGACCTCGTCCAGGGTGCCGTTGACCTTCTCCATGATGCAGGCATCAACGAAGGACTGGGAGCCCTGGATGTTGGTGGCCATCTTGGCCAGCTCCCAGCGGTATGCCTGGTGGTCGATCAGGCGCTGACCGAAGGTCTTGCGGTCCTGAGAGTGCTTGTAAACCAGGTCGAATGCGCGGCGGGAGGTAGCGATGGAGCCCACGGCGATGGACAGGCGCTCCTGTGCCAGGTTGGTGCGCAGGTAGCCGAATGCGGCGCCCTCTTCGCCCAGCAGGTTCTCCTTCGGAACGCGGGTGTCCTCGAAGGACAGCTCAGCGGTGTCCTGGGACTTCAGGCCGACCTTCTTCAGCGGGCCGGTCTTGGTGTAGCCCTCCATGCCGTCCTCAACGATCAGCATGGAAACGCCTGCGCGGCCCTTCTCCGGGTTGGTGACGACGACCAGCAGGGTGAAGTCTGCCTGGACACCGTTGGAGATGAAGGTCTTCGCGCCGTTGACGATGTAGTCGCCGTTCTCGTCCTTCTTAGCGAAGGTGCGGATGCCAGCCAGGTCGGCACCTGCGCCCGGCTCGGTCATTGCCAGTGCGGCGATCTTCTCACCGGCACACAGCGGCTTCAGGAAACGCTCCTTCTGCTCGTCGTTGCCGAAGCGCTGCAGGTAGGGGATGACCAGGTCGTTGATGGTCTGGATGCCCACGATAACGGAACCGGAGTCAGCCTTAGCCAGCTCCTCGGTCAGCACAGCGTTGAAGCGGTAGTCGTTCTCCATACCGCCGCCGCCGAACTCCTCCGGAGCCATCATGCCCAGCAGGCCCTGCTGGCCGGCCTTCTGGAACATCTCGCGGTCGCAGTAGCCCTGCTCGTGCCAGCGATCAACGTTCGGGGCGATCTCGGCCTTCACGAAGTCCGCGCAGGCCTCGCGGAACATGTTGTGCTCTTCTTCGAAAATGTTGCGTGGCAGGAAGTTCTTCATGGGTTCCTTTCAAACCAAGACGTTGGCTGCTTGAACTGCCGAACTTGAACTACTGGAATACCAGTAGCGTGCGTAGCGCCAGTGGCAGCAAAGTTGGTTATAGAGATTTCTGTGTGTTGCAGCTCGATGTTACATCGCTATTGTGACGTGCATCTCTGCGTTGTTTATGAGAATAGCATTTCTTTGGGGCGAAAGTACAAGAAAACCCCTCGATATTGGGCGAAAACACGCTGTTATGTGCCACACATGGTTGTTGCTTCACCCCTGCGGGCAGATCTAGTCACCCCCGCTCAATAAAAGCCCAGGTCAACCATTTATTCAACATTTTTGTTGTTTAAATATTGACAAGTCAGGTGAGGCTTGGCTAACCTCATGGATGTGTCGCAGGCTAGTCACCTGAGGCGCACTGCAGTTGTGGAATATGTTGCAGCACCTGTCGAAAGTTCAGTTGTCGGCGCAGTATTCATGCGATGAGGGTTTCTCTCTTCTCCCCGAAGCGCATGAGCATCGGTAGCCACTTTCTCCTCCGAGGTGCTGTGGTTGTTCATCCGGTTACTCGGCAACCTTCAGTCTCGTCACCTGGAGGTTGCTTACCGGATAAAGCTTCTGATGGCTCGTCACCATCGAAGGCCGAAGGTCAATGGCCGAAGGCGAAAAGGCGAGGAAAGGTCCGAAATATCGGGCTTATCCTCGCCTTTTTCTTATTCTTTTGCGCCGCCGTTAGCTGTAGTTGTCGCCTTTAGCCGAAGCTATTGACGCCCCGTCTCCTCGCGCTCACTAGCCAACTTATGGCGAGCCTCCCGCAGCCACTCCGGCTGCTTTTCAAGCAACGCCTTAATCTCCGCAGTAGTGAGGGGCTTATCCATGTCATTGTTCTTTAGTGAAGTAATGCTAATGCCCAGTTTGCGAGCCACCTCGGGGCGGGGGTGCGGGCCTTCCCGGCGCAGCGTCTGCAGCCACTCGGGCGGGTTCTTCTGCAACTCCACAAACTGCTCGTGGGTAAGTGCGGAATCCTGAAACTCCTGCGGCGTAGCCGGAAGGTAAATGGCCAGCTTCTTAGCGGCGGTGGCGGGCTTCATGGGCGGGCCGGACTTGTAACTCGGGTTCGCGTCAGTCATGTTCATCATTCTAATGAACGGCTCTATTATTGGTGCCATGCCCACTCAGCAAAACCGCGCCGCGAAGCCGCGCCAGCACCTAAAAGTTGTCTTTAGCACGGGTGTGCAGCCGGACAAATGGTTCCGGCGCTTCGACGAGCGGGTTCCCGGGTGGAAGATCGCCAGCGCGGGCACCGACGATCCGTTGCCCTATATTCGCGCAGGCCAGGCGGATGTTGCATTGGTTCGCCTCCCGGCGGAGGGGTTCGAACGCCCGGCCGACATGCACGAGGTTGCCCTCTACGAGGAGCAGATCGGCGTTGCCGCCCCCAAGGAGCATCCCGTCAAGGTCGTGGATTCCATCAACTTCCGGGAGCTGGCCGACGAGAAACTCATGTACGTCACCCCGCCTACCGGCTGGGATGATGTGGCAGCTCTGCGCGAAGCCCTGCAGGTTGTTGCCGCAAACGTTGGTATCGCCGTCGCGCCGCGCCCCTTGCTGCGGGCTATTAACCAGCGCGGGGTGGTGCATCGGGATCTTTTAGGGATTGACGCCACCACGTGCCCCCGCACCCGTGTTGCCCTTATGTGGCTCACCGAATCTGACAGTGACGTCATCCAGGACTTCGTCGGAATATGTAAAGGGCGCACCGCGAGCAGTTCGCGACAGGTGGCTAAACAGGGACGTGGTGGCGTCAATAAAAGTGCAGATAAAACAAAGAAAAGAGGGAAGAAAAAGACCTCCCAAGGCGCGCGGCGAAAATAAAGGATTGATTTCGATTGGATTAAAAATCCTAAACAGGGCGTGCATTCTTCGCTGGAGGGCTATTACGACTGGAGGGGTAGCGCTTTTGCGAAAAGCGAGAGCGGAAAAAGAACTGACAGAAAGGTATTAGTAATGAACTCCAACAAGCGTTTCCGTCGTTCCGCAGTGGCACTGGCTGCAGGCGCATCCCTGGTATTCGGCGTTGCTGCGTGCTCTGACGATGCAGAGGACGCCAAGGACAAGGCTGGCGACGCAGCTAACTCCGCCACCGAGAAGGCAGGCGAGGCTGCCGACTCCGCTACCGCTAAGGCCGGTGAAGGCGAGGGCGGCGAGTCCGAGGCCGAGGGCTCTGAGGGTGCTGACGCTGAGGGCTCCGAGAACGCTGACGCTGAAGGCACAGAGGGCGCCGATGCCGAGGGAGAGACCGAGAAGGTCCAGACCGCTAGCGGTGAAGAGGTTGAGCTGCCGAAGGACGTCAAGACCGCTTGGGATAACGAGGGCGGCGAGTCCGGTTCCTTCGGTAAGTTGGCCGAGTTCACCGAGGGCGAGAACGGCTCCCTGGCAACCTTCGAGAAGGGTTGGATCGCTAACTCCAAGGACCACGGTGCAGTTCCGCTGATCGGCAAGATCGGCGAGACCTGGAACAACGGTGGCGGTCTGGACAATGAGCTGGGCCTGCCGACCGCTCCGGAGAAGGGCGACGCAGCTAACGGCTGGACCCAGTCCTTCGAAAACGGCACCATCACGTGGGCAAAGGATGAGTCCGGTCAGTACACCGAGACCATCGAGAAGCGCTAAGCTCTAACCTTCAAGTAGAACTTGATAACCCCAGGTGAGGGGCAGGAAATGCCCCGAAGCCTGGGGCTTTCTATGTTTACCCAGAGTTCATCTGACAACAATGTAATTTCCATGCGGTGCGCCTAGCGTCGAGGATGTCCGAAGCAAGTAACAACTACCCACCTCATCCGTTTCCCGGATGTAAAGCGTAGCTTTTGCGGCGTGGAACGTCCGGGTTGATCGACTCATAATCCCTTACAAGGAGCACCACCTCCATGACTTCCGCCGCGCCCACCGATCAGGCACATCAGAACTTTCAGGCAGAACAGGCTCTCAACGCGCATTCCGACGCAGAGCTCGGCCTACGCACCTATGTCCTTGACACCTCGGTGTTGCTATCCGATCCCTGGGCACTCATCAAGTTTGCGGAACACCGCATCATCCTCCCCGTTGTCGTCATCAGTGAGCTAGAGGGCAAGCGCCACCATCCGGAACTCGGATGGTTCGCCCGGCAGGCCCTGCGCATGCTCGAAGACTTCCGTCAGGAGCACGGCCGGCTGGACATGCCCAGCATCGTCAACGAAGACGGCGGCACCGTCCAGGTGGAGCTGAACCACGTTGACCAGTCCGTGTTGCCTACGGGTCTGCGCGGAGAGCAAAACGACCACCGCATCCTGGCTTGCGCTTTGAACCTGCGGGCCGAGGGGCACAACGTCACACTGGTTACGAAGGACGTGCCGCTGCGCGTGAAGGCCGGTGCCGTTGGTCTGGACGCCGACGAATACCACGCCCAGGACGTTGTGCTCACCGGATACAACGGCATGGCCCGCGCGGAGGTGCCCTCCAGCATCATCGACGAGCTGTACGACGTGGGGGAGGCCGACATCTCCGGCGCCCTGACGGTAGACGGTGACGAGGTTGACGAGCTGCCGATCCACTGCGGTCTGCAGCTGACCGCGGGTAGCCAGTCCGTTCTGGCACGCTCGATGGGCGACGGCATGGTGCGCCAGGTCCCCACCGACCTGGAAGCTTTTGGAATCCGGGGGCGCAGCGCCCAGCAGCGCGTGGCGCTGGACCTGCTGCTGGATAACGAGGTTGGCATCGTAAGCCTCGGCGGCTCCGCCGGTACCGGCAAGTCCGCTCTGGCACTGTGCGCCGGGTTGGAGGCAGTGCTGGAACGCGGTGAACACAAGCGCATCGTCGTTTTCCGCCCTCTGTATGCCGTCGGTGGCCAGGACTTGGGCTATCTACCCGGTAGCGAGACGGAGAAGATGAACCCCTGGGCGCAGGCTGTGTACGACACCCTGGAAGGGGTGGTCAGCGACAATGTGCTGGAGGAGATCGACGCCCGCGGGCTGCTGGAGGTGCTCCCGCTGACGCACATCCGCGGCCGCAGCCTGAACGACAGTTTCGTCATTGTGGACGAAGCCCAGTCGCTCGAGCGCAACGTCCTGCTGACCGTGCTCTCGCGCCTGGGGCGAAACTCCCGCGTCGTTCTGACCCACGACGTTGCGCAGCGCGATAACCTGCGCGTGGGCCGCCACGACGGCATTCAGGCAGTAATTGAGAAGCTGAAGAACAATCCGCTGTTCGCACACGTCACGCTGACCCGATCCGAGCGCTCCGCGATCGCTGAACTGGTGACGAACCTGCTGGAAAAAGGATAGTTCGCTCACAGCTGCCGGCAGCCAGGTGGCGTAAATGATGGGTCTTAGGGCACAATTTCTTCCATGACTTCCGCGAACACCGCAGGGAACACTGCGAATACTGGGAACTCTGTGAACACTGCAGGGAGCGCTGCAGATAGCAACGCTGGCAACAACGCCCAGAACAGTGCCAAGCAGGCAATCTCCATCCGCCTGATGGAGGAGAAGGACTATCCGCAAGTCCAGAAGATCCTGCAGACCGGTATGGATACGGGCGAGGCGACCTTTGAGGAAAACGCGCCCGAAGCGTGGGAAGACTTTATGCGCCACCGCCTGCCCGAGCTCTCTTTCGTTGCCATTGACACGGATCCCGCAGCCGCCGCAGCCGCAGGGCTGGGCGAGGAGGGGGAGAAGATCCTGGGGTGGATCACCGCCACATCCGCCAGCCACCGTGACGTGTTCGACGGAGTGCTGGAGGACTCGATCTACGTCCACAAGGATGCCGCAGGCAAGGGTGTGGCCGGCAGCCTGCTCGATAGGCTGCTCAAGGACGCCGCCGAGCAGGGCCACTGGGCGATGCACTCCAGCATTTTCCCGGAGAACGAGGGCTCCGTGCGGCTGCACGTCTCCCGAGGATTCGAGGAAGTGGGCGTATTCCACTGCATGTCCCACATGAACTACGGGCCGAAGAAGGGCACGTGGCGCCACAACATGGTGATGGAGAAGATCCTTGAGGGTGGCCCGGCCTGGAAGTACTACCAGGAAAACCTGGAGCGCTCCGACGATGGCAACGCTGAGGGATCGGCAGAGAAGTCCGAGTAACTTTGCACATTCGCTCCCGAGCGAGCTCAGGCATATCAAAAGGCGACCGCATTAGCGCGGTCGCCTTTCTGCGTTGTATGGAATCCCAACGGGGACTACTCGATGGTCTCCTTCAGGGTGTCCTGACGTACCAAGACCAGAATCAGCGCAGCCAACACGGCCACCGGCGCCATAGCCCCGAGAACTGGGACGAGGGCGTCGTTATACGAGGTAGTGATCGCGTCATGCAACGGGCCAGGCAGCGTATCGACGATCTCCGGGGTTAGTCGCGCACTGCCGCCGCCCTGGAAGTCCTTGGCGAACTCAGCCCCCTGCGGACCCAGCTCCTGCAGCGCGCCGGGCACCCGCTGGCCCATGAGATCCGCCACGCGGTGGGTGAACAGCGAGCCGATGATAGCTGAGCCAGCCGTACCGCCAATCTGGCGGAAGAAGTTATTCGAAGCCGTCGCAGTGCCCACCATCGAAATCGGGAAAGAGTTCTGCACGATCAGCACCAGGATCTGCATCGAAAGCCCCAGGCCAACACCCATCAGGGCCAAGACAAGACCGAGGTGCACGAGGGAATCGTGGGCGTCAAAAAGCCCCATAAGACCAACCGCCGTGGCGGCGACGAGCAGACCCGCGACGGGGAACCACTTGTAGCGGCCTGTGCGGGACACGTACTGGCCGGAGGCGGTGGCGGTGACGATCATGCCGGCCATCATCGGGATCATCATTAGGCCGGCCTTGGTGGGGGTCATGCCGTGAACCATCTGGATGTACGTCGGCATGTAAGCCAGCACGCCAAACATGACCACACCCGTGATCGTGCCCGCCGCAGTAGTGACCACGAAGTTGCGAACGGTGAACAGCTCCATCGGGATCAGCGGGACCTCCGCCTTGCGTTCCACCAGCACGAACAGTGTGGCCAACACGGCCGCTGCGATGCCCAAGCCGATGATGACCGGGCTGGACCAGGCATAATCGCGGCCACCCCAGGTGAGTAGCAGAATCAGCGAGCTAGTGGCCCCAGCCATCAGAACCGTGCCGGGGACGTCCAGGCGGGCGCCCGAGCCGCGCTTCGGCAGCTGGAGGTTGAAGAAGACCATCAGGATGGTGATCACAGCCAGTGGCACGTTGAACCACAGCGCCCAACGCCAGCCGGGGCCGTCTGTGAAGAAGCCACCCAGCAGCGGCCCCAGCACGGAGCTCAGACCGAAGACGGCGCCCATGATGCCCATGTAGCGGCCTCGATCGCGGGCGGGAACCACGTCGGCGATGATGGCCTGCGCGCCGATCATCAGGCCGCCGGCGCCGAGGCCCTGCACTCCGCGGGCGACGATCATCATGTCCATGCTCTGCGCCAGCGCGCCCAGGACGGAGCCGACCAGGAACAGGGTTACCGCCACCAGGTACAGCGGCTTACGACCCATCTGGTCACCCAGTTTGCCGTAGACGGGCATGCCGATGGTCATGGTCAGCAGGAAGCTGGTGATGACCCAGCTCATCTTGTTGGCGCCGCCGAGCTCGCCGACGAGGGTGGGCAGTGCGGTGGAGAAGATCATCTGCCCCAGGGAAGACATCAGCATGCCGAGCATCAGGCAGCCGAAGACTAGGGGGACGTTGTTGTGGTTTTCCTGGCGCTGCTTTTCCGCCGCGTCGAGCCGCGCCTTGGCTGCTGCGGCTTCTTCGCGAGTATCTTTCATGGGCGGTTCTCCTTGGATTTTTGTGCTTTCTGCGAGATGTTTTCTGCGGTTGAGACTGTTGACGGCTTGAGGGTGGCCGGTTCGATGGCACTGAAGACTTGCCGTAGCCCGGTTAAAGCAACGTCAAAGTCCTTTGTGCTGTTCAGGGTTCTGCCGCGCCGTGTGGCTGAGGTTGCTGCGGCCCATTGCACCGTTGTTGCCGCGGTGACGATGAGGTGCGCTTCCTCCATCGCCTCCATGTCGGTGCTGCGGTTGCCCGGGTGGCCTTCGAGGTTCTTGCACACCGCTTCGGCGAGGTCGCTGCGTAGCTTTTCGTAGCTGGCGAGCTTCGCAAGTGCCAGGCTGGGGAATCTCTTTATTATTTGGGAACGACGCCACCTTATCGACTCCGCCAGTTCCGGATCGAGGTTGGCATTGTCCGACTTCTTGGCCTCCTCGATGCGCTTCTTGGTCAGCATGGCGTAGAGGTATTGAGGCAGGCTGCCCCGTGCCGGGGAGAAGCTTTCGAGTTTGTTGAAGTCGTCTTCGGTGAGCAACGGGGGTTGTTTGCCGACCGCAACGTGTTCCTTGGATGAGAAGTAGTTGAAGAAGGTGCGGCGGCTGATGTCCGCTGCTTCGCAGATTTCCTCCAGGGTGACTCCATCGAAGGAACGATCGAGGAAGAGGCGAGTGGCCTCGTCCTCGATCCTTAACCTGGTCTCCAGGCGTTTGCGCTCGCGCAGTCCCATGGTTGGGGGATCTGTGGGCTCTGGGGGAGCTGGAGGTTCCGTGGGGTCTGGGGGAGTTGTGTGGTCCGTGGGTTCCGTGGGCTCCGTGGACTCTGGGGGAGCTGGGGGATCGGAGCGGTTCGAATGCATCACTCGAACAAAGTTACACCCAGTGCAAAGTTGTATCTAGTGCAAAGTTTGTGTGATTCTTCATACGGGTTTGCCTGGTGTGCGGTGGTTAACTGTCTTCGCTGTGGGTGGAGGCGCTGCGACTGGCTTTGCAGGTGGAGGTGCTGAGACTGGTGTTGCGAGTGGAGTGCTGCGACTGGGAGTGTGGGTGGGTACGCGGTTGTTCGCGTGGTCACAAAGTTCCATTGCGGAGGTGTAACTGTCGGAAAAGTTGCACTCCGGTTGGGTAAATGTCGGAAAAGTTGCACAACCTTGTTGGGGTAGATTTCCAATAGTGTAAAAGTGCAGGTCACGGGGGTGTTGTGGAAGGTGCTGATTTTGGAAGGGAGGCGTTTTGCAACTTTTCCGACATCTATGAAACGTGTGGTGTTGGTGTGACCAATAGCTTCTGAAGGATAGTGGTTGGTTGACGACGTGACGGCAGATAGTGGGTATTGGTCGGTGCTGGAGAGGCTGAATGTCGCTAGAACGGGAATCCGTTAATGGGATCAAATTCCAGTAAAGTAAAAGCCCAGGTCAGAGGGTTTTGATTTTCCGGAGTCGGCTGCGGCGCCGTGCGTATTCCCGTTCTAACGACATTTTGGCCTTATGGGAGCTAAAAGGGCAGCTAAAAGGGAGCTAAAAGGGGCAGAAGAGGCCGGGATGGAAGTAAGGCGGAGGGACAGGAAAGGTGCAGGCGGGGCTGGCCGCGGTCAGACATAGGAAAACCCGCTGTCGCTCCTCCAAAGACGGTGGCCAGTGCCTACTAGTAGCACTAATGACTACTAGTGCCTTCGGAGAACAACAGCGGGTGTGTCGGCCCAGCTTGTAGGCCAGCCAGGATGACCCCGGCAAGTGCGGCCAGCCAGGATGACCCGGCAAGTGCGGCCAGCCAGGATGACCCGGCAAGTGCGGCCAGCCAGGATGACCCGGCAAGTGTGGCCACCCGAGCCAGCGCCGCAGAAGCAAGTGTGGCCAGCCAACTAGCCGGCTGGCCCCGCAACAGCGTCAGTACTTAGTTTTCGCCTACTTGTCGCGGTCGGTGTTTGCCATAGCCAGGACGTCGAGACGCTTATCCAGCTCCTCCTCGGTCAGCTTCTCGCCGTCGACAAAGCCCAGGTCGATAACAGTCTGACGGATGGTCTTGCCTTCCTTCAGAGCAGTCTTAGCAACCTTCGCCGCAGCCTCGTAGCCAATAGCAGAGTTCAGCGGGGTGACGATGGACGGGGAGGACTCAGCCAGAGTGCGCATACGCTCCTCGTTCGGCTCGATGCCGTCGACCAGCTTCTCTGCGAAAACGCGGGCGGTGTTGGCCAGCAGCTTCGCAGACTCCAGCACGTTGCGGGCCATCATTGGGATGTACACGTTCAGCTCGAACGCACCCTGGGAACCGCCGAAGGCAACGGCAGCGTCGTTACCGATGACCTGTGCAGCGACCTGGGTTGCAGTCTCACACAGAACCGGGTTGACCTTGCCCGGCATGATGGAGGAGCCCGGCTGCAGGTCCGGCAGGTGGATCTCGCCCAGGCCGGTCAGCGGGCCGGAGCCCATCCAGCGGATGTCGTTGGCGATCTTGTTCAGGGAGACAGCGATGGTGCGCATAGCACCGGAGAACTCAACCAGGCCATCGCGGTTAGCCTGCGCCTCGAAGTGGTTCTCTGCCTCACGCAGCTGCTCCACGCCGGTCAGCTTCACCAGCTCGGCGGTAACGTTCGCGCCGAAGTCAGCCGGGGTGTTCAGGCCGGTGCCGACTGCGGTACCGCCGATCGGCAGCTCACCCAGGCGGGGCAGGGTGGCCTCAACGCGCTCGATGCCTGCCTCGATCTGGCGGGCGTAGCCGGAGAACTCCTGGCCCAGGGTTACCGGGACGGCATCCATCAGGTGGGTGCGGCCGGACTTCACGACCGTCTCCCACTCCTTGGCCTTCTTTGCCAGAGACTCCTGCAGCACCTTCAGGCCCGGGATCAGGTCGTTGACGGCAGCCTGGGTTGCGGCCACGTGGGTAGCAGTCGGGAACGTGTCGTTGGAGGACTGGCCCATGTTTACGTGGTCGTTCGGGTGGATCTCCACGCCGTTGTTCTTGGCGATGGAGGCGATGACCTCGTTGGTGTTCATATTGGAAGAGGTACCGGAGCCGGTCTGGAACACGTCGATCGGGAACTCAGCGTCGTGCTTGCCCTCGCCGATTTCCTTGGCGGCGGAGATGATGGCATCCGCCTGCTCGTCGGTCAGCAGGCCACGGTCCTTGTTTACCTGCGCGCAGGCCGCCTTCAGCAGACCCATCGCGCGGATCTGTGCGGACTCCAGCGGACGGTCGGAGATCGGGAAGTTCTCCACGGCACGCTGCGTCTGCGCACGCCACAGAGCCTTCGCGGGAACCTTAACCTCGCCCATCGTGTCGTGTTCAATGCGGAATTCTTGCTCGGTCATTCTTTCATCACCTTTATCTTCTTAGCTTTTTGACGCCTCCCGCTCCGAACCCACCGAAGGGCTCAAAGTCGGGAACCGTGGGAAAGCGGATAGTCTTTCGTGCCCCGCACGGACACCGCCCAATCTACCTAAAAGGCCTGCTGCGCGGCGGCGGCGTGGGGGCGTCATAAAAAGGGCTAGTTACGGGTGTAATCCAGCACGGAGTAGGACTGCAGCTTCGCCAGCTGGTGCTGCGACTCGATGAAGCGGATCGTGCCGGAGCGAGAGCGCATGACCAGGGAACGGGTGGTGGCGGAGTTCTGGTGGTAGGAGACACCGCGCACCATATCGCCGTTGGTCACGCCGGTGGCGACGAAGTAGCAGTGCTCGGAGTTCACCAGGTCGTTGGTGGTCAGCACACGGTCGAGGTCGTGGCCTGCGTCCAGGGCCTTCTGGCGTTCAGCCTCGTCCTTCGGCCACAGCTTGCCCTGGATCTCGCCGCCCATGCACTTCATAGCAGCGGCGGCGATAACGCCCTCCGGGGTGCCGCCGATGCCCATCATGATGTCCACGGAGTTGGTGGCGGTGTCCTGGGCGGTTGCCACGGCACCTGCAACGTCGCCGTCGCCAATCAGGCGGACCTTCGCGCCGGCCTCGCGGATCTCGCGGATCAGATCCTCGTGGCGTGGGCGGTCCAGCACGACGACGGTGATGTCGCCCGGGACAGTGCCCTTGGCCTTGGCCACGGCGTTGATGTTGTCAGCGACTGGAGCGTCGATGTCCACCTTGCCCACGGCCTCCGGGCCAACGGCGATCTTCTTCATGTAGAACACAGCAGACGGGTCGTACATGGATCCGCGCTCGGCGGCGGCGATCACGGAGATGGCGTTCGGGCGGCCTTCGGCCATCAGGGTGGTGCCGTCGACCGGGTCGACGGCGATGTCCACTGCCGGGCCGTTGCCGGTGCCGACCTGCTCGCCGTTGAACAGCATAGGGGCTTCGTCCTTCTCGCCCTCGCCGATCACGACAACGCCGTCCATTTCCACGGAGTTGATCATCTGGCGCATCGCATCCACGGCCGCGCCGTCACCGGATTCTTTCTGTCCACGGCCAACCCACTTGCCGGAGGCGAGGGCGGCGGCTTCCGTCACGCGGACCAGCTCCATCGCCAGGTTGCGGTCCGGAGCCTCCGGGTTGGGGGAGACAGCAGGGATGTGCTCAGTAGACATGATCTTCAAGCTCTTTTCTGTTGCTGATTGGTGGCTGATAGGTAATTGTTTCCACTCTTCTTCCATTGTGCCTCATTTACCCCGGACGCTGTCTGATGCTGCGCCTTAAGTTTCGCCGTCCAGCCCAACCCAGGGTTAAGCCCATCCCAACCTAGGGTTGATTTGGCCAGGCCAGCGGAGGCAATGCGATAATGGCGGGCGTGCAGATTCAAAAACCCCGTGCGTTTCAATCCACCAAGGACATTGTGCTTTCCCTGGTGGTGCTGTTGGTTGCCATGTTCCTGACGGTCGGGTTCACGGGCCTGTGCTCCTTTAACCCTGGAGAGGCTGATCGATCGGGTCCTGTGCAGGAGGTCGATGCGGATACTGTGCTGCAGATGGATGCCCGCACTTTCGATTTCCCCATCCGTAACCCGGAGATGCCGGAAGGCTGGGTGGCCAATTCCGCCCGCCGCGTGATGGTCGGCGGCGAACCGTCGAGCCTGGTCGGTTGGGTTATTAACGGGGAGAACTACATTTCCTTGACTCAAACCGGAGCCGACTTTAAGGCCGCCTCCAAGCCTGATGATTCCGTGCGGGAAGAGACTGGCACGGAGACCACGGGGGATGTCGAGTGGCACGTCTTCACCGGCGAGGATGCTCGCCCGCTGTGGGTTGCTGACCTGGGGGATGTGCGCTTGGCTATTGAGGCGATGGCCTCCCACGAGCAGACTCGCACTGCCGCGGAGAAGATCGCTGCGACGCAGCCAATTGACGTCACCGACGCACGCTAGCCCTCGTTCTGCGCCTCGGCGTTGCGTGCCTCGCGCTGCTGTAGCGCCTGCTCGATGCGCTTGGACGCGCCGTTGAGGTAGTCCTCGCAGTATGCGGCCAGTTCCTCGCCGCGTTCCCAGTAGTTCAGCGACTCGTCGAGGCTCATCTGCCCGAGCTCGAGGATCTTCACGACCTCCACCAGTTCATCGCGTGCCTGCTCGTAGCTCAGCTGGTCGAGCGGGCGAAACTTCTGCTGCTCGCCATTGTTGGTGTTGTTGGTGCCGTTATTGGTGTTGTCCGCCATCGTTTTATGCCTCTCCTGTGCTGCTGTCTGTCTTGCTGCTGTTCTTATTTATGACGCCCCCAGGCGCCGCCTGCACACCCATCGCCGCGGCCGTGATGGATCCGTCGGGGACACGGATGCGCAGCTGCGAACCGGGATTAACTTGATCCACCGTGGTGACCACCTGGGCTCCAGATTTGTCGCGCGGAATGACCTGCACGATGGAATAGCCACGCGCAAGGGTCTGGGACGGCCCCAGGGCATTGACCTGCGCCTTCAGCGACTCGATGGAGGAGCGCAGCGAGCGGACATGCACGCCGAGCGCGCGATCCTTGCGCTGCAGAGCCTCCGCGATGATGTCTTTCTGGCGGGTGACCGGCAGGCTGGGGTCCGCCATCACGGGCCGGGTGCGGATCTGAGCCAGCCCCTTGCGTTCGTGCGCCACCCAGTTGCGCAGGGCACCGGCGCCGCGCTGGCGTGCTTCGCTGATGATTCGCAGCTCCTGAACCACATCCGGGACAACCGTCTTGGCCGCATCTGTGGGAGTGGCCGCGCGGACGTCGGCCACGTAGTCCAGCAGGGGATTGTCCGGCTCGTGCCCGATGGCCGAAACCACCGGGGTCCGCAGTCGGGATACCTCGCGCACCAGCGCTTCTTCGGAGAACGGCAGCAGGTCTTCCACCGAACCGCCGCCACGGGCGACGATGATTACGTCGACCGCCGGGTCCCGCTCCAGTTCTTGCAGAGCGTCGACGACCTGCGGAACCGTCTTCGGGCCTTGGACAGCGGTGTTAATCACCCGAAAGTGCACTGCGGGCCAGCGGCGTTTGGCCACCTCCATCACGTCCCGCTCCGCCGCCGAACCACGGCCGGTAATCAATCCCACGGTGGTGGGCAGGAAGGGCAGGGGAGCCTTCAGGCGGGGGTCGAAAAGGCCTTCGGCAAACATGGCCTTCTTCAACTGTTCGATCTGTGCGAGCAGCTGGCCGATACCGACCTGCCGGATTTCCGTGACCCACAGGGAAAAGCTGCCGCGCTTGGAATAGAACGACGGCTTGCCGTGTACGACAATGCGGTCGCCGTCCTTTACTGGAGTGGCCAGGTTCTTCAGCGCGCTCGTTTCCACGGTCAGGGAGACCGAAGCTTCCAGGTTCACATCGCGCAGGGTGATGTAGGAAAACCGCCAGGTGCTCTTCATGTTTACCTGCGTGACCTGGCCTTCGACCCAGATGAACCCCAGCCTTTGGATCCAGTTCTTCACCTGGTCGTTTAGCTGCCCGACCGCCCACGGGGCCTCAGGGGAGTTTGGAACGCTCATGGTTAAGCATTCTAAATGACGGCTCGGACACCAACGGATGACCAATGGATGACCAGTGGGTGAGCAGTGCAAGGGCAGGGGATGGGCAGGGGATGGGCACTGTCAGGTACTTCCATTACGATGGGGCACATGACTACCCCAACTACCGAGGCAACTGCCGATACTAAAAAGGTTTATCTAGCTGCCCCGCGCGGTTACTGCGCCGGAGTCGATCGTGCCGTCGAGTCCGTCGAGAAGGCTTTGGAAAAGCACGGTGCACCGCTGTACGTGCGCAAGGAGATCGTGCACAACAAGCACGTTGTGAAGACTTTCGAGGATCGCGGCGTGATCTTCGTCGACGAGACCTCGGAGGTCCCTCGCGGCTCCAACGTGGTGTTCTCGGCGCACGGTGTATCGCCCGCGGTGCACGAGGAGGCCCGCCAGCTCGAGCTGAAGACTTTTGACGCCACGTGCCCGCTCGTCACCAAGGTTCACCACGAGGTCACGCGCTTCGCTAAGCAGGGATACCAGATCATCCTGATCGGCCACCACGGCCACGAAGAGGTCGAGGGCACCGCGGGTGAAGCCCCGGATGTTGTCCACCTGGTCGACGGCGAGGACGACGTGAATGCGCTGGACTTCCCGGAGGGCACGAAGCTGGTGTGGCTCTCCCAGACCACCCTGAGCGTGGACGAGACCATGACCACCGTGAAGCTGCTGCGCGAGAAGTTCCCGCACATCCAGGATCCGCCGTCCGATGACATCTGCTACGCCACCCAGAACCGCCAGGTAGCGGTTAAGGCCATTGCGCCGAAGGTGGAGCTCATGATCGTGGTCGGTTCGCAGAACTCCTCCAACTCCAAGCGCCTGGTAGAGGTAGCCCTGCAGCACGGCGCGCAGGATGCCCACCTGGTGGACTACGCGGAGCAGGTCGATCCCGCTTGGCTGGATGGCGTGACGCACGTCGGCGTGACCTCAGGCGCATCGGTGCCGGAGATCCTCGTTCGCGGTGTGCTGGAGCTGCTGGCGGAGAAGGGCTATGGCGAAGTGGAGGAAGTCACCACCGCCACGGAGGATCTGATCTTCTCCCTGCCACGCGAGCTGCGTCCGCCGCGCACCCAGAAGTAAAACGCGATGTAAATCGCCAAAGGGGGGTAGAACTAGCCCCCGTCTGTTTAGTCGCGCTCGTCATCGAGGTAGCGCTTGGGGGACATGCGCCGCTCCGGGAAGGGGACCCGGCGGCGCTGAGCGTTCTCGCGCAATTCTTCAGAGCTGCGGGTTACCCGCTTGGCGCTAGAACGGACGTCATCGCTGCCGGAGCGTTCTTCGAACCGCAGGAACTCCTCGTCCCTATCGAAACTCCTGTCGGAATCCCTATCCAAGCTTCTGGCGGCGCGCTCCTGATAGGGGGCAGGAACCGAATCCCCGCCCCGCGAGATGCGGGTAATACGCTGTGTCGTCCGCTCTGAACGCTTCCGCGGTTCGTAGCTGGGGGCGTCATCAGAAGAACGAGTACTTCTGCGCGCGTGGCTCCGAGCATGCGAACGCTCCTGTGCGCGACCGTAGGTCTCAATGTTGCTGCGGTCGGATTCGCTGCGACGACGGCGCTGCATCTCCAGCTTCGCGGCCTTGCGGGTGAGGGACTCGCGGAAGTTCCACCAGCGGAAAATCGCGATGCCCAGCGCGACGAGGAAGGGGATCAGCAGCCACAGGTAGTGCTCGATGGCGGGGTAAATAGAGGTGATGACCTTCGTCTTCCGGCTGGCAATCGTCGCCCTACCGGAACTGAACCAGCCAATCAGCAGAGACCCGAACAGGTAGAACAGCGGGAACGAAGCCACGGTAATGAACAGTCCGCGTGGCTCGACGAAGATGGTAGAGGCAATCATGCCGACGGCGAAAAGACCGAAGAAAAGAGTCGGGATCGTTCTATCACCATTGGCGAGCACAAGGCCGGTGAAAACAATGGCCAGCATCACCAGTGCAGGCGCCCAGACGGGGAACCAGTGCGCCGGTGAATCATCGTGCGTCACCTCAGCCAGGCCGCGGCTGCGTACGCCTCGGTGTGCGGTGCGGCTATTGCTTCTGTGTCGGCTGCTTTCGGTCACGGGGTAATGCTACTTCTTCGGCTTGCTCTACTCGTTATTGCCACGGAGGGACTTATAAATTGACTGCACCTTACCGCGGATCTGTGCTCTCTTGTCGCTGAGGGATGACGCCCCCTCGTCTGCGTCTGCTGCCGTCTCCGTAGGAGCGTCGCTGACCGCCGCGGTGGTCGTGGCTTTGGAGGACTCGGCGGAATCAGTCTTATCGGAGCTGTTCAGCATCATGGCCTTACGCAGCTCCTGCCAGCGTTGGGCGGCACGTTCCGACTGTTCGCCTGTGAGGGAACCGGCGGTGGTAGCAAATTCGATGTCCTGGGAGGTTTTCTCGCCCGTGGCGAGGTCCGTCAGGTCGCCCATGTAACGCAGGATCACGGCGATCATAGCGGCGCACGGCACGGCCAGGAAGGCACCGATGATGCCGAAGAGGGTGGAGCCCAGGGTGACGGAGAGCAGGATGATGACAGGGTGAACGTTCATCGCGCGGGACTGCAGCACCGGCTGCAGGATGTTGCCCTCTAGCTGCTGGACGGCAATGACCAGGAGCAGTGCCATAACGGCGGTGTTGAAGTCGACTGCCACCAGCGCGATCAACACGGACAGAGCACCTGCGACGAATGCACCGACCATGGGGATGAAGCCGCCGAAGAACGTCAGGATAGCCAGCGGGCCGGCCAGCGGCACGTTCAGCAGGACGAGGCCCAGGCCGATGAAGATAGCGTCGATGGCGGACACGATGGCCTGGGTGCGGATGAAGCCGCCCAGGGTGTTCCAGCAGCGAGTCAGGACCTCGGTCAGGTGCCAGCCGACGCGGCGGCCCGTCACGCGGCGCAGCATCGGCAGGAAGTTCTCTCCGTCCTTCAGGAAGAAGAACGTCAGCACCAGCATCACGAAGAGAGTGACCAGCAGGGAGGCGGTCTCCGTGCCGAAGGCGGCAATGCTTGTTGCGATGTCGCCGGACTTGTTCTGTAGCCAATCGGTGATCTGCTGGACACCATCGTTGAACTGGCTTTCCTGCAAGTTCACGGGAGGTCCTTGCAGCCAGTCCTGGATCCGGCCGATGCCGTCGCTGGCCTGGTTGACGATCGTTTTGCCCTGTTCCACGGCACTAGGTGCGATGGCGGCGAAGGTGCCGATGATGAGGGCGAAGAAGCCCAGGATAGAAATCAGCACAGCCAAGCTGTTGGGGATTTTCAACTTGCGGAGCAGACGCACGACCGGCCACAGCACGGTACATACGATCACCGACAGGCAGACCGGCAAGATGCCGGCCCAGAGCTTGCCGAACACTTGGAATCCCAGATACAGCGCTGCGGCGATGATGATGAAACGCAAGCACCAGCCCGCAAACCAGCGACCTGTGGTGCCGATGACCTCCGCGCGGTCGCGCAGTTCAGGGTTTAGCTCTTCATCGATGGGAGACTTCTGAGCAGGCTTCTTAGCCTTCTTCTTAACCTTTGCCGCGTGCGAGCGAAGCCCAGGGCGGTCGTCGGTTTCCGTTTCCCCGTCCGGTTCGTGATCTTTGGTCAACGGCTTTTCCGTTCCTGTCGTGGCGCGGGCGGTGTTGCGCTCCTGGACGTAGGAGTCCCCCTTTTCCTCCACGGTGGGGGCAGTTTCTGCTCGCTTGTCCTCGACCAGCTCGGCCTCGGGGGAGTCGGGGCTTACGGTTGGGTGCTTGGCTGCCTGCGGTTCGTCAGCGAATTGGCCATGGCCGAGGCGCTCTTCGTCTCTATCGTCGCCCGGTATTGGGATGTTTTCCGTATCCATTCGATGGGAACCCGCGATAAAGTCTGCAAAATCACGGCCATCCTTACGAGGAAAGGACCTGTCGTGGGGGTTCTGGGAGTTCATTCTCCCTATTCTGCCTCACGCAGGTCCAAAACGGGAGTTTATGACGCACCCCGGGGCGTGTTTATCAGCGGCTTAACGCGCCGCGGAGGATGTGTTCACCTGGAGTAGAGACTCGTTGTCCGTGCCGGGTGCGGATCCCAGCTCGCCGGTGGTGGCGTCATCCGTTTTCGCGAGCATAAGAATCGCTGCAACGAGCCCACCCCAGATCACGATAATGAACAGGGCCATCAGGAGAATTGCGGGGCCGGTCATGACAGTTCCTTTCCATTGTTAGGGCCATTGTTAGAGCCGGTGGCAGAAGTAGCGGCGGTGGCAGCGCCATTGACGAGCGGGTTCGGAGTGCCACTCGGCCGACCCTTTGGAGGCACGCCGTAGTCCGAACTCGGCAGACCATCGAGGAACAGGTTGCCGCGGAAAGGCACGAAGCTCCATACCACCGCGCCGAGGCCGATGATGATGAGCACCAACCAGCCGTAAGCGAAGATCGTCCCGGATGCGTATCCCTCGTAGCCTTCGGAGAGGAGAGTACGGATCTCCTCGAACAGGAAGTACAGCAGCACCGCAGGGGTGATGGCGAACACGCAGGCCTGCCACACAACACCCAGGCGCAGCTCCGAAACAGCGTTGAGGTGCTGCGCCATCTCGTTACGGCGCCCCTGGATCCAGCCAATGCTCAGAACCGCGGCGACGGCACAGATCACGATGCCCAGGTTGTTGGTGAACTTGTCCATGATGTCCAGGGTGATCAGACCAGACGTGGTGGAGAACAGCAGGCAGGAGACGACGGCCATGACGCCACCGATGGTGATGGAGGCGACCTCACGGGTCAGGTTTAGCTTGTCCTTCACGGCGGAGATAACGACCTCCATGATGGAGATCAGCGACGTAATACCAGCCAGGAACAGGGAGCCGAAGAACAGCACGCCGAACAGGGGCCCGGCTGGCATTTCATTGATGATGGTCGGGAAGGCGATGAATGCCAGGCCGATGCCGCCGGAGACAGATTCCTCGACGGAGGTGCCCGACTGTGCAGCCATGAAGCCCAGGGTGGCGAACACGCCGATGCCGGCCAGAACTTCGAAGGAGGAGTTGGCGAAGGCCGTCACCATACCGGTGCCGGTGAGGTTCGTGCGCGGCTTGAGGTAAGACGCATAGGTAATCATGATGCCGAAGCCGATGGACAGGGAGAAGAAAATCTGACCGTAAGCGGCGATCCATACGGAGGTATCGGACAGGACGCTCCAGTCCGGGGTGAAGAACGTGTTCAGGCCGTCGGCGGAACCTTCGAGGAATAGGGCTCGGACCACCATAACGACGAAAAGGACGATCAGCACCGGTACGAAGAACATGGTGACGCGGCCGATACCCTCGTTGATCCCGCGGGCAAGGGTGAAGATACAGACCACCCATACTGCGGCCATGACCAGCAGAATCGGGATGACGAAGTCGCCTGTCCAGGCGGAGGAATCGTCAACCTTCAGGAAGTCGCTCATGAAGTAAGACTCTGCGTCTTCACCCCACGTCTTGCCAATGGACTTCCAGGTGAAGAGGCCCGCCCAGGCGATGATGGCAGCGTAGTAGACCGCAATGAAAAAGTTCACGCCCACCTTCAGCCAACCGATCGGCTCGGCGTACTTGCTGGTACGGCGGAATGTCAGGGGAGTGGAACCGCGGAAGCGGTGGCCCATGGCGAGGTCGAACCACAGTAGTGGAATGCCCGCGGTGAGTAGTGCAACCAGGTAGGGAATCAGGAAGGCGCCGCCGCCGTTTTCGTAGGCGACGTAGGGGAAGCGCCAAATGTTACCCAGGCCGACCGCGGAGCCGATTGCGGCCATGATAAACACGAGGCGGGTGTTGAATGTTTCTCGTCTCTGACGGGGACTGGCTTCAGGCGAGGAAGATGAAGTGGTCATTGAGGTGCAACTTTCTAGCAGGCATCTCGCAAGGCGAAGAGTTAACAGAAGAGGCTTAATGGGTGGTAAAGCCTCAAGGTTTTCTAAGGTGCATTCACTATATGACCGTTGAAAGGTTCTGATAGTGGGTTTCCACAATTCTTTTCCGAGATTGACTAACCGATGAAGAGATGGGGGTAGTTTCTTTGGGGTGTCTGGGGGTAACTGGGACGTCCATAGGTGGGCAGCGGTGGGCGTCAAAAAGAAACAATAAGTATGGCAATAGAGGCAATAGAAAGGGCGCATTGGAGGCAGCGACGGCCGGGCGATAGGATGGGGCACGTGACTCTTACTCTTGGAATTGTTGGCCTGCCCAACGTGGGCAAGTCCACGCTGTTTAACGCCCTGACCCGCAACGATGTTCTGGCTGCGAACTACCCGTTCGCAACCATTGAGCCCAACGTGGGGCTGGTGGAGCTGCCGGACCCGCGCCTGACGCGCCTGGCGGAGATCTTTGAATCTGAGCGCATCCTGCCCGCGACAGTCTCCTTCGTGGACATCGCCGGCATCGTGAAGGGTGCTTCCGACGGCGAGGGTATGGGTAATGCCTTCCTGGCGAACATCCGCGAGGCGGACGCGATCTGCCAGGTGGTGCGTGCATTCTCCGACGACAACGTGATCCACGTTGACGGTCGAGTGGACCCCGCCAGCGACATTTCCGTCATTGAGACGGAGCTGATCCTGGCCGACCTGCAGACGGTGGAGAAGGCTCTGCCGCGCCTGGAAAAGGAAGCGCGCAAGAACAAGGATCTGGCCGAGCAGGTCGAGGGGGCTAAGAAGGCGCAGGAGATCCTGGAGGATAGCCGCACGCTGTCGAGTGCCGCGGCGCAGGGGGAGATCGACCTGGCAACTGTGCGCGACCTGCACTTCCTGACGGCCAAGCCGTTCCTGTACGTGTTCAACTCCGATGAGTCTGTGCTGACCGACGAGGATAAGAAGGCGGAGCTGCGCGAGCTGGTGGCTCCTGCGGACTGCGTGTTCCTGGACGCCGCGACGGAGGCGGACCTGCTGGAGCTGGACGACGAGGAGGCGGCTGAACTGCTGGAATCCGTCGGGCAGACCGAGCCGGGGCTGCAGACGCTGGCAAAGGCTGGCTTTGCAACGCTGGGGCTGCAGACTTACCTGACTGCTGGGCCGAAGGAGGCTCGTGCGTGGACGATCCACAAGGGTGACACTGCTCCGCAGGCGGCCGGCGTGATCCACACGGACTTCGAGAAGGGCTTCATTAAGGCCGAGATCGTGGCCTTTGAGGACCTGGACGAGCTCGGTTCCATGGCGGAGGCCCGCGCCCACGGCAAGGTTCGCCAGGAAGGCAAGGACTACGTGATGGTCGACGGCGACGTGGTGGAATTTAAGTTCAATGTGTAGCTAAGGGCCGTATTAATAGCGTTTGACAACACGCGCTCCTATTTGCCGTCGTATCTCACGAGACGCTGAGGTGGATGGCCGCACCATCGACCTGCAGCGTCAGGACTGTGAAGCCATTGCAAAGCAGCGTGGCTTGCGCGTTGGACATAGGACATAACTACGTCGATCAGTCCATTTCCGCGTCAAAGAAGAATGTGGCTCGCCCCGACTACGACGCCATGGTGGCGTCCTTTGAACGCGGCGAAATCGACGCGATCAT